>NZ_CAJMZG010000004.1:0-449755 GCF_905220255.1 Paraburkholderia sp. J69-1 | reverse complement strand
TTTCCTCCAGTTCGATGCCGGCCGGGGCCAGCGTAGCGCGATCTTACTTGAGCACATGCCGCAGCCACAAGCGAGCCAAAAGTCCCGCCGCCTCTGGAAAACGCCGGGTTGACAGGAATGCCGCTTGACTCATGGTGCGGTGCAGCGCGCCTCCCTTCTTTTGCGCCCTTTTTACTGTCTGCGCTACCACCTTAGTCCGTCAGAACGATCCGTGCATCGTGGCGGGCCAACTCGTTCGAGATGTGAGGAATTGTCAAAGCGGACGCCAAAACGCGGACGCAGAAACCGCTCGTCAAACTGCGTGGCGCGGCGCTTCTGCGCACCACGCGTGCCACATGTGACGGAAGGCGGATTCCATGGCGCGCGCAAAGCGCGGGCCGTCCATCAGCGCGGACGCGAGCATGCGCTCGCGCAAACCCGCGCGCAGCGCAGCCAGGCGCGGCAGATCGGCGGCAAGCGCGGTGACGATGCGCACGTAGCTGGCGTCGTCGTGCGCGGACAGTTCGGGCAGGCCGAGATTCGCCAGCAGGGAAAGCCCCGCACGGCTCGCGGCCACCCGGCCCGCTCGCGTGGGCACCGACACGCCCATCCAGAACGCGTCGAGGCTCGTGGTGTGACCGTTGTAGGGAACCGTCTCCAGACCGATGTCGATCTGCGCGTAAGTGCGCAGGTAATCGGCGCGCTTCTGGTAGCCCACAAAGCGCACGCGCGCGAGATCGATGCCATGCGCCGCGAGCCGTTTGGTCAACCGCTCGCGCAGCGAGCCTTCGGGCGCGAGCAGGATGAGACGCGCGTCAGGCAGCGCGGCGAGTACGCACGACCAGAGTGCGAGCGTCGCATCGGTGAGCTTGCACGGATTGTTCAGACAGCCAAAGGTGATATGGCCGGCCTCCAGCGCCGGCAGCGCGCCGATCTGCATGTTGCGGTCGGCTTCGTCGAGCGGCGCGTAGCACCAGAAGGTGTCGGGCAGACGCAGCGAGCGTTCGGTGTACTGGGCATCGACGCGCGGATCGTCCAGCGGATCGAGACGCGCATCGGTCAGCCGCCAGTCGATCGCCGGGCTGCCGGTCGTGCCCGGATACGCGAGCCACGCCACCTGAACCGGCGCGGGCCGCATCGCAAAGAGACGGCGCCGCGCGCTGGCCATATGCATCGTCAGATCGACGAGGATGTCGATGCCGTCTTCGCGCACCTGCTGCGCGATCTGTGCGTCGTCGAGTGCGTGGACGTCGCGCCACAGATCGACATGACCGACGATGCGATGCGATGCGTGACGGGATCGGGTTGCGCCACGCTCGCGTAGCAGACGATCTCGAACGCCGCGTGATCGTGATTGGCAAAGAGCGGCAGCGTGAACAGCGACTGGCAGTGATTGCGGAAATCCGGCGATACATAGCCGATGCGCAGGCGGCGCGCCGGATCGCGAACGTTAGCGTGCTGCGCCGTGGCGTCGTACAGCGCGGCCTCGTGCTGCTGGAAAAAGCGCTCGGCTTCGGCACGGATGGCGGCGCCGTCGTCGGTGACGAAGAGCGTGGCGTAGGCGAGATCGCCGTGCGCGGATTCGTCGGCGGGATCGTGCGCGAGCACGGCGCGCATCGACTCGATGGCATCGGTCGTTTCGCCGGCCTTCATCAGCAGACCGGCGAGTACGTTGTGGGTATGCGCTACATGCGGTGCGAGCTCGACGGCGCGCTGGAACGCCGCGATGGCTTCACTTTCGCGGTGCGTTTCCATGAAGAGGCTGCCGAGGTTGCGCCACGCATCGGCGAAAGCGGGACGCAGCGCGAGTGCGCGCTCGATCAGCGGCTGGGCTTCGGCGTGACGGCCGTCTTCGGCGAGCAGGGTGCCGAGGTTATTGGGGACGTCGGCATCGTTCGGCACATGGTCGAGCGCCTTGCGCAGGACCGCTTCGCTTTCGGCGCGCCGGTCCTGCTCGCGCAGCAGATTGCCGAGCGCCAGCCACGCGGGTGCGCAGGCGGCGTCGAGCGCGAGCGCGCGTAGCAGCGCAGCTTCCGCGGCCGGGACATCGTCACTGGCGCGCAGCGCTGCGGCATGACGCACGAGATCGAGCGGCGCGTTGATTGGTTCTATCGGTTCCATCGGTTCCACCGTTGCCATCGTTTCCGCCGGTTGCGGCGCAGCAATGCCGCCGTGCGGCTGGGCGCACCAGTCGTTCCACATATGCCGGAACGCCGCCTCCATATGATGCGCGAAACGCGCGCCGTCCATCAGCGGCGACGCCTGCATGCGCGCACGCAGCGTTGCCCGCAGGTGCGCGAGGCGCGGCAGATCGCGGGCGAGTCCGACAACAATACGCACATAGCCGACATCGCTGTCTGCGGCGAGTTCCTGCAGACCGAGATTGGCCAGCAACGACAGGCCGGCCCGCCCCGCCGCCGCGCGCCCCACGCGCGTGGGCACGGGCACGCCCATCCAGAAGGCGTCGAGGCTCGTGGTGTGGCCGTTGTACGGCACCGTGTCGAGCGCGATGTCGATCTGCGAGTAAGTGCGCAGGTAATCGCCGCGATGCTGGAAGCCGATAAAGCCCACGCGCGCCGGATCGATGCCATGTGCGGCGAGCCGCTTCGCCAGTCGTTCGCGCGCGCTGCCGGCGGGCGCCATGAGAATCAGCCGGGCGTCGGGCAGCGCCGCGAACACGCCCGACCAGAGTGCGAGCGTCGCGTCGGTGAGTTTGCCGGTGTTGTTCAGGCAGCCGAATGTGATCTGGCCTGCGGCGGCGGCAGCAGGCAACGCTGCGACTTCGACGCCCGGCGCCAGTGCGTCGTAACACCAGAATGCATCCGGCAGACGCAGCGATCGTTCGGTGTACTGCGCGTCCACGCGTGCGTCGCCCAGCGGATCGAGCCACGAATCGGTAAGCCGCCAGCCGATCGCGGCGCTGCCCGTCGTCCCCGGATACGCGAGCCACGCCACCTGCACGGGCGCGGGCCGCCGCGCGAATACGAGCCGCCGCGCGCCGTTCATATGCATCGTGAGGTCGACGAGGATGTCGATACCGTCGGCGCGAATCTGCTGCGCGAGCCGGTCGTCATCGTAATCGCGCACGTCGCGCCAGATGTCGGCGTAGCTGGCAAGTTGCTGCGTCACCGCGTCGGGCGTCATCACGGTCGAATAACAGACGATCTCGAAAGCCGCGTGATCGTGATGCGCAAGCAGCGGCGTCATGAACAGGCGCTGGCAATGCTCGCGAAAGTCCGGCGACACATAGCCGATGCGCAATCGCCGCGCAGGTTCGCGCGTGTTGTCATGCATGACGGCCGGGGCGAGCCACTGCGCTTCGTGCCACGCGCAGAAGGCTTCGGCCTCGGCGCGGATGATGGCGGCGTCGTCCGTCGCGAACGCGAGCATGTAGGTGAGATTGCTGTGTGCTTCGGCATTGTCGGGCCGCAATTCGAGCGCGCGACGGTAGGTTGCGATCGACTGCGCAATGTCGCCGCTTGCCCTGAAGATGTTGCCGAGATTGCCGAGTGCATCGGAAAAATCCGGCTTGAGCTCGACCGCGCGCGCGAATGCCCGCTGGGCTTCGTCGATATTGCTGACTTCGTAGAACAGGTTGCCGATGCCGTTCCACGCGTGGGCGTTGCGCGGGTCCAGTTCGATGGCGCGCATGAATGTTGCGCGCGCCAGCTCGAGCTGGCCGTTCCTGCGTTGCTGGCTGCCGAGCGTCGCCAGCAGCAGCGCCGAATCTGGCTGCACCGTTCGCGCATGTTCGAGCAGCGCCAGCGCCTCGGCGTGCTGGTTCTCATCGAGCAGCGCCGCGGCGAGATTGATGTACGAATAAGTGTGCGACGGATCGAGTGCCAGCGCGCGGCGCAGCGGTGCAATCGCCTGCGCGGAAGCGCCGTTACCGACCAGCAGGCTGCCGTAGTTGTAGTGCGCGAGGACGTTGTCCGGCTGTTGCTCGATCAGGCGTTCGAACATGGCGCTCGCGCGCGCCGTATCGCGTCGCGCGGCGTAGAGGTTCGCCAGATTGTTCAGTGCAGCTGAACACGCCGGATCGAGTTCAAGTGCACGCTCGAGCAGAGCCTGGGCCTGCCTGGCCTCATCGGGATCGAGCGCCAGCGCCTGGCTTACGAGGATTTCCGCTGTTTCGTGTGCTGCCGCCGCCCGGCTCAGCAGCGCCCTGGCGGCGGCCCGGTCGCGCCCCAGCAGGATGACGCCGGCCAGATGCAAGGCGTCCGCATCGCACGGATCTGCCGCAATGAGCCTTTCGCAGCAAGCGAGCGCTGCATCGTGCGCGCCCGCGCGCCACGCATCCAGGGCTTGCGAATAGGTGAGGACGGGGCCGAGCGAAAGAGTGGAAGCAGTCATGACGATGGCGCGCGGTGTGCGAGCGGCGCCGGAGAATGAGCAAAAGTTTGATTTTGATCACGTCTCAAAACGCTGTGGCTGATCTGCGTCAGCCCGTCACATCCTGCTGCTGCGGGGTTTGCCACCTGCCCCCAAATAAAAAACGCGCGAGCCGCTTTTGCAGCGTCGCGCGTTGTGCAGACTGCGCGGGCCGAACCCGCGCGTCGAGGTGAAACTCAGTGCGAACTCAGGGGAACAGACGTTCGCAGATCGCCTTCGTCGCCGGCGCCGCGTTGAGCGTGTAGAAGTGCAGACCCGGCACGCCCGCATCGACGAGACGGCGGCACAGGTCCGTCACCACGTCGAGGCCGAATGCGCGAATCGACTCGCGGTCGTCGCCGAAGCTTTCCAGACGTTTCGCGACCCAGCGCGGCACTTCGGCGCCGCACATCTCCGAGAAACGCATCAGCTGCGAGTAATTCGTGATCGGCATGATGCCCGGCACGATGGGAATATCGACGCCCAGCTTCTGCGCTTCTTCGACAAAGCGGAAATACGCATCCGCGTTGAAGAAGTACTGCGTGATCGCCGAATCCGCGCCCGCTTTCACCTTCTGCGCGAACGCTTCCAGATCGTGACGCGGCGAGCGCGCCTGCGGATGGTATTCGGGATAAGCGGCCACTTCGATGTGGAACGCGTCGCCGGTTTCCTCGCGGATAAAGGCGACGAGATCCGACGCGTAGCGCAGCTCGCCCATTTCGCCCATGCCCGAAGGCAGGTCGCCGCGCAGCGCCACGATATGGCGGATGCCATGCGCGCGGTACTGGCCGAGGATGTCACGCAGACTGTCGCGGGTCGCGCCGATGCACGACAGGTGCGGCGCCGCATCGACGCCTTCCTTGGCGATTTCCGCGACGGTGTCGAGCGTGCCCTGTTGCGTCGAGCCGCCCGCACCGAAGGTCACCGACACGAAGCGCGGCTTGTGCATGAGCAGTTGCGCACGCGTGGCGCGCAGCTTCTCGACGCCTTCAGCGGTCTTGGGCGGGAAGAATTCGAATGAGAGTTCGATCGGTTTCATGATCGCTTTCTTGATGAGCCGGCCTGCGCGCAGGGCGCGGGCCGGCGAGCGTCAGCCGAGGCTGCGGTTGCCGAAGATCAGCGCCGACAGCAGCCACGAGACGATGCTGTAGAGGATCGAGCCAAAAAACGCCGACCAGAATCCCGACACCTCGAAGCCCTTGAGCAAGGACGCCGCCAGCCAGAAGCACAGCGCGTTCACCACGAGGATGAACAGGCCGAGCGTGACGATCGTCACGGGCAGCGTCAGCACGATGAGCACCGGGCGCAGCACGGCGTTGATGAGGCCCAGCACGAGCGCGACGATCAGCGCGGTGCCGAAGCTGCGCACGTGGATCGACGGAACGAGCCAGGTAATGATCAGCAGCGCGAGCGCATTGATCAGCCAGGTGAGCAGCACGGTCATATTGGAGTCCTCTTGCGTCGTGGTTATGCGGTGCGCCCGCGCACGTTAAAAATAGCGCGCGGGCGTAGGCACAGCATCGGGCCGGTCGCTTAAAGGCGGCTTAAAAATAAGGGCCGCCTCGTAGCGCTTTTGTATCTGACCGTAACGATCGGCCGGGTGACCGGCTTAGTAACGGTAGTGGTTCGGCTTGAACGGACCGTTCTTGTCGACGCCGATGTACGAAGCCTGATCGTCCGACAGCACCGACAGGTTCGCACCGATGCGCGCCAGATGCAGACGCGCGACCTTTTCGTCGAGGTGCTTGGGCAGCACGTAGACCTTGTTCTCGTACTTCTGGCCTTCGACGAACAGTTCGATCTGCGCGAGCGTCTGGTTCGTGAACGAGTTCGACATCACGAACGACGGGTGGCCCGTGGCGCAGCCCAGGTTCACCAGGCGGCCTTCGGCCAGCAGGATCACGCGCTTGCCGTCCGGGAAAATGATGTGGTCGACTTGCGGCTTGATGTTGTCCCACTGGTACTGGCGCGTGGACGCAACGTCGATTTCCGAGTCGAAGTGACCGATGTTGCAGACGATCGCGTTGTGGCGCATCGCCTTCATGTGGTCATGGCCGATCACGTGGTAGTTGCCGGTTGCCGTCACGAAGATGTCGGCCTTGTCGGCAGCGTATTCCATCGTCACGACGCGGTAGCCTTCCATCGCCGCCTGCAGTGCGCAGATCGGATCGATTTCCGTGACCCACACGGTCGCGCCCAGACCGCGCAGCGATTGCGCACAGCCCTTGCCCACGTCGCCGTAACCTGCGACGACCGCGATCTTGCCCGCGATCATCACGTCGGTGGCGCGCTTGATGCCGTCGACGAGCGACTCGCGGCAGCCGTACAGGTTGTCGAACTTCGACTTCGTGACCGAGTCGTTGACGTTGATGGCCGGGAACGGCAGACGGCCTTCCTTCTCCATCTGGTACAGACGATGCACGCCCGTGGTGGTTTCTTCGGTCACGCCCTTGATGTGCGCGAGGCGCGTCGAGTACCACGTCGGATCGACGTCGAGGTGAGCCGCGATCGACTTGTACAGCGCGACTTCTTCTTCGTTCGTGGGCTTGGCGATGACCGAGCGGTCCTTTTCAGCCTTCGAGCCGAGGATCAGCAGCAGCGTTGCGTCGCCGCCGTCGTCCAGGATCATGTTGGCGAATTCGCCGTTCGGCCATTCGAAAATGCGGTGCGAGAATTCCCAGTATTCGTCGAGCGATTCGCCCTTGAATGCGAACACCGGCGTGCCGCCCGCAGCGATGGCGGCGGCAGCGTGATCCTGCGTCGAGAAGATGTTGCACGAGGCCCAGCGCACGTCGGCGCCCAGCGCCGTCAGCGTTTCGATCAGCACGCCGGTCTGGATCGTCATGTGCAGCGAACCGGCGATGCGCGCGCCCTTCAGCGGCTGCTGCGCCTTGTATTCTTCGCGGGTTTGCACGAGGCCGGGCATTTCGGTTTCGGCGATATCGAGTTCCTTGCGGCCCCAGGCAGCAAGCGACATATCGGCGACGATGAAATCTTTGGCTTGATCTTGCGGAATTGCGGCGTTCATCACGCCCTCCTTTCTAAAAGTGACTAGAAATTAAAGACGTGAGCGCCGTTTTTTCAGTGCGGCGGCTTTTTGAAAGCCAACCGGATTGAGCGCCTTCGAGCCTGGCGGGTCATGCGGTGTTTACCGCGCCCCGTCGCAACGCTCCTCGAAGACGAGGCGTGATTGTAGCAAAACGCGATGACAGACGCGCGTCGCTACGGACGCGCGGCAGGGTTAATCGGCGTGAATCGCGGTGAATCTTGGGGTGAAGTGCTTATCGATCCGGCACGCTGGCCGCGCGCAGCTGACGCAGGTTGGTGTAAGCGGCGTCGAGAAACGCGCGCGAGGCGCGCAACGTCGCTTCGTGCTCGACCGGATCGGCTTCGGCGTAACCCATCTGGATATTCAGAAAGCGCTCCGGGTAGATGCCGCCCCGATAGTGCATGCGCACGTGCTTTGCATCGGTCAGACGGCGCTGCTCGAATATCTCGCCGAGCACCCAGGACAGCGCGCCGTCTTCGCCGCCGTGACGCCGGAACACATCGTCCATCGGAAAGCCGCCGAGAGAAAGGAACACGCTGCGCCGCATCACCAGACTGCCGGGCACGGTGTTGCTGAGCACGGCGGCATGGCGCTCGAAATCGGGATGACGGGTCAGGCGCTGCGGAAAATCGGCGAATTCGACGTTCAGACGCACCGCGGCTTCCTGCGGATGCGCCTGCAGATGCGCCGACGCGGCGGCCAGGGCGCCGGGCAGATATTCGTCGTCGGCGTCGAGGAAGGCGATCAGCGGCGTGCTCGCGTGCAGCGCGCCCCAGTTGCGCGCGCGGGCCGCGCCGCCTTTGGACACGGTTTGCAGCAAGCGGATGCGCGGTTCGTGCATGCCGTAGGTGCGCACGATGGACGCCGATGCATCGATCGAACCGTCATCGACGACCAGAATCTGCGCGGCTTCGGCTTGCGCGAGGCTGCTTTGCAGCGCGCGCGCAATCGTGGCGGCGCCGTTGTAACAAGGGATGATGATCGAAATGAGGGACATGTAACGCGACGCCGATTCAGTCAGGGCAGCAGCTTAGGAAAGCCGATCAAAGCCCATAAAGGCCCATAAAAGCCCGAATCTTAGGTGCGTCGCGAAATGTCCTGTGGGATTGGCGTGCGCTGAACGGCGGACTTCATGACGCAATCGTCAGAAGCCCCCAAATCGTCATCGTCCTAAATGGGCCTCAGACCGGCAGGAAGCCCAGCGCGGGTGCGAGCAGCACCATCACCACGCCCGCGATCATCATCGTCAGGCTGGCGACCACGCCCTCTTCGCGGCCGAGTTCGCGTGCTTTCGCAGTACCCACGCCGTGCGCCGCCGCGCCGAACAGCGCGCCGCGTGCGAGACGCGTGCGCAGCGGCACGAGGCCCAGCACCAGCTCGCCGAACAGCATGCCGCACACGCCCGTGGCGATCACGAACAGCGCTGTGAGGTCGCGCGGCGCGTGGATCTTGTCGGAGACGGCAAGCGCGAAAGGCGTCGAGATCGAGCGCGTCATGAGGCTGCGTTGCAGATCCGGCGACAGATGCAGCAGCTTGGCGAGCGCGAGCGAACCGCCCACCGCCACGATGATGCCGACCGTCACGCCAACGGTGAGCGAAATCCAGTGGCGCTTGAGCAGATCGCGGTATTCGTAGATCGGCACGGCAAACGCCACGGTAGCCGGGCCAAGCAGCCACATCAGCCAGCGCGTGTCCTGAAAATAGACCGGATACGGAATATGCAGCAGCAGCACGAAGGCGCCGAGCACGGCCGGCACGGCCACCAGCGGCGTGAGCCACGGCGAGGGAAAGCGCGCGTAGGCGAGCTTCGAAGCGAAGTAGAGCGCGACGGTCAGAATGAAGCAGCCTGCGGCGATCAGCCGCGAGGCATCGTCGGCGAACAGTGAGGCGTAGAACGTGTTCATGACGGCTTCATCCTTTGGGAGTGCTTAGATTACGTGTCAGATTGCTTGCGCCGGGGAGCGCCTAGCGGCGCCTAAACTCAGGCGCGCGCCAGATGTCGTGCGAGGCGCACGTGCTGCACGCGGCGCAGCGCGAGGCGGCGTTCCAGCCGCGCGGCCTGCTCGACGGCGAAGGCCACCGCGAACATCACCATCAGCGTGCCGCCGACCACCACCAGCGCGAGGCGCCAGCCGTCGGCGCGGAACAGGCCGCCGTACTGCACCGCCGCCACGGCGGCCGGGATGAAGAACAGCAGCATGTCGGAGAGCAGCCAGTCGGCGCCTGCCTTGACCCAGCGCGGCGTCACGCCGCCGCAGAACAGCAGCGCCAGCAGCAGCACGAGGCCCACCACGCCGCCCGGCACCGGCAGATGCGCGGCGCGCGTGAGCGTATCGGCGAGAAACCAGACGCCTGCGAGGAGTGCCGACTGCGCAGCGATCCGGCCAACGCGAGCCATCACGCCCTTTTTCGGGGCCGGTGCGGAGGAAGTCGAGGCAGTCATGGCAAACCCTAAGTGACAGTGGAATGGAACTGAGTATAGGGTGCAGCGCAGCATAAATATAATGACTTGTAATCATCGACTTCATTCCATAATGGAATATGTGAGCGTCGGGGCAATCCGCACGCGACGTCAGCGAAATCAGGAGACAGACCCGTGGAATTGCGCGCGCTACGCTATTTCATCGAAGTGGTTCGCCAGCAGAGTTTTACCGCGGCCGCCGAGGCGCTGCACGTCACGCAGCCCACCATCAGCAAGATGGTCAAGGCGCTGGAGGACGAGACCGGCACGCCGCTGCTGCTGCGCGACGCGCGCCAGATGGTGCTCACCGACGCGGGGCGCATCGTCTATCAGCGCGGCCAGGACGTGCTCGCCGCGCAGGCGCAGTTGCAGGCCGAACTCGCCGATCTCGGCACGCTCGGGCGCGGCGAAATCACCATCGGCATTCCGCCGATGGGCGGTTCGCTGTTCACGCCCGCCATCGCCGCATTCCGTCAGCGCTATCCGAAAATCGAACTCAAGCTGTTCGAACAGGGTTCGCGCGCGATCGAGGCGGCGCTGATTGCCGGCGAACTGGAACTGGGCGGCGTGCTGCTGCCGGTCGATCCCGAACAGATCGACGTGCTGCCGATCTCGCACGAAGTGCTGTGGCTGGTCGCGCCGCGCGGCTCGCGCTGGGACGGCGCCGCCAGCGTGCCTTTGGCCGATCTCGCGGCCGAACCGTTCGTGTTCTATGGCGAAAGCCTTGCGCTCAACGATGTGGTGCTCAACGCGTGTCGCGCGGCCGGTTTCGCGCCGCAGATCGTCGGGCGCAGCGGTCATTGGGATTTGATGGCGGCGCTCGTGCTCGCGGGCGTCGGCATCGCGCTGCTGCCCGCGCCGTATGTGCGCAGGCTCGACGCGGCGCGCTTCACCTGCCTGCCGGTCGCCGATCCGCAGATCACCTGGGACATGGCGATCGGCTGGAAACGCAACGGCTATCTCTCGCATGCGGCGCGCGCGTGGCTTGCGGTGGCACGCGAGGAATACGGCAAGCCGTCGACGTTTCTCGACGATTTCGTGCGCCCGCCCGGACTGGAGAAACCCGCTGGCGAGTGACGCGCCGATGCGCAATAAAAAAGCCGCCCGGCTCGGGCCGGACGGCTTTTTTGCTTCTCGCGCAAGGACTTACTGCTTTGCGGAGAACGCGATACGGCGGTTATGGAAACGGCCACCTTCCGTGTCGTTGCTGTCGACCGGATTGGCGTCGCCGTAACCGGCGGCGCTCAGCGTCGAGGCACTCACGCCCTGAGCGACCAGATAGGTCAGCACGGCCTGAGCGCGGCGCTTCGACAGGTTCAGATTGACCGACTTGTCGCCGACGTTATCGGAATAACCCGCCACTTCCAGACGCACCGGCTTGCCCTGCTTCGCGCACGCCTTGAGCACCTTGGCGGAATCGCGCAGATCCGCGCCCGCCGATGCCGGAATCGTCACGCTGCCGGTGTTGAAGTTCACGACCTGCAGGTTGAGCACCTTGGCCACATCGTCGCCCGCGCAGGACGCTTGCGCGCCGAACAGGCCCTTCACGGCGTCGCGGAACGACTGCGTGGCGTCGGCCACGGCCTTCTGCACGTTGAACACGCCGATATCGAAGCCCGAGCCGAACAGCGCCTTGAGCTTGTCGAGCCAGCCGAGCTTCGCGTCGGCGGCCGCGCCGCTCAGTTCGACGTGCGTGCCGTCGATCTTCACTTCCGCGCCGGGCAGCGCCATCAGCGGCAGCAGGCCGTCGAGGTGGGCGAGCCAGTCGGCCGGTTTGGTGGCGGGATCGACCGTCACGTTGGCGGTGAACTTGCCGTCGCCGAACTTCTTCGTGAGCGCGTCGAGCAACTGGGCTTTTTCGGCTTCGCTGCCGACCGTCGCGGTGATGGTCGGCGCGCCGCTCTTGTCGACGGTGAACGAGAGATGCGAATCCTGCGTGGGCGCCGCTGCGGGCGCGGCTTCGCTTGCCGACGATGCGGCGCTCGCGGCGACCGCTGCCGATGCGCCGGAGGCCTCCGATGCAACCACGATCGCGCCCGAAGCCGCCACCGCCGCGCTGGCATCGGACGCCGCGACCACTGCGGGCAGGCTGGCTTCAGAAGCCGGCGCAGCCGCTGCGCTGTTGTTTGTGCTGCTGTTTGCACTGTCCTTCGCGCCGTCGTCATGCTGGCACGAGCGCAGCGCGAAGAACGCGAGAATCAGCGCAATCGCCGCGAGCAGCCACCAGAGCCACGAATGCTTGCGCTTTTCCGGCTCGATTGGCGGCGTGCTGGTGCCGATGGTCTGCGGCGGCACGGCAACCGGCACCGGACGCTCGACCGGCTTCGGATGTTCCAGATGCGCCGACACATCCTTCAGACGCGTCAGGATCGAACCCGCAAACGCCGCTGCGGAACCCAGCCCGACCGCATGCGCCAGCCGGTCCGACAGACTCGCATTCACCGACGACAGTTGATGCCCCAGCAACGTAGGCAATTGCCCGACGATGCCCTGGGAAGACGTGAAGTGCTGCTTCAGAATGCCCATCAGCACGGCGCCGACCACGCCCGTCAGCGAAAACGCCGTCGATTGCGCCGCGCCGGTTTGCGCCGCGACGGCATCGGACAGCGCGCCCACGTTCACGCCAGCGGCGCGCTGGATCAGCTCGCGGCCAACGGTTTCGAGCTGGTTCAGGCCCGTCGTGCTGCCGAGCAGCTCGGGCAATTGCTTGCCGATCAGCGCATTGACGTCCGGCGACATGATGGTGTCGAACAGACCGCGCGCCCCTTCTGCGGTGCTGCCGCGATGCATGATGGCCGCGACGATGGCCGGCGCGGCCGCGCCCGTGACCTTGCGCGCCAGATCCGGCGTGAGGCCGAAACGACCGGCCAGGGTGCGGACCACGTCGTCGCTCATGACGGCGTCCAGCAGTTGAAAGACATTGATGCTCATCGAGGCGGTTCCTCCCGTTCGCGGACGCGCCAACTGACACGCCCAAGGTGCCGCGCGATTATATGGAGTCCGAAATCTCGAAAATGAGGGTGGCGATCATGTCGCACACTCTTTGACGAAAACCCCATGAAAAAGCGGTGTTTTCGTCAACGCAGCGTTAAAAACGAGGCGGCTTGCGCCTCGTTTTTTGCGTCATCGCCAGGGAAGGCATCGTGAAGCGGAAGAACCGCTGGGAGAAATAGAACCTCGCTGTCAGGCAATCACTTTCGCGTCGTGCGTCGGTGCGCCCTGGCGTCGGGTTTCGACGATGAAATCCGCGGCACGCTCGCCGATCATCACGGTCGGCGCATTGGTATTGCCGCCGATCAACGTCGGCATTACGGAGGCATCGGCGATACGCAGATGCGTGACGCCGCGCACGCGCAGTTGCGCATCGACGACCGAGCGCGCATCGCCGCCCATGCGGCAGGTGGCGACCGGGTGATAGATCGTGTCGGCGTGGGCGGCGATGGTCGCGCGCAGTTCGGCGTCGCTCTGGCCCGCGTGCGTGTAGATCTCGCGGCCGCCCATCTGCGCGAGCGGCGCGGCATCCAGAATGCGCCGCGCGAGGCGCGTGCCGGCCACCAGCAGATCGAGGTCGCGCGTATCCGAGAAAAAGCGCGGGTCGATCACGGGCGCGACGCGCGCATCGGCGCTCGCGAGCGTGACCGTGCCGCGGCTCGCCGGGCGCAGCACGCAGACATGCAGCGAATAACCGTGCCCCCAATGCAGGCGGCGGCTGTGATCGTCGACGAGCGCGGTGCAGAAGTGCAGTTGCAGATCGGGCCGGTCGAGTTCCGGGCGGCTCTTGATGAAGCCGCCCGCCTCGGCCACGTTGGTCGTGAACATGCCGCGCCGCGCGCGCAGATAACGCAGCAGGCCGGGCACCATCTTCGCGGCGCCGCGCAGCGAATAGCCCACGGTCTCGCTCGAATGCACGCGCTTGTTATAGGTGAAGTCGATATGGTCGATCAGGTTGCGGCCCACCTCGGGCGCATCGTGCAGCACGCCGATGCCGTGCGCGCGCAGTTGATCGGCGGGACCGATGCCGGAACACATCAGCAGTTGCGGCGTGTTGAAGGCGCCCGCCGCGAGAATCACTTCGGCGCGCGCGAACAGCGTTTCGGTGCGCCCGCCGCGCGCGACTTCGACGCCGCTTGCGCGCGTGCCGTCGAAGCTCACGCGCAGCACGGTGGCATCGGCGATCAGATGGAGATTCGGGCGCAGCTTGCCGTAGAGATAGGCGCGTGCCACGGTGCAGCGCTCGCCGCCGCGCTGCGTGACCTGATAGAAGCCCACGCCTTCCTGTTCCGCGCCGTTGAAGTCGTCGTTGGCCGGAAAGCCCGCTTCGCGCGCGGCCGCGACGAAGCGCTGCGCCACCGGATTGCGCTCGACCAGATCCGAGACGCCCAGCGGCCCGCCCGCGCCGTGCCAGGGATTCGCGCCGCGCGCGTTGTCCTCGGCGCGCAGGAAATACGGCAGCACGTCGTCCCACGCCCAGCCCGCACAGCCCAGTTGCGCCCATTCGTCGTAATCGAGCCGATGGCCGCGCGTGTAGATCATCGCGTTGATGGCGCTCGAACCGCCGAAGCCGCGCCCGCGCGGCTGGTAACCGCGACGGCCCGCGAGGCCCGGCTGCGGCTCGGTCTGGTAGGCGTAGTTGTTCTTCGTGCGAAACGGCACGAGCGCCGCCACGCCCATCGGCATGTTGACGAAGAGATTGCGTTCGGTATGCGGACCGGCCTCGATCAGCGCGATCTGGGCCTCGGGACAACGCTCGGCCAGGCGTCCGGCGAGCGATGCGCCGCCCGAGCCGCCGCCTACGATGATGTAGTCGTATTCCATCTAGTTTGCCTCCCTGTATCCGACCGAAGTTGCAGCCGGCGTCGGGATGAGGCACGCTAGATGCACGCTCGTTCGATTTTGTTGTATCGCGCATTGTAGGAAGCGTCTGAAGCTTGGGTCAGCATTTATGTCAGAGCGCACCCTCTAATTCTGACGGGCTGTCGGTGGCTCATAGGCGGCTACCATGAAGGACGGTTCAGCCAACAGAGCTGAAAGGTTCCGGCAAGCATCACAGGGAGCGCCGGAGCATTCTCCAGCCGCAATCGCGGACACTTCATGCGCGGGCGCTTACCAGGCGGCCCGCCGCGCCGCCGCTCCCGCCGCCGATACGAAACACGCGAAACACGCGAAACACACGAACCACGCGAACCACGCGAACCACGACAACATGACCGGCCGCGCCCGCCCAGGCGCGCCGCCGATGGAGACAGGTCACGATGGAACCGCTCGAATCGATGCAGACCGCAGCGATGGCGCCCGGCACGCACCGCGCCGGCACCACGCACGAAGTCACGAATCAGGCTCCGCCGCTCGCCGATTACAACCTTTTTGCCTGCGACCCGGCGCTGGGCGAAGCGCTCGCGCGCGCAGGCGCCGAGTGGCATCGCGATGCGCTGACGCAACACGGCGCGAAGCTCGGCGAAGCGGCCACGCTCGAACTCGCCGATCTCGCCAACCGCCACGCGCCTGAACTGCACACGCACAGCCCGCGCGGCGAGCGCATCGATGCCCTCGAATTCCATCCGGCCTGGCACGATCTGCTCGCCCTGCTGCGCGCCGAAGGCCTGCATGCGCTGCCGTTTTCGCAGCCGCGAGCGGGCGCGATGGCCGCGCGCTGCGCGGGCTACTTCCTGCACGCGCAGCTTGAATCGGGCTCGCTGTGTCCGCTCACCATGACGTTTGCAAGCATTCCGGTGCTGCAAAACGAACCCGCGCTGTTCGAAACGCTGCGCGACAAGCTCTACACACGCGAGCACGACGCGCGCGACGTGCCGCTCGCGCAAAAGCGCTCGATGATGATCGGCATGGGCATGACCGAGAAACAGGGCGGCTCGGATGTGCGCAGCAACCGCACGGAAGCGCGCCCGGTCGGTGTCGCGAGCGGACGCGGCGCGCCTTATCTGCTGACCGGCCACAAATGGTTCTTCTCCGCGCCGCAGTGCGACGCGCATCTGGTGCTCGCGCGCAGCACCGAACACGACGCGCTCTCCTGCTTCTTCGTGCCGCGCTTTCGCCCCGACGGTACGAAAAACGCCGTCGTCGTGCAGCGCCTGAAAGACAAGCTCGGCAATCGCTCGAACGCCAGCAGCGAGGTGGAATTTTTCGACGCCTACGGCGTGATGGTCGGCGACGAAGGACGCGGCGTGCCCACCATCATCGAAATGGCGAATTTCACGCGGCTCGACTGCGTGATCGGCAGCGCGGCGCTGATGCGCGCGGCGCTCGTGCAGGCGATTCACCATGCGCGCCACCGCAGCGCGTTCGGCCGCCTGCTCGCCGATCAACCGTTGATGCAGAACGTGCTCGCCGATCTCTCGCTGGAATCCGAAGCCGCCACCGTGCTCTTCATGCATCTGGCGCAGGCGTTCGAGCAAGCCACGCCCGATCGCAACACGGAAGACGACAGCGCGCGCATCGCGCGCGCGTGGCGGCGCATCGTCACGCCCGCCGCGAAGTTCTGGGTTTGCAAGCGCGCGCTCGCCTTCACGGGCGAAGCGATGGAAGTCTGGGGCGGCAACGGCTATGTGGAAGAAGGGCCGATGGCGCGCTTTTACCGCGAAGCGCCCGTCAACTCGATCTGGGAAGGGTCGGGTAACGTGATGTGCCTCGACGTGCTGCGCGCGCTGGAGCGCGAAGCCGACGCCGCGCAGGCGCTCTTTCTGGCGTGGCGGCGCGACGCGGCCGGGCATCCGGTGCTGGGCGCGGCGCTCGATCGTCTGTCGGCGCTGCTCAACGGAGCGCCCGGCACGCGCGAAGCCAGCGCGCGGCGCATCGCCCAGCAGATCGTGCTGATCGCGCAGGCCATGCTGCTGCGTGCGGGGCCGCCCGAAGTCGCCGAGGCCTTTATCGCCACGCGTCTGGACGAGCACGACGCCGATTGCGGCCGCGTGTCCGGCACCCTGCCCGCGCGCTTCGATCACGCGGCGCTGATCGCGCGCGCCCTGCCCATCGACTATCTGCAGCACACCGCCGCCTGAACCGCGCCCGACGCCAATCTCAAAGGACCGACCATGAAGCACGATCTGCCCGAAGCCGTCGCCCGCGCGAGCGGTGACACCGCCAACGCGAATTCCAGCGCGGACAGCACGCTCGGCGAGCGCCTCGCGGCGCAACGCGAAGCGTATCTGCGCGCGCCGTTTCCCGCTTGGAGCGAACGCGCGCGCCATCTGCGCGCGCTGCGCGACGTGCTGTTCGCGAACCAGGACGCGCTGGCCGATGCCATGAACGCCGACTTCGGCCAGCGTTCGAAAGCCGAAGTCGCGCTCGCGGAATTCGTGGTGCTCAAGCAGGAAATCGATTCGGCGCTCAAGCACGGCGAACGCTGGATGCGGCCGCAGCGCCGCCGCGCCGGCAAATGGCTGATGCCGGGCCGCGCACGCGTGGTGCCGCAGCCGATCGGCGTGGCGGGCATCGTGGTGCCGTGGAACTATCCGCTGCTGCTCGGCGCGGGGCCGCTGGTGTGCGCGCTCGCGGCGGGCTGCCGGGCGATGATCAAGATGTCGGAACTGACGCCGCGCACCTCGGCGCTATTCGCGGATCTGATCGCCCAGACCTTCGCCGCCGATCACGTCACGGTCGTCAACGGCGACGCCGCCGTGGGCGCGGCCTTCACCGCGCTGCCCTTCGATCACCTGCTGTTTACCGGCTCGACGCGCATCGGCCACGAAGTCATGCGCGCGGCCGCCGCGAACCTCACGCCGGTCACGCTGGAACTGGGCGGCAAGTCGCCCGCGCTGATCGGCGAACAGGCGCGTTTCGAGTACGCGGTGGACAGCCTGCTGCTCGGCAAGACGCTCAACGCGGGGCAAACCTGCATCGCGCCCGATTACGTGCTGCTGCCGCGCGGCAAGGAAGAAGCGTTTATCGTGCGGGCGCACCAGCGCTTCAACGAGCTTTATCCCGATTTCGCGCGCAACCACGACTACACCTCGATCATTTCGCCGAAGCACTACGAACGGCTGGAGCGTCTCGCCGACGAAGCCCAGGCCGCAGGCGCGCAACTGCACGCGCTCGGGCCTCGCGACGCGGCCACGCGCCAGTTCGCGCCGGTGCTGGTGACGGGCGCGCCCGCGCACACGCAGTTGATGCAGGAGGAAATTTTCGGGCCGCTGCTGCCGATCGTGCCTTACGACTCGCTCGACGAAGCGCTGCGCTACGTGAACGCCCGCGCGCGGCCGCTGGCGCTCTACCTTTACGCCGACGACTCGCAAACCGTCGATCGCGTGACGCGCGAGACCATTGCGGGCGGGATGTCGGTGAACGAAACGTTGATGCATATCGCCGCCGAAGGCCTGCCGTTCGGCGGCGTGGGCGCGAGCGGCATGGGTTCGTATCACGGCTACGAAGGCTTCTGCACGTTCTCGAAGATGAAGCCCGTGTTCACGCAGGCGCGCCTGAACGGGCGGCATCTGATCGCGCCGCCCTACGGCAAGCTGTTCAATACGCTGATTCGCCTGATGCTGAAGTTCTAGCGCGGGGTTACCGGCGCGGCTTCAGCCCGGCAGGGCCGGAAAGCGATAGGCGTGAATCGCGAGCGCCTTGGCGTCGGGCACATCGCCTTGCGCGGATTGCGCGGATTTCGGCGCTTTCGCGGCGTCGGCCTTCGCGCCGCTATCGACGGCTTCGAGCTTGTGCAGCCAGGCGAGCAGTTCCGCCACCGCCTGATAGAGCTGCGGCGGAATCTGCGAGTCCAGATCCACCTGCATCAGCAGCGAGACCATTTCCGGCGCCTCGTGCACATAGAGGCCCGCTTCCTTCGCGCGCTGCACGATCATCTCGGCGACAAGGCCATAGCCTTTCGCGACCACGCGCGGCGCGCCATCGCGCGAAGCGGGATCGTCGTAGGCGAGCGCCGCGGCGCTCCTGCGGTTCGTGCGGCTCATCCGCGCTCCCAGTCGTTCGGATCGGTTGAGTCGGTGGTTGCTGCGGCTGCGGTGGCCGTTGCGGCTTCGGCGGCGTGGTGCTCCGGCGCTGGCGCGGCGGCGTTGCGCGCGTAGGCGTCGGCGGCGCGTGCCGCATCGGCGGCGCTCGCGTGCACCGTGCCACCGCCGATTTCGCGGATCGACAAACCCGCCAGCGCAAGTCCCAGCGCTTCCAGCCGCCCACGCAACGCTTCGCTGTTGTCGGTGAGTCGCTGCGCGCCGCCAGGGCTCGCCTGCACGCGCACCGCGAGCGTTTTGCCCGTGAGCGTCAGTTCGGCATCCACCGTGCCGAGCGACGGCAGCGCCAGCGTCAGGCGCGTGTGCCAGGGCGTGGCGTCTTCTTCGGTGCCGCGGCCGCCATTGCCGGGGTCGCGCGGATCGTATTCGTCCGGTTGAATCGTCCAGTCGAGGCGCACGCCCGGCCAGGCTTCGCCGGTCCAGCGGAATTCGCCGGTGGCGAGCAGATCGAGCTGCTGACGCACCAGCGGCAGCAGCGCTTCATGCACGCCTGCGCTCGCGCCCGCGCCGCCCGGTGCATGCACGGCGGGCAGCAGCGTGTCGCCGAGCAGCGAAGTCGCGTGACCGCGTGCGGCTTCCTGCGCGAAGGCGGCATTGGTTTCGGCGCCGCGCGACGTGCCGGGCGCCTGCTGCGCCGCATTCGCCGCTGCGCGCGCGCCCTGCTGGGCGGCGTTCGGCAGTTCGGTCCAGAAAACGTCGTCGATGTCGTCGGGCGAAGACGCCCAGTCGAGCGGCAATTGCGCGCCGCCGCCGGTGAGGCGGTTCTGGAGTTCGTCGGCGAGATCGCCCGGCGTGCGCTGGCCGCGCAGCCATTGGGCCAGATGCGATTCGTAGAACAGGCCGCTTTGCGCCACGGTCTGCGCGAGCGAAGCCGCCAGCGCCGCCACCGGCCCGGCCTGCGCCGCGAGCGCGACGCCCGTGGCGCTCGGGGTGTTTTGCGCACTTGCAGCGTTCGCCGCGTTCGCGGCGTTGGTCGTGTTAGTTGCGTTGGCGGTATCGGCAGCATCCGCGCCGTCCTGCGCCGCGCCCACGAGCCCGGCCTGCGCCTCGACTTCCGCGAGCAGCGCCGCTTCCAGCGCCTGCGCGGCAGCGCTGGCCGGATTCGTCAGCCCCGGCAGCGGCAGGGATTGCGCGTCGGCGCCTGCATCGGCTGAATCGGGATCGCTCCACACCGGCGCGCGGCCAACCACGGCGGGCGTGGCCTCGCCGCCGGAGCGGATGATCGCGTCGAGCGCCAGCGCCACCGCCGACAGCACGGTCTGCGCCGACGCCTGCGGCGTATCGACGCTCTGCGCGTCGGGCAGCGCGATGGCGCCGCCCGCGAGCGCGGATACGCCCGTCTGCGCGGTGCCGGCGCTGCTCTGCGCGCCGGTCGGCCCCAGCGCGCCTATGCGGCTCGCGAGCAGCGACGCGGCGCTGGTGTCGATTCCGTTCATGCGGAGCGTGGGCCTGGTATGGCGCCGCGCGCCCCCGCTATCACGGGTGGCGGCGCGGCATTTTTTGTTTGCGGGGTGGTGATCGGGTTACCTGACCCAGCGCGTGTTCAGCGCGCCCCGTACATCTCCTGCAGCACCCGGGCGGGTTGCGCGGTGCCGTGAAAGAGCGCCGACAGGCGCGCCATGCACGGACTCGCGAGATCGCGGATTGCTGCATCGTCGGCCAGGATCTGCCGGATCAACTCGAACTTGCGCGCTCTTTCGTCGGTGGTCAGCCGCACGCCGAAATCGGCGTTCTTGAGCGCGTCAACGAGGTGCCGGTATTCCTCCTGGAGGCCAATCAACTCGTTCCAGTGCGAATCGCGTGCGGCGCAGAGCATTTGCCCCGAGACCGTCGCGATCGCTTCATAGCGGGCGAAGTAGTCTGCTTTCGAACTCATCTCGTCAATGAACCGGACGATGGTCCGGAGGCCTGTGCGGCCATCCTTGCCACTTCCGGCGCAATCCCCAACCAGGCTTCCTCGAGCGTTGCCAGCAGGCCATCGACTTCGACCAGCATGGACTCGCTCTGTTGAATGTTCGCTTCCAGCAAACGTCGCGTCATATAACTGTAAAGTCGATTCAGGCGCTGGGCGATTTCGCCCCCTGCTTCGACATTCAACGCCAGCTGTAGCCCGCTTTCGACGATCCGGATCGCCTTTCCGATCGCCTCGCCACGCGGCCCCACGTTGCCCATCTGCATATGCATGCGGGCCTGTGCAATCGCCTTGCGCGCACCTTCGTAAAGGAGCGCGATCAGCTTGTGCGGACTCGCGCCCATCACCCCCGTTTCGACACCGACGCGTGCATAGGCGTTGGCTCCAGACTGGGTAGCGGAAAACATCAGCGCTTCTCCTTCGAACGTGCGGCTGTGGATACGGTGCATCCGGCCCTTTGCAAGAGGCATGAGCCGGTTCTAGCCGTGTTATCGGAAAAAGAAGGGCGAAGCTTTAATGGGCGTGTCGGGGTAAGCGCGTAACAGCTCCTTTCCTTACACCTGAATCTGCATGATGTCGGTGTAGGCGGAGACCAGTTTGTTGCGCACCTGCAGCCCGAACTGGAAGCCGATATTGGCCTTCTGCATGTCGACCATCACGTCGTTGAGCGAAATATTGCTGGCCCCCAGCTCGAACGCCTGCGACTCGCCGACGGCCTTTTGCTGGTCGCCGCTGATCTTGTCGATCGACGCCTTGAGCGCCGAGGCGAATTCGCCTGCGGTCGCCGCTCCCGAGCTGCCGTCGGCGGCCGCGGCAGCCGACGTCCCTGCCGCCTGCGTGGCCATCGCCTGCATCTGCGCGAGGGCCGACGTGAGTGGGTTGACTGGCACAGTCATGTTTGCTCCACGAGAAAAAGGGTGTGCTTTGGCGGGCGTCGGCTCCGATCTGGGCCATGCCACTCGTGCGGCCCCGGTCCGGCCCGCACGGTGAGCTTTTGATCGCCCGCCAGGACCCGGTCTGCATACACATTTCCGAGCCTGCCGAGAGCATATCAGCGGGGTATTTTCGATAGCCCCGAAACTAGGGGGAAAACCCGGCTCTATTCGCGCAATCGGGTTGTCACCGGCCCCGGATAATCCCTGTCGTGAAAGTCTCCGTCGTGGGCGTCTGTTATAGGGCCGCGGCGGGACATGCAAGTCTCCCGGAGATACCCGTCGCATGGATTCGTCTGCCAACTCTTTGATCAACCCCGACGCCCGCATGGGCCTCGCTACCAGCGGCGCTGCCACAGGCGCAGCCGCGGGCGGCGCCATGCCTGGCGGCGCGGACGACCTGGGCGGTGGCTTCGCGCAGCGCCTTGGCTCGCTGTCGTCGCTGCGCAGCGTGCGCGGCAACCCGCGCGCTCCGCTCATCATCGCCGTGGCCGTGCTGGTCGCCGTGGTCGCCGGTCTGATCCTCTGGTCGCGCGCGCCCGACTACAAGGTGCTCTACAGCAACCTGTCGGACCGTGACGGCGGCTCGATCATCACCGCGCTGCAGGCCGCGAACATTCCCTACAAGCTGTCGGAAAACGGCAGCGCGATCCTGGTGCCGTCCGACCAGGTCGGCGAAATGCGTCTGCGCCTGGCCCAGCAAGGTCTGCCCAAGAGCGGTTCGGTCGGCTTCGAGCTGATGGACAACCAGAAGTTCGGCATCAGCCAGTTCGCCGAGCAGGTGAACTACCAGCGCGCCCTCGAAGGCGAGCTAGAGCAAACGATTCAGTCGATCCAGAGCGTGAAGTCCTCGCGCGTGCATCTGGCCATTCCGAAGCCTTCGGTGTTCGTGCGCGAACGCGAAGCGCCGTCGGCGTCGGTGCTCGTGAACATGTATCCGGGCCGCGTGCTCGACGACGGCCAGGTGGCCGCGATCACCCATATGGTGGCGTCGGCCGTGCCCGATCTGCCGGTGCGCAACGTCACCGTGGTCGACCAGGACGGCAATCTGCTCACGCAAAGCGCCACCAGCGCGGGTCTGGACGCTTCGCAGCTCAAGTACGTGCGTCAGGTCGAACACGACACGCAGTCGCGCATCGACCAGATCCTCGCGCCGCTGTTCGGCTCGGGCAACGCGCGCTCGCAGGTGAGCGCCGACCTCGACTTCTCGCATCTGGAGCAGACCTCCGAGAACTACGGCCCGAACGGCAACCCGCAACAGGCTTCGGTGCGCAGCCAGCAGCAGAGCATCGCCACCGATTCGTCGCAGGCGAACGCGGGCGGCGTGCCGGGCGCGCTGTCGAACCAGCCGCCGCAGCCGGCTTCGGCGCCGATCGTCGCCCCGGCGGGCGCCAGCGGCGCAGCCGCCTCGACGCCGATCTCGGATCACCGCGACACCACCACGAACTACGAGCTCGACAAGACCGTGCGCCACTACCAGCAGGCGGCGGGCGATATCAAGCGCCTGTCGGTGGCCGTGATCGTGAACTATCAGCCGAAGGTCGACGCCAAGGGCCACGCGACGATGCAGCCGCTCGACGCGCAAAAGCTCGCCCAGGTGGAGCAGCTGGTGAAGGACGCGATGGGCTACGACCAGAAGCGCGGCGACTCGGTGAACGTCGTCAACGCCGCCTTCCAGCAGGACGTCGATCCGAACGCCAATCTGCCGTGGTGGCGCCAGCCGGACATTCTCGCGCTCGCCAAGCAGGTCGCGACGTGGCTCGGCATCGGTGCGGTGGCCCTGTTCCTGTATTTCGTGATGGTGAAGCCGGCGCTGCGCCGCGCGTTCCCGCCGCCGGCGCCGCCGGCTGCCGTTTCGGCGCTCGGTGTCGACGCCGGCGAGCCGATGCTGCTCGACGGTCTGCCGCAGGTCGAGAAGATCGAAGGCACGGGCGGCGAGGTCGAAGGCGATCCGGGCTTGCTGGCCCTCGAAAACGAGAAACACAAGTTTGAACGCAACCTGGAATTCGCCCGCAGTATCGCGCGCCAGGATCCGAAAATTGTCGCAACCGTTGTCAAGAGCTGGGTGAACGATGAGCGCTGAAGGAGCCGTCAAGAGCGCACTGCTGCTCATGTCGATCGGCGAGGAAGAGGCCTCTCAGGTCTTCAAGTTCCTCGGGCCGCGCGAAGTGCAGAAGATCGGCGCCGCCATGGCCGCGCTGAAGAACGTCAAGCGCGAGGAAATCGACGTCGTGCTGCAGGAGTTCGTCAAGGAAGCGGAGCAGCACACGGCGCTCTCGCTCGACTCGAACGACTACATCCGCAACGTGCTGACCAAGGCGCTGGGCGAGGACAAGGCCGGCGCCGTGATCGACCGCATCCTGCAGGGCGGCGATACGAGCGGTATCGAAGGCCTGAAGTGGATGGACTCGGGCTCGGTCGCGGAACTGATCAAGAACGAGCACCCGCAGATCATCGCGACGATTCTCGTGCACCTCGACCGCGACCAGGCGTCGGAGATCGCTTCGTGCTTCACCGAGCGTCTGCGTAACGACGTGCTGCTGCGTATCGCCACGCTCGACGGCATCCAGCCGCAGGCGCTGCGCGAACTCGACGATGTGCTGACCGGCCTGCTCTCGGGCAGCGACAACCTCAAGCGCAGCCCGATGGGCGGCATCCGTACGGCCGCTGAAATTCTCAACTTCATGACGAGCCAGCATGAAGAAGGCGTGATCGAGAACGTCAAGCAATACGACGCCGAACTCGCCCAGAAGATCATCGACCAGATGTTCGTGTTCGAAAACCTGCTCGACCTCGAAGATCGCGCGATCCAGCTCCTGCTCAAGGAAGTGGAGTCGGAATCGCTCATCATTTCGCTCAAGGGCGCCCCGCCCGCGCTGCGCCAGAAGTTCCTCGCGAACATGTCGCAGCGTGCCGCGGAACTGCTCGCCGAAGACCTGGACGCGCGCGGTCCGGTGCGCGTTTCGGAAGTCGAGACGCAGCAGCGCCGTATCCTGCAGATCGTGCGCAATCTCGCCGAGAGCGGTCAGATCGTGCTAGGCGGCAAGGCGGAAGACGCGTATGTCTGACGAAGCCACCCGCGAGTCGGCGCGCGCGCGCTCGGCGTATCAGCGCTGGGAGATGGCGTCGTTCGACCCGCCTCCCCCGCCGCCGCCGCCGCCCACGCCCGACGAGGAAGCCCTGTTCGCGGCCCAGTTGCAGCGTCTGCGCGACGACGCCCATCAGCAGGGCCTCGCGTCCGGCCATGTGGCGGGCCAGGCGCTCGGCTATCAGGCCGGTTACGACCAGGGCCAGAAGCAGGGTTTCGAGCAAGGGCTCGAACTCGCGCGCGCCCAGGCGAACCAGCTCGCGCAACTGGCGCAGCGTTTTTCGGACGCGCTCCAGACCGTCGAAGCTGGCGTGGCGGAAACGCTCGTCGATCTGGCGATGGATATTGCGCAGCAGGTGGTGCGCCAGCACGTGCAGCACGACCCGACGGCGCTGCTGGCCGCGGCACGCGAAGTGCTCGCCCATGAGCCGCAATTGATCGGCTCGCCGCAACTCGTGGTGAGCCCCGCCGATCTGCCGGTGGTGGAGGCGTATCTGATGGAAGATCTGCAGGCGCGCGGCTGGACCGTGCGCACCGACGCCACGCTCGAACGCGGCGGCTGCCGCGCCCAGGCGGCGACGGGCGAAACCGATGCGGGCATCGCAACACGCTGGGAACGCGTGTCGGCGGCGCTCGGCAAGGCGCGGCCATGGTAAATCCGACGCTTCATCAGACCGTGCAGCAGGCGATCCACACGGGCGGCCTGACGCCGCTCGAACAGGAACTGGCGCTGGCGTCGTTCGGGCCCGCGGCCCATGACCCGGCGCAAACCGCTGCCGTGCTGGTGAACGACGAAGAAGAAGCGCAGGCGAGCGATACCGCCAGCGCCGATACCGAAGGCGCAGCGGCCGAGCCCGCGCCCTACGTGCCGCCCGCGAATTACGACCCGAACAATCCGCATCACGCGGTCTGGAACGCTCACCTGAACCGCGTGCGCGCGCGCAATGAACTGGCGCTGCCGCTGCGCGGCTGCGGACGCCTGACGCGCGCGGCCGGCCTCGTGCTCGAAGCCGTGGGCCTGCGCCTCGCCGTGGGCGCCGAAGTGATGATCGAATTGCCGCCGGGCAGTTCGCTGCCGATGGCCGAAGCCGAAGTCGTGGGCTTTGGCGGCGACAAGCTGTTCCTGATGCCGACCACCGAAGTCTCGGGCCTGTTGCCCGGCGCACGCGTGTGGCCGCTGGAAAGCGCGCCGATCGCCGATCCGATGGCGGGCGCCAAGCGTCTGCCGGTCGGCTGGGGCATGCTCGGCCGCGTGGTCGACGCGTCGGGCAAGCCGCTCGACGGCCTCGGCCCGCTCAATACAGAAGCCGACGCGCCGCTCACCGCGCCCGTCATCAATCCGCTGAACCGCGAGCCGATCCACAAAGTGCTCGACGTGGGCGTGCGCGCGATCAACGCGCTGCTGACCGTCGGGCGCGGCCAGCGCATGGGCCTGTTCGCGGGCTCGGGCGTCGGTAAATCGGTGCTGCTCGGCACCATGGCGCGCGCGACCAGCGCGGAAGTCATCGTGATCGGCCTGATCGGCGAGCGGGGCCGCGAAGTCAAGGAATTCATCGAGCAGATCCTCGGCGAGGAAGGGCGCGCGCGCTCGGTCGTGGTGGCCGCTCCGGCCGACGTTTCGCCGCTGCTGCGCATGCAGGCGGCCGCCTATACGACCTCGCTGGCCGAATACTTCCGCGATCAGGGCAAGCACGTGCTGCTGCTGATGGATTCGCTCACGCGTTACGCGATGGCGCAGCGCGAGATCGCGCTGGCGATCGGCGAGCCGCCCGCGACCAAGGGTTATCCGCCTTCGGTGTTCGCCAAGCTGCCCGCGCTCGTCGAACGCACCGGCAATGGCCCGGAAGGCGGCGGATCGATCACGGCTTTCTATACTGTGCTGACCGAAGGCGACGACCAGCAGGACCCGATTGCGGACTCCGCGCGCGCGATTCTGGACGGCCATATCGTGCTCTCGCGCTCGCTTGCGGAAGCGGGGCACTATCCGGCCATCGACATCGAAGCGTCGATCAGCCGGGCGATGACCGCGCTGATCGACGACCAGCATCTGAACCAGACGCGTGCGTTCAAGCAGATGCTGTCGCGCTATCAGCGCAACCGCGACCTGATCAACGTAGGCGCTTATGTAAGCGGACGCGACGCCGTGCTCGACCGGGCGATCCAGTTGTATCCGCGTATCGAGGCATTTTTGCAGCAGGGTTTCCGCGAAACGGCGGATTATGACCAGAGCGTCGGCATGCTTGGCGCGCTGCTTGGCAATGGCGGACCGGGCCGCGCGTAACGCCGCCCCGTCCACTGAGCGAGGAACGACGACATGACGAAACAGACCGCGTTGCAGACCCTGATCGGTCTCGCGCAGGACGACGTGGATGCCGCGACGCAGCGCCTCGGGCGCGTGCAGCGCGAGCGCAGCGAAGTCGAAAAGCAGCTCAAGGCGCTGATCGACTACCGCGAGGAGTACCACGTGCGTTTCACCGAATCCGCGCGCGCGGGCATGGCCGCGGGCAATGTGCGCAATTTCCAGGCGTTTATCGACACGCTCGACGCCGCTATCGATCAGCAGCGCCGCATGCTCGATCAGGCGACCCAGCGCGTGGAAGCGGCCAAGCCCGAATGGGCGCGCACCAAGCAGAAACTGGGTTCGTACGAAGTGCTGCAATCGCGTCAGGACGCCGTGCAGGCCCGCGTGGAAGCCAAACGCGACCAGCGCGATTCCGACGAATTTGCCGCCCGCGCCATGCGCATGCGCGCCCAGCATTCATAAATTGACTGCGGCGCCCGCATCGCCTCTATTTGCGGGCGCAATGACAGTCATCGTCTAATACACCGTTCAGGATTTTCGGGGCAGACCTCATGTCGCTTCTTTCTGCAGTCAGTTCGCTCTTCGGAGCCGTGGACCCCACCGCTAGCGGCAACGCCACCTCTTCCAGCCAGGCGAACGCCAGCCAGGGCTTTGCGCAGACGCTGCAGCAGAGCATGGCCGCGCAAGCCGCCAGCCAGGCCAGCAGCAACCAGCAGGCCATCCAGCAGCAGTCGAACGCCGCGGCCGCGCAGAACTGGAACAGCGCCAGTGCCAGCGCCCAGGCTTCGCAGAATTCGCAAAGCGCGCACTCGTCGCAAGCGTCGGGCTCGCAATCCACGCAGTCGAGCCAGTCGTCGAGCGGCAGTTCGTCGACGCAGGGCTCGAAGCACGCTTCGAAGACCGATCGCCGCGCGAGCGACGCCAGCGCCCAGCAGCAGACCGATGCCGCCGGTGCGGCGGCCGCCGCCCAGGCACAGCAGGCGCAAGCGGCCCAGCAGGCCGCGCAGCAAGGCCAGGACGGCAGCAGCGACGGTAGCGACGCCGCGCAGGACGGCAGCGACGCCACGCTCGCGAGCGTCGCTCAAGCGGCCGCCGCCGCGGCGAACGGCACCGGCACGGCCACGGACGCCAGCGACAGCACGAGCAGCGCGCCGAAATCGGTCAGCGACGCTCTGGCGGCAGCACTGAACACGCTGCGCAGCGGCGCGGCCACGCTCAACACGCGCGCCGCCGCGACCACCACCGACGCCAGCGCGGCGTCGGGCGGCGCGAGCATCGCCAGCAGCTTCGCGACCCATCTGGGTACGCAGGCGAAATCGAAGGCGCTGGACACGGCCATCGACGATAAAAGCACGGCTACGACCGGCTCGGCGAAAACCGTGGCGGGCGCAACCAACGACGCCACCGCACAGAACGCCAATGCGCTGCTCGCGGCCGCCGCGCAAGCCAGCTCGCAGACCGACGCGTCGAGCGCATCGAACACCGTGACCGACGCGCTCGCGGCCAGCCAGGCGGCTGCGGCCGCCGCGCAGGCGCAAGCCACCCAGGCGGCCAGTGCGGCCAACAACCCGGCGGCGGCATCGGCGGCGGCGTCGAGCACGATTTCGCCGCAGGTCGGCACCTCGGACTGGGAAGACGCGCTCAGCCAGAAGGTCGTGTTCCTGTCGAACGCGCATCAGACCTCGGCGGAACTCACGCTCAACCCGAAGGATCTCGGCCCGCTCCAGGTCGTCCTGCAGGTCGCGGACAACCACGCGCACGCGCTCTTCGTCTCGCAGCACCAGCAGGTGCGCGAAGCCGTCGAAGCCGCGTTGCCGAAGCTGCGCGAGCAGATGCAGGAAAACGGCATTGGCCTGGGCAGCGCGAGCGTGAGCGACGGTTTTTCGCGTCAGATGAACCAGCAGGCGCAGCAGGACAGCAGCGGTAGCGGCTCGGGCGGCGGTTCGCGTTCGTCGCGCTCGGGATCGTCCGGCCTCGCCTCGACGGGCGGCGTGGACGACGTGGCGAGCAGCGCCGCCACCACGGCTACGAAGCGCACGGTCGGCCTGGTCGACACCTTCGCCTGAAGCGGATGACAGTCGCTTCGGCAAGCCGAAGCGACCCGAAGCGCCCCGAAGCGCCCCGAAGCAATAAAGCAACAAAACGCAGCAACGAAGGGCAAGAAGAAGGAAGAAGCAGCAACAAGCAGCAACAAACGGGGCAAAGTGCGACGCCGCCGGACCACAGCAACGCAGTCCGGCGCCGCCCGCGCGAGGCGCCGCGCATTGCAATGCACAAAGGGGGGCTCGCCCGCTCCCCGCCTTCCTGCTACGCTCTTTCCCCCATTCCCGGCGAAACGCCCGCCCCGCACCGGCACAAAGCCACGAGATAGCCGGAAATCCCCCGTCTATTCCTCCCATCGCTGTAAGGCAAAAGCCGCAACAATGCAGGCTGCCGGAATGAATGCGAGCGCCACGCCAGCAAGGCGCGGCC
The DNA here is from genome assembly GCF_905220255.1 of Paraburkholderia sp. J69-1. NCBI lineage: Bacteria > Pseudomonadati > Pseudomonadota > Betaproteobacteria > Burkholderiales > Burkholderiaceae > Paraburkholderia > Paraburkholderia sp. J69-1. Next base: position 420,214 of record NZ_CAJMZG010000004.1, on the reverse strand, counting down.
CGTACTCCGAACCCGTACCCGAACGCACCAGATTCGCACACCGACATGGCGACCACGACCGCAAACCAGCAAGCCGCCCCGCAAGGCGCAAAACCCGGACCGCTGAAGCGCATCCTCCTCATCGTCATCATCGCGATCGTCGCCGCGGGCGCGGCCGGCGCGGGCGTATGGTTCTTCATGTCGCGCCATGCCGCGAGCGCACCGAGCGCAAGCGCGCCGCCGCCGCCCGCCGTGCCCGTCTACTACGCCCTCGAGCCGATGACGGTGAACCTGCAATCCGATGACGGCGAAACGCATTACCTGCGTATCGGCCTCACGCTCAAGCTCGACAGCCAGGCCACCCAGGACGCGCTGGTCGCGCGCATGCCGGAAATCCGCAGCCGCGTGCTGCTGGCGCTGTCGAACAAGAATCCGTCCGATCTCGCCCCGCTCGACGGCAAGCGCACGCTCGCGGCCGAACTGGCCAAGCTGATCGCCCAGCCGTCGGACCCGCGCGCCGAGCCCGCCAAGGTCGAGGACGTCCTCTTCACCGAATTCGTCGTGCAATAAGAGCATGGACAGCGCGCAGACATTCGAGGACTTCGCATCATGAGCATGGGTCACGACGAGTTCATGTCGCAGGAGGAGGTCGATGCCCTCCTCAAGGGCGTCACCGGCGAAGTCGATACCGATTCGAGCCAGGCTGAAAAGCAGGGCGTGCGTCCGTACAACATCGCGACGCAGGAACGCATCGTGCGCGGCCGGATGCCCGGTCTCGAAATTATTAACGAGCGTTTCGCGCGCCTGTTGCGCGTGGGCATCTTCAACTTCATGCGCCGTACCGCCGAAATTTCGGTCGGGCCGGTGCGCGTGCAGAAATACAGCGAGTTCACGCGCAACCTGCCGATTCCGACGAACCTGAACCTGGTGCACGTGAAGCCGCTGCGCGGCACGTCGCTGTTCGTGTTCGATCCGAATCTGGTGTTTTTCGTGGTCGACAACCTGTTCGGCGGCGACGGGCGTTTCCATACGCGCGTCGAAGGCCGCGATTTCACGCAGACCGAACAGCGCATCATCAGCAAGCTGCTGAACCTGGTGTTCGAGCATTACACGAGCGCGTGGAAAAGCGTGCGGCCGCTCAATTTCGAGTACGTACGCTCGGAAATGCACACGCAGTTCGCAAACGTTGCCACGCCCAACGAGATCGTGATCGTCACGCAGTTCTCGATCGAGTTCGGTTCGACCGGCGGCACGCTGCACATCTGCATGCCGTATTCGATGATCGAGCCGATCCGCGACGTGCTGAGCTCGCCGCTGCAAGGCGAAGTGCTCGACGTGGACCGCCGCTGGGTGCGCGTGCTGTCGCAGCAGGTGCAGGCCGCCGAAGTGGAACTGACCGCCGATCTGGCGCAGGTGCCCATCACCTTCGAGCAGATCCTGAACATGAAGAAGGGCGATGTGCTGCCGATGAACGTTCCCGAGCACATCGTCGCCAAGGTGGACGGCGTGCCGGTAATGGAGTGCGGCTACGGAATTTTCAATGGTCAATACGCGTTGCGGGTCCAGAAGATGATCAGCGCAGCCGACACGATGAAGGAAGGTGGATATGAGTGACATCAACGGCACGAGCGCTGACGAACCGGTGCTCGATCCAGACGGCCCGGAGGCCGCAGCGCAAGCTGAAGCAATGGAAGTAACGGGCGCAGCCAATACAACAAGCACGGAAGACGAGATGGCGATGGACGATTGGGCCGCCGCACTGGCCGAGCAGAACAGCAACGACGCACCCGCCGCACAACCGGCGGCCGTGTTCCAGCCGCTTTCGAAGGTCGATCAGAATTCGACGCGTAACGATATCGACATGATTCTGGACATTCCCGTCCAGATGACCGTCGAACTCGGCCGCACCAAGATCGCCATCCGCAACCTGCTGCAACTCGCGCAGGGTTCGGTGGTGGAGCTCGACGGCCTCGCCGGCGAACCGATGGACGTGCTCGTGAACGGCTGCCTGATCGCCCAGGGCGAAGTGGTGGTGGTGAACGACAAGTTCGGTATCCGTCTGACCGACATCATCACGCCGTCCGAGCGGATCCGGAAACTCAACCGATGAAATCGCTGGCCGTGCTGCGCCGTACTTTCGCTGTTGCTGCGGTTTCGCTTGCCAGCGTCGCGGCTCGCGCCGCCGACCTGCAGGCGGTCAACCAGGCGGCGCGCTCGGCCTCGGGCGCTTCCGCCGTGGTGACGGGCAGCGCGGTGCCGTCGCTCGGCTTCGGCGCGGTGCTGCAAACGGTGCTCGGTCTCGTGCTGGTGATCGCCGTGGTGTTCGCCTGCGGCTGGCTCGCGCGGCGTCTCGGGCTGCAGCATGGGCCGAAGAACGCGCTGATCAAAACCGTCGGCGGCGCATCGCTCGGCGGCAAGGAGCGCGTGGCCGTGGTCGAGATCGGCGATACCTGGCTGGTGCTGGGCGCCTCGCCCGGCAGCGTGACGCTGCTGCACACGATGCCCGCGGGCGAGTTGCCTGCCGGTCATGTCGCGGCAGGTGTCGCGAGCGCCGCCGGCGGCCCCGCCCTGCAAGGCAGCTTCGGCCAGCGCTTTCGTGACGCGCTGAAGCACGAAGCCGGCAAACGGTTCAATCCGCGATCCAGCGCGCGACCCGACGCACAATCCGGCGCGACACCCAACCGTCACGACGGCGGAGCGCAGTAAATGCACGGCAGTCCCCTTTCCGACGCAGTAACGGGCGCCAGCGCCCGCATGCAATCTTCTTCGATCGTGACGTCGAATACCCGTTTCGGCCGCTTCAAGGCGGCACTCAAGGCGCGCCTTTCGCGCTCGGCCCTGCCGCTCGCGCTGCTGTTCGCGCTGACCGCCGTGGTGCTGATGCTGCCGCATCTCGCGCATGCCCAGGCGGCCCAGCCGCAAGGCCTGCCCGCTTTCAACACGAGCCCCGGCCCCGGCGGCGGTACGACCTATTCGCTGAGCGTGCAGACGATGCTGCTGCTCACGATGCTGTCGTTCCTGCCCGCGATGGTGCTGATGATGACGAGCTTCACGCGCATCATCATCGTGCTGTCGCTGCTGCGCCAGGCGCTCGGCACGACTACCACGCCGCCCAACCAGGTGATCGTCGGTCTCGCGCTGTTTCTCACGCTGTTCATCATGTCGCCGGTGCTCGACAAGGCCTATAACGACGGCTACAAGCCGTTCGCGGCCGGCACCCTGCCGATGGACGAAGCCGTGACGCGCGGCGTCGCGCCGTTCAAGACCTTCATGCTGCGCCAGACCCGCGAGTCCGACCTCGCGCTCTTCGCGCGCATCTCGCACGCCGCGCCGATGCAAGGCCCGGAAGACGTGCCGCTCACGCTGCTGGTGCCCTCGTTCGTGACGAGCGAGCTGAAGACCGGCTTCCAGATCGGCTTCACGATCTTCATTCCGTTCCTCATCATCGACATGGTGGTGGCGAGCGTGCTGATGTCGATGGGTATGATGATGGTCTCGCCCGCGACGATCTCGCTGCCGTTCAAGCTGATGCTGTTCGTGCTGGTGGACGGCTGGCAATTGCTGATCGGCTCGCTCGCGCAGAGCTTCACTTAAGGACAGCCGCGATGACGCCCGAAATGGTCATGACGCTCTCGCACGAGGCCATGTATGTCGCGCTGCTGCTGGCTGCGCCGCTGCTGCTCGTGTCGCTGGTGGTCGGTCTGGTGGTGAGCCTCTTTCAGGCCGCCACGCAGATCAACGAAAGCACGCTGTCCTTCATTCCCAAGCTCGTCGCGATTGCGGTGACGCTCGTGATCGCCGGTCCGTGGATGCTCACCACGATCCTCGACTACATGCATCGCATGTTCACGAGCATTCCGGCGCTCGCGGCCTGAAGCGCGCCGCGCCCGCACCGGCCCGCTTTTCCACGCGATGTTCACCGTCACCTACGCGCAGCTCAATCTCTGGCTCACCGCGTTCCTGTGGCCGTTCACGCGCATCCTCGCGCTGATCGCCACCGCGCCCGTGGTGGGCAACCGCTCGATCACGACGCGCGTGAAGATCGGCCTCGCGGCCTTCATCACGCTGATCGTGGCGCCGACGCTCGGCGCCATGCCGCAGGTCACGGTGTTTTCGGCCGAGGGCGTGTGGATTCTGGTCAATCAGTTTCTGATCGGCGTGGCGCTGGGCTTCACGATGCAGATGGTGTTCGCCGTGGTGACGGCCGCCGCCGATCTGATGGGCGCCGGCATGGGCCTGTCGTTCGCATCGTTCTTCGATCCGCAATCCAATAGCAGTTCGCCCGCGCTGTCATCGTGGTTCAACATGATGGCGATGCTGGCGTTTCTCGCCTTCGACGGCCATCTGCAGATGATCGCCGCGCTCATCGAAACCTTTCGCAGCGTGCCGGTGTCGGCCAGCGTGCTCGGCGGCAATGGTTTTCGCATCCTGGTGGGCTGGGGCGCGATGGTGTTCAACTCCGGGCTGCTGCTTTCGCTGCCGGTGGTGGTGGCGCTGCTCATCACCAATATCTCGCTGGGCATTCTGAACCGCGCGGCGCCGCAGATCGGCGTGTTCCAGATCGGCTTTGCGGTCACCATGCTCGTGGGTCTGCTGCTGATCCAGTTGATGATGCCGAGTCTGATTCCCTACTTTTCGCGGCTGTTCGATAGCGGGATCGAGGAGATGGGGCGGGTTGCGGCGGCGTTGAAGCCGCCAGGCTGAGCGACGGGCCAGTAGGGTTCGAAGTAGGGTTAAATGGCTACGCAAACCGTTGAATCTACGGCCGTTTCCCGAAAGCGCTGTAGGGTTCGATGTAGGGTTGCGCGACACCAGCAAAAACGGCGGCAGGCCCGAAAGCCTGCCGCCGTTTTTTCATGCCGCCGCGCCCGAGCCGAAGCCCGGGCCCGCGCCATCAAGGATTGATGTACTGGAACAGCGAAAGCTGCTGCGTGGTCGCGAAGCTCTTCTGCGACGCCGTCAGCGCGTTCGAGATCTGCTCGTATTGCGTGATCGCGGCCACCGTGTTCGTGCTCACCAGATCGTCGAGATTCGAGCTGACCTGCAGCGAATTGGTCGACGTCACGGTCTGCAGCGCCTTGATTTCCTGCTCGCGGCCGCCCACTGAAGCCTGCATCGTAATGACATTGGACGTCGAGTTGCCGATCTGCGTGAGCCCCGTCTGCAGCGCGTTTTGCAGCGTCGCCGTGGCGGTCGGGTTGCCGGTCGCCGAGGTCTGGAGCGCCGAAATCACCGCATCGATGCTCGAAAACACGCTGCTGTTCTGCGCCGCCGTGGCCGGCGTCACCGAGAAGCTGTCGCCCGTCTCCGGCGTGCCCGAGATCGTCACGTTCATGCCGCTGCCGAGGTCGATCGTCGAGCCGTCCGTGTAAGCCTGGTTCGAGGCGAGCGTGGTCGCGGGCGAAGTCGTGTTGTCGGTCACCGTGTAGGTGAGCGCGCCGCTCGTGCCGCCGAACTGGATCGTCAGGTTGTGGCCGTTGGTCGCCTGGGTCGGGTCGGTGACCGTCACGCCGCTGATCGTGCCCGTGCCCTGGTTGGACGAGCTGCCCGAGGCCACCGCCAGGGTGCCCACCGACGACACGCTCTGGAACACCGCCGCGCCCGTGTCGCTGATCGAGATCGAGCGCGAACCGGCCACCTGCACGGTGCGCTGGCCCAGGTCGCCGTTGTACGTCACGCCGCCGCCCGCCTGGTTCGTGAACACCTGCGAGGTGCTCTGGAAGCCCGAGAACAGGTAGTTGCCGGTGCCGTCCGTGGTGTTGGCGAGCGTGAGCAACTGGCTGCGTTCGCCCTGCAACTGCTTGGCGAGCGCCTGACGGTCGTTGTCGTTGAGCGAGCCGTTGATGGCCGACTGGATCTGCTGGCTCATCGCCTGCAGCGTCGTCGTCACGCTGGACAGCGTCGAATCTTCGAGTTGCAGCGACGACAGCGCCGTGCTCTGGTTCGCCGCGTACTGCGTGAGGTTGGCGCTGGTGGCCGAAAGCTGCACGGCCTGCGCGGCGCCGAGCGGGTTGTCGGCCGGATTCGAAATGGCCACGCCCGTCGAAATCTGCTGCTGAACCGACAGCAGGCTGGACTGCTGGTTTTCCATCGTCGAAAGGCTCGACGAGTAAATCTGGGAAGTCGCGATACGCATGGTTGGTCAGCGCCTCACTGGAAAATGCCGATCAGGGTCTGGAACAGCGACGCCGCCGTCTGGATCACCTTGCTGTTGGCCTGATAGAGCTGCTGGTACTTGAGCAGGTTGGCCGCTTCTTCGTCGAGGTTCACGCCCTGCACCGACTGTTGCTGCGAGGTCAGCTGCGTGACGAGCGAAGTCTGCGACGTGCTCGATGCCTTGAGCTGGCTCGCCGTATTGCCGATCGCGTTCACGTAGTTCGAGTACGCGTTGGTGAGCGTCTGCGAATTGGTAAACGACGTGCCGGAAGTCAGGTTCGCCAGCGCCAGTGCATTGCGGCCGTCCTGCGTGCCGCTCGTGTTCTTGCTGATGGTGAAGGTGTCGCCCGTCGAAGGCGTGCCCGTCATCGTGAAGCTCACGTTGTTGGTGTCGCCCGCCGTGCTCGACGTGATCGTCAGCGTCGCGCCCGTGCTCGGGTCGTAGTTCACGGCCGTGGTGCCGGTCGCGTCGATCGCGTAGGTCGTGGGCGTGCTCGAACCCGGCACCGTGACGGACACCGTGGAGTTCGGCGGGAAGCCCGACAGCGTGCCGCCCGTGCCCGACGAAGCCGCCGTGTACGTGAGCGTCGTGTCCGTCGACGAAACCGTGTAGCCCGAGGTGACCGCGCCTTGCGTCACCGTGGCCGTGCCCGTGTTGCCGGTGGTCGCCGAAACCAGCACCGGCGCCGATGCCGCGATCGCCGAAGGATCGCTGGTGGCGACGGCGAAGCTGTCGAGCGCGCCGGCGGTCGGCTGGATCACGTACGAGTCGCCGTTGTTCATCGTGCCCGACGAGGTGATCGACAGGCCGGCTGCGGTGAACGGGCTGCTCGTGCTCGGCTGCGTCGTGGTCGTGCCGACCACCGTGTTGGTGCTCGAATCGGTCAGCGTCCAGGTGCCGCCCGCGGTGCTCGAATACGACAGCGTGTAATTATCGGTCGGCGGGCTCACGGCGTTCGTGAGCGAGGCCGACACCGTCGCCGAACCGGTGTTGTTGCGGTTGCCCGTGACGGTGGGCGCGCTCACCGTGAAGAGGTTGCCGCCCGTGCCGCCGCTGAGCGTGAGGCCCAGCGAGTTCTGGCCGTTCACCTGCGCGGCGAAGCTGGTCGCGATCGCGCCCAGTTGCGATTCGGCCGGATCGAGCGTGTTCTGCATGAACGACACGAGGCCGCCCACCGTGCCGCCCGTCAGCGCGGCGCTGGACAGCGGCTGCGCGGCGGTGGTCGAACCGGGCAGGCCTTGCCATGCCACGGTCAGCTCCGACGGATTGGTATCGGATGCCTGGGTCGTCAGGTTGTAGTTCTGGCCGCTCACCACGAGCGGCTGGCCATTGCCGAGGAACACGCTGTAGCCGGTGCTGTTCTGCACGACCTGCACGCCCACCAGCTGCGAGAGGTTCGACACGGCCAGATCGCGCTGATCGAGCAGCTGGTTCGGCTGCTGGCCCGACGCGCTCGCCGTGGCGATCTGCGTGTTCAGGCTGGCGATCTGCTGCGTGTACGTGTTGATCTGCGAAACGGCGTTGCTCAGCTGCGTGTTCGTGCTCTGGCGCAGCGAATCGTATTGTTCGCCAGCCGAGTTGATCTGGTCGGCGAGCGTCTGCGCATCGGAGAGCGCGGTTTGACGCACCGAGCTGCTGTCCGGCGAATTCGAGACGTCCTGCAGGCCCGAGAAGAACGACGTGATCGACGAAGCGATGCCCGAAGTCGGGCTGCCCACGAGGTTCGAAAGCTGCGTGGCGAGCGTGTACGAAGCGGTCAGCGAGCTGCTGCTCGACTGCGCGTTGTTGAGCGCCGTCGTGATGTACTGGCTATAGGCGCGCTGCACGGTTGCCGTGTTGACGCCGCCACCCAGATAGCCCGAACTGCTCGCCTGACCGTTTGCTTCGGAGTACACCGCGCTTTCCACGTTGTAGCCCGTGGTCGACGAATTGCTGATGTTCTCGCCGGCGGTGGCGATGCCGATCTGCGCGGCCTGCAAACCAGAGAGACCGATCGAGAAAATGTTGGACATGCGTAATCCTCATGGACGGCCTGCCCGACATTCCAGTCGGAGGGCCGCGTGGGTGAACTTATGTAATAACGGCAGCGCGCCGCTGAAATTAAGCGGCGGTAAGGGAGAATTTCGCGGGGAAAACGTTTGGCGCGACAGACGTGTCGCGGCCTCGCCGGTGTGCCTGTGCAGCACATCGGAAACCGGCCCGGCGCACGCGAATGGCGCGCCGCGCTGAAGTCGGCAGCAAGCCGCGCAAGCGGCCCCGCTGCCTTGCTCGCCGGGTTGCGCGCTTACGCGCGCTGGAACGCGCGGCGCTTCATTTCGAGCTGCGTGATATAGCGCTGCAGGCTGTTTTCCGCCGCGCCCGGCAGCGTGTCGAAACGCAGGCCGAGGTGATAGCGCCGGTCGCCATTGGGCAGATCGATGAAGCGCAGCACCACCAGCGCCAGATCGACGCGCAGCGTGCCGTGACCGCGCAGCTCCAGCTCCACGTCCACCAGCTTCAGACCCATGTCGAGCGCCGCCGCGCGTTCGTCCGTGGTGCGCAGACCCAGACCGCCCAGCGAGATGTCGTGCACCTCGAACTGGAAGCGCTGGCCATCCATCGGCAGCGCGCCGCGCACGATGCACGGCTCCATCACCGGTGTATCGACGCGGAAATACTCGCGGCGCTGCACGTAGTAGAGCACTTCGGGGAAGGTCACTTCGAAGGCGGGACGCCCTTCGAAGGTCGTCTCGCGCGGCTGGCCAGTGGTGAACTCCACGCGCACGCCTTCGGGCGACGCATGGAACTGGCATTCCTGGGTGGCCAGCACTTCGCGGTTCTGCTCGGACAGCGCGCCCCAGTCGAACGTGAAGGTTCGCTCGCGCGAGTTCACGTCGAGGATGCGCGTGACCAGTTGGCCTCCGCGAAACTGCAAGGTCAGGAAATCGCCGCGATTGGCGAGATTGCGCAACTGCACCCCGACTTCGAGCGGGTTGCGACGGCCATAGTCGGGGCTTTCGCCATCGACTGCTTCCTGTTGATTCGACTGAACGGTATTCATCGGCCTGCCGGAATTTCGTGGACATGCCGGCGCGCCCGACAAGCTGCCGTAGCGCGCCGTCCGGGCGGTCGTCGCCGCCCCTGATTCTTTTCGATCTCGCCTGCATTAGCGGCATACGAGCGAGGAAATTTAGGGGTTTGGCGTAAAAAATGTGTGTCCGGCGAAATGAGCCGGCGAGCGCCGGGCGCGCTTCTTTCGCGATCTGCACGCGATCGGTGCGCAAAACGCGCCCATCGCCGATCAGGCAACGTTTGCCATGTTTCGGCGTGGCGCGCTGCATGTTATGCGCGATGCGTCGATAAAAACGTCGTTCGATCCGCTGCGGATCAGGCCATCTGCTGCATGATCGACATGAGCTTTTTGGCGTAATGCGGATCGGTTGCGTAGCCCGCGCGCTGCATGCCCTGCGCGAAGCTCTCGGCGGTACGCGAGCCGTTGATCACCGACGCGTAGCGCGGGTTGTTCTTGAGCATGGTGGCGTAGTCGGTCATCGCGTCTTCGTACGAGTCGTAGGCGCGGAACTTCTCCACCACGCGGTGCGGCGTGCCGTGGATGTACTCGGTCGTCATGGTCGAGACCGTCTTGCCGGTCCAGTCCTTGGTCGCCTTGATGCCGAACACGTTGTAGCTGGTCGAGCCGTCCGCCTTCATGATCTCGCGCTTGCCCCAGCCCGATTCGAGCGCGGCCTGGCCGACGATGAAGCGGGCCGGAATGCCGGTGGTGGCGCTGGCCTGCTGCGCGCCGTTGGCGAGCTTGTTGACGAAGGCGTCGACCTTGTCGTCGCCGTTGCCGCGCACGGCCGGCGTGAGCGCGCTATTGGCCTCCCAGCCCTGGCTCTTGCCGAGCGAGCCGTTCGCCGCGGCATTGCCGTAGGCACGGCCGAGCGCGTTGAGCATCGCCATATTGCCGGCGTTGCCGCTGCCGCCCGAACCCGACAGACCCTGCATGGCGCTGGCGATGCCGCCCGCGCCGTTGCTGCCGCTCAGGCTGTTGGGGTCGCCGCCCATCGCACGCGTGAGCTGCTTGATCATGGCGTTGGCCACGCCGATGCCCTTGTTCGACATCTGCTGCGCAAGCTGCTGATCCATCATCGACTGGAACTGCGCGCCGTCGTTGGAATCGAGCGGGCCGTCCGCGGGCGTCGCGTCGCGCATGCTCTTGAGCATCATCTGCGTGAACACGGCGTCGAACTGCTTGGCGGCCGCCTTGACGCCCTGCTGCGGCGAGGCGTTGGCCGCCGCGCGCATCGCGTCGAAACCCTGCACGTCCAGCGCGAAGCGGTTCGTGAGGTCGAGATTGCCATTGCCGATATTCGAGTTATCCATTTTTCACGTCCTTAGATAATTTCGAGGTCAGCGCGCAGAGCGCCTGCTGCCTTCATCGCCTGCAGGATCGACATCAGATCTGCGGGCGTCGCGCCGAGCGCGTTGAGCGCCTTGACGACTTCCGCGAGATTGGCGCCCGCCGTCACGAGCTTGAGCGCACCGTTGTCCTGCTTCAACTGGATCTGCGACTGGCGAGCCGCGACCGTTTGTCCGTTCGAGAACGCGCCCGGCTGGCTAACCGCCGTCTGCGTGTTCACGACCACCGAAAGATTGCCGTGCGCCACCGCGCAGGATTCTAGCGTGACCATCTGGTTCATCACGATTGAGCCGGTACGCGCGTTCAGGATCACCTTCGCCGCCGGCTGGGCCGGACGCACGTCGAGATTCTGGATCTGCGCGATAAAGCCCACCTGCGACGGCGGATCGGCCGGACCGTGCACCTGGATCGTGCGGCCGTCGACCGCCTGCGCCGTGCCCGCGCCGAACATATTGTTGACCGCCGACACGATGCGCTGCGTCGTGTCGTAGTCCATGTCGTTGACTTCCATCTGCAGCATGCCGCCGGGCTGCGACACCGGCGAAGGCACCGCGCGCTCGACCGTCGCGCCTGCCGCGATGCGGCCCGCTGCGAGCTGGTTCACCTGCACCCGGCTGCCGTTGGCCGACGCGCCCGCGCCGCCCACGGCCACGTTACCTTGCGCCAGCGCGTAGACCTGACCGTCCGCGCCCTTGAGCGGCGTGAGCAGCAGCGTGCCGCCGCGAATGCTCTTGGCGTTCGCGAGCGACGACACCGTGATGTCGATCGTCTCGCCCGGACGCGCGAACGGCGGCAGCGTCGCCGTGACGATCACGGCCGCGACGTTCTTGAGCTGCATGTTGTTGAGCGTCTGCGAGGAACCGCTCGAGCTCGACGTGTTGTTGATCGAGATGCCCAGGTTCGCGAGCATGTTGGCGAGCGTTTGCGTCGTGAACGGCGCCTGGGTGGTCTGGTCGCCCGTGCCGTCCAGACCCACCACGAGGCCATAGCCGATCAGCGGGTTGTCGCGCACGCCGGCGAAGGTCACGAGGTCCTTCACACGTTCTGCACGCGCTGGCGTGGCGTAGGCGAGCAGCGCTCCGCACGCGAACACGAAGCCCGCCACCACGCCGAAGGCGGTCAGCAGGTCTTTTACGCGCGAGCGGCGCGAGCGCTGGAAACGGATCTTTACCATGGCGAGACATTCAGGAAAAAGCGTTGCAGCCAGCCCATTGTCTCGGCTTCGTCGATCACGCCTTTCGCGGAGTATTCGATCTTCGCGTCGGCGACATCGGTCGAGAGCACGGAGTTGTCTCCGGCAACAGTGTTCGGATTCACGACGCCGGAAAAGCGCACGTACTCATTGCCCTGGTTGATCAGCATCTGCTTTTCGCCCGATACCACCAGGTTGCCGTTAGGCAGCACGTTCGTGACCGTTACGGTGATCACGCCCGTGAAAGTGTTCGAAGCGTTCGCGCCACCGGTGGCGTCGAACTGGTTGGCGCCCGTGGCCGACAGATTGGCGCGCGAGAAGAAGCCCGGCGCGAAGCCTGCGGTCGGCACGTTGAAGCTCGTGCTGCCGCCACGCTTGGTGTTGGCGCCCGAGGACTTCGTCGCGTTGATGTTTTCGGAAATCACGATCGTGAGGATGTCGCCGGTGTTGCGCGGACGTTGATCCTCGAACAGCGGCCGGCCCACGTAGCCGGGGTTGTAGATCGAACCCGGCGAGGTGTTGGTGGGCGGCTGCGGCGGCACGGCCGTCATCGGCTGCTGCACGATCGGCTGCCGGTTCGGGATATAGGCGCAGCCCGCCAGCGCGGCGAGCACGAGGGACGCCGACGCCATCGCGGCGCGCGGCATCGCCCGGCGCAGCGTCTGCTGCTGCCGCGAGCGAAAGTTGACTTGAACGGACTGGCCCATATTCCTCACCACTTCTATGCCGTACTGCTATTGCGGTTGCTTCAGCTTGCCTGTGTAGCGCGACGCGGAGTTTAAACCTGCATCTGGCTCAGGGTCTGCAACATCTGGTCGGACGTCGTCAGCGCCTTGCTGTTGATTTCGTAGGCGCGCTGCGTCTCGATCATGTTCACGAGTTCCTGCACCACGTTCACGTTCGACGATTCGACGTAGCCCTGATTGAGCGTGCCCGAACCGTTCAGGCCCGGCGTCGTCACCGTCGGTGCGCCCGACGAAGCCGTTTCCGACACCAGGTTTTCGCCGTTGCTCTGCAGACCGGCCGGGTTGATGAACATCGCCACCTGCAGCGAGCCGATCGTCGTGTTGCCGGTCGAGCCCGGCGTCGTCACCGTCACCACGCCGTCGCTGCCGATGGTCAGCGACGTCGCGTTGGCCGGCACCGTGATCGCCGGCATCACCGGATAGCCGCTCGCGGTCACCAGCTGGCCCTGCGAGTTGGTCTGGAACGAGCCGTCACGCGTGTACTGCGTCGTGCCGTCGGGCATCTGCACCTGGAAGAAGCCCGCGCCGTTGACCGCCACGTCCTTCGAGTTGCCGGTCTGCTGCAGGTTGCCCTGCGTGTAGAGGCGCTCGGTCGCGACCTGCTGCACGCCGGTACCGACCTGGCTGCCCGAGGACATCTCGGTGGTCTGCGTGGAATTCGCGCCCGGCTGACGCAGCGTCTGGTACATGAGGTCCTCGAACACGGCGCGCGAACCCTTGAAGCCATTGGTGCTCACGTTCGCGAGGTTGTTCGAGATCACGTCCATCTGCGCCTGCTGGGCGTTCATGCCGGTAGCGGCGATGTAGAGCGATCGGTTCACGGTGTCTTTCTCCCGGCGCGTAGTCTGCTGTCGTAGGCGAGACCGGCGGCCAATTTAAAAATGCTTAGCTGAAGTTGAGCAGCTGGTTGGCGCTCTGTTCGTTCTGGTCGGCCGTCTGTAACAGCTTGGTCTGCATCTGGAACTGGCGCGCGTTGGTGATCATCGAGACCATCGCGGCGACCGGGTTCACGTTGCTGCCTTCGAGCGATTCCGTGGCGATGTGGACCGTCTGGTCCGCATCGGCGGGATTGCCGTCGGCGGTACGGAACAGGCCGTCGTCGCCGCGTTGCAGCGTGCCGGCGGGCGGGTTCACGAACTTGATCTGGTCGATCATGGCGATCGCGCTCGCGGGGCTGCCCGGCGCAATCGCCGAGACCGTGCCGTCCGAGCCGATCGTCACCGCCGAGCCCGGCGGCACCGCGATCGGGCCGCCGCCGCCCAGCACCTGCTGGTTGCTGGCCGTCACGAGCTGGCCGTTTTCGTCCACGTGCAGGTTGCCCGCGCGCGTGTACGCCTCGTTGCCGTCGGCGGTCTGCACGGCCATGAAGCCGTTGCCCTGGATCGCGATATCGAGCGGATTACCGGTCCTGGAAATCGCACCGGGCGTCATGTCGGAGCCTGGCGTCGCCGAGAGCACGAAGGTGCGCGTGGTCGAATCGTTGACGGTCGAGCCGTCGCCGAACGACATCGGCACGGAGCGGAAATTCGCCAGCTGCGCGCGAAAGCCCGTGGTCGAGACGTTGGCCAGGTTGTTCGCGACGACGGCCTGCTGCTCGAGCGCCTGGCTCGTGCCCGTCATCGCGGTATAAATCAGTCGGTCCATGATGTGCCCGGTGCGTTAAAGGACAAACGTACTTACATCTGCAGCAGCGTCTGGTCGACGGTCTGCTGCGTCTTGATGGTCTGTGCGTTGGCCTGATAGTTGCGCTGCGCCGTGATCAGGTCGACGAGCTGGTTGGTCAGGTCGACGTTCGACGATTCCACCGCGCCGCCCGTGATCGTGCCGTGGTTCGTGCTGCCCGGCGTCGAGACCTGCGCCACGCCCGAAGCCGCGGTTTCCTGGAACTGGTTGCCGCCCAGGTTCTGCAGGCCGTTCGGGTTGTTGAAGTTGGCGAGCACGACCTGGCCGAGCGTCTTGGTCTGGCCGTTCGAGTAGTTGCCGGTGATGGTGCCGTCCGAGCCGACCGTGAAGTTCGACAGCGTGCCGCTCGCGTAACCGTCCTGTGCGAGGTTGTTCACGCCGTTGGTGCTGCCGTACTGCGTCGTGCCCGCGAAGTTCAGGTTGATCGCCTGGTTCGTGGCCGAGCCGTCGGTCGGGTTGATCGTGATGCCGATCGAACCCAGCGTCGTCGAGGCGCCGGTCGAGTCGTACGTGTTGGTCAGCGTGCCCGACGAGTCGAACTTCATCGAGCCGACCGGCGTGCTGGAGACGTTGCCCGCGGTGCCCGCGTAGACATCCCAGTTGCCCGACGTCGAGTTCTTCACGAAGTACATGTTGACCTGCTGCGTGCCGCCCAGCGAGTCGTATGCCGTGATCGAAGTCGAGTAGTTGTAGGTGTCCGAGTTGGTCGCGTCGAACGGCGTGGCGCTCGGGGCGGTCGACTGCGCGTTCAGGTTCAGCTGTGCCGTGATGGTCGAGGTGGTGACCGGTGCGATGTTGGTCGTCGGCACCTGCAGCGGCACGGTTTGCGCCGAGTTCACCACGCCGTTCGTGCCGGCGGCGTAACCCATCAGGTCGTTGCCGGCCGCATCGGTGATGTAGCCGTTCTTGTCGAGCTGGAACACGCCGTTACGCGAATACGTGACGGTGCCGTTGTTCGACATCTGGTAGAAACCGTTGCCGTTGATGGCCATGTCGAGCGCCTGGCCGGTCGTCGTGATCGTGCCTTGCGAGAAGTTCTGCTGCACTTCCGAGAGTGCCGCGCCCAGACCGATCTGCGTATTGACCGAGCTGGCGATGGTGTTCGCGTAGACGTCGGCGAACTGCGCCGCGCTTTGCTTGAAGCCGACCGTGTTCGCATTGGCGATGTTGTTGCCAATGACGTCGAGGTCGTTCGACGAGGCGGCGAGGCCGCTCAATCCTTGCTGGTAGCCCATGAGTATTTACTCCGCGCTGTCGTTTATCGGGTTCAGAGAATGCCGGCCACGCTCGAGAGCGGGACCGTCTTGCCATTGGCGAGCGAAAGGCCCGCCGTGCCGTCGGACTGCTGGATCACCGCGTCGACCTTGCTCGCGACGAGTGCCGTCGCGGAGGTAGCCTGACCGTTGACCGTTGCCGTCGCGCTGATCGTGTAGTTGCCGTCTGCGACCACCGCGCCCGACGAGTCCGTGCCGTTCCAGGTCACCGGAACCGTGCCGGCCGACTGCGCGCCCAGATCGAGCGTGTTGACGACCTTGCCCGCCGAGTTCGTGATCGTCAGCTTGACGTCCGAAGCCGCGGTGCTGAGCTGCACGCCGAGCTGCGGCGACGTACCGCTCGACACGGCCGCCGTGGTGCCCGAAGCCAGCACCGTCGAGCCGATCAGCAGCGCCGACTGGGCGTTCTGGCCAGCGGAGAGCTGCGTCGACAGCGACGAAAGCGACGTGTTGAGGTTCGCGATGCCCGACACCGTATTGATCTGGGCGAGCTGCGAGGTCATCTGCGAGCTGTCCATCGGGCTGGTCGGGTCCTGGTTCTGCAGTTGCGTCACGAGCAGTTGCAGGAAGGTCTGCTGCAGATCGGTGCCGCTCGTGCCGCTGGTCGACGAGGACGACGTCGACGAGCTCGCCGACGTGCCGTTCATGGTGTCGAGCAGCGTCTGCGAAACGGTGGCGGAACTGCCGCCGATGGTGGTGTTGCTGGAGGTCAACGCGTTCTCCTCGGATACGCTGTCTGTTGCTGGGTAGCGTGTGGTGTGTTTCCCGTTCCTGCGCCGGCTTGTATTAGCTGCCGATCGTCAGGGTCTTGAGCATCAAGGTCTTGGCCGTATTCAGGGTTTCGATGTTGGCCTGATACGAGCGCGACGCCGAAATCATGTTCACCATTTCCTGCACCGGGTCCACGTTCGGCATCGTCACGTAGCCGTCGGAGTTGGCGGCGGGATTGTCCGGGTCGTAGGTTTGCTTCATCGGCGTCGGATCGTCGATCACGCCCGTCACCTTCACGCCGCCCACCTGCTGACCGGACGCGCTGCGCGCGCCGCCGAGCGGGTTGACCGCGAACACGACCTGCTTGGCCTTGTAAGGCTGGCCGTCGGGGCCGGTCGTACTGTCGGCGTTGGCGAGATTGGACGCCGTCACGTTCAGGCGCTGCGATTCCGCCGACATGGCGGAGCCTGCAACGCTGAAGATATTCATCAGGGATGGCATGGTGTCGTTGACCTCTGATCGGCTGCTTGCCTGAAACGTTTGCTGTATTGCTTAGTCGACGTGCCGCGCGGCTTAACCGTTCGAGCCCGACTGGATCGCCGAGAGCATCGTCTTGATCTGCTGCGACACCACGGTCATGCCCGATTCGAAGTGCAGCGCGTTATCCGCGAACTGCACGCGTTCGGTGTCGAGATCGACCGTGTTGCCGTCGAGCGCGGGCTGCGTCGGGATGCGATACATCACCGGGCTCGAATAGGTGTCCGCCGGGCCGCCGGTCGCGGCCAGCTTCACATTGCCCGCGAGGTGACCGGCTTCGGTGGTGGCCATCGACATGCCGCTCGTCACGCCGGCGGGCTGCGCGAGCGCCAGCGGCTGGGCGTTGCCGCCCGTGGACGGCGCCATGCCGTTCGGCGTCGCCGCGCCGGCCTGCTTGAGCGCGCCGGCCAGCGACGACGAAAAATCGACGTCGCGCGCCTGGTAACCCGGCGTATCGGCGTTCGCGATATTCGAGGACAGCAGTGCCTGGCGCGTTGCGCGCACATCGAGCGCTTCACGGCCAAAGGCGAATTCGGCGTCGAGTTTGTCCAGCATCGGGCGTTCTCCGTTACACGAAATGAAAGGCTGCGTCGGCATAGTCGTCGCGCATCCGTTTGACGGACCGAGCGCAAAGGCCTTTTCGCATGGAGAGGAATGTTAGGCGTGAGAAGCAAGAACCAATCGGACGAATAGCCGGGAACTCGCCCCTCTATTCGAGGCAAGGAAGCGGGGTCGGCCGCCTAGAATGCGAGGCGTGTCAATGCAATAGAGGGAGAACGACGATGCCGCAGACAGCCCACCTCCGCGCCCGACGCGCGGCAGCGCACCGGCTCGCGCCCGTTCGTTCGGTCAATTTCTCGCGCGTGACGGCGCTGCGTAGCGCGCTCGCCGCGCTGCTTGCCGCCACGGGCGTGTTTGCCAGCGGCGCTGCCCATGCGCAAAGCGACGCGGCGGGCCAGCAGATTTATATCGCCGGTCCCGGCGACCGCGCGGGCGAAGATTCGCAGCGCATGAGCGCAATGCTCGCCGAACCGTCGAAGGGCAAGGCCGCGGCCAACGCGGCGGCCTATGCGGAAATTGCGAAGACGCTCGCGTATAGCGCGAACGTCAAGACGATGCAGCAGGCGCAGGCTGGCCAGAACAATCAGGCAGCCCAGAGCGGCATGATCGCGATTCCCGGTGCGGGCGAGCGCGGCACGGCCGCCGCCCAGAACGCAGCGAATAACGCTCCGCAGATCGTCACGATTCCTGCGCCGGGTGAAACGGGTGCGACGGGCGCAACGGTTACGCCGGTCGCGCCTGCCGTGCAACGCCCCGCGATGGCGCGCGCCGGTGTGGCGCGCCTCGCCAACGTGGCCGTGAATGGCAACGCCAATGCGGCCGGATCGATCCAGCGCGTGAATGTCGCGGCGCCCTCGCGCGCCGTGGCGCCTGTCGTCGTGCAGAGCGCGGCGGCTTACGGACAGGCTGCGCAGGCCGTGCAAGCCCAGCAGCAACCCGTGCCGCCGGGACAGGAAGACGGCGAGCGCATCCGCGCCACCGCCCTCACCTTTTTGCAGCAGCAATCGGCCGGTCTGCCCGGCAAGGTCGAAGTCAGCGTGTCGCCGGTGTTTCCGCGCGGCCTCGCGGCCTGCGCGTCGCTCGAACCGTTCATGCCGCCTGGCGCGCGCAGCTTCGGCCGCACCACCATCGGCGTGCGCTGTGTGGGCGCGAAACCGTGGACGCTCTACGTGCAGGCGCGCGTGGCCGTCCAGAT
Organism: Paraburkholderia sp. J69-1; assembly: GCF_905220255.1. Lineage (NCBI taxonomy): Bacteria > Pseudomonadati > Pseudomonadota > Betaproteobacteria > Burkholderiales > Burkholderiaceae > Paraburkholderia > Paraburkholderia sp. J69-1. Next base: position 401,777 of record NZ_CAJMZG010000004.1, on the reverse strand, counting down.
CACCTATTACGTCGCGTCGCGCCAGATCAATCCCGGCGAAGCGCTGTCGGCTGTCGACTACGTGCCGCGCGATGGCGACCTCGCCACGCTGCCGCAGACCGTCATCACCGATCCCTCGCAGGCCAACGGTGCGATCGCGCTCATGCGCATCACCTCGGGCCTGCCTCTGCGCTCCGACATGCTGCGCAGCGCCGCCTCGGTGGTGATCGGCCAGACCGTCAAGGTGGTCGCCGAAGGACCGAATTTCACGATTTCGTCGGAAGGCAGCGTGCTCAACAACGCCGCGCCCGGACAGCTCGTGCGCGTGCGCACGCCGAACGGGCAGATCATCAGCGGCGTGGTGAAAGACGCCTCGACAGTGCAGGTGCAGATTTAGGGTCGATTCAGTGGGAGATTCGCTGGCCGATTCGCCGTCCGGACGTTCGCGATCGGGCCCGAAAACGCTCAGGATGGCTATGCGTGAAAGCACACGTAACATCGTGTAACGGCTGGAGATTCGCGCTAAAGTTCGCGCGGTTCCTTGCCGTTATCAAGGCCATACGGATCAGGAAGCCCCATCGTGAAAATCGACACCTCCACCCGCAATGACGCGCTCCCGCTGCAGGATGGCCTCGCGCGTACGCAGCAAGGCGAAACCGCAAGCACCGCGACGACCGGTGGCACGGCGTCCGGCGCCGCTACCGCGAGCGCCGCGAGCACTAGCGGAGACGCCAACGTGAGCCTTTCCTCGCTTTCTTCCTCGCTGCGATCGCTCCCAGCGAGTGGCTCAGCCGACATCGACACGGCGCATGTCCAGTCGATCAAGGACGCCATCAAGAACGGCACGCTGCAGATCGACACCGGCAAGATCGCCGATGGCATTCTGGAGACGGCGCGCGGCCTGGTGAAGCCCGCTTCGGGCAATTAAGCGGCCAGGCAGCGACGCTGCGGGCCGTCCCGCACAACCTGCTTTAATGGTGGTACCCGATGAAAGACGCTCTTCTCGCTACATTGATCGACGAACACGCCGCAGTGGAAGCGTTCGCCTCGCTGCTCGCCTTCGAGGAGAAGGCGCTCACGTCGGCCGAAGGCATCGACGCGTTGCCGCAGATCGTCGAGCAGAAGACGACGCTCACGCAGCGCATGGCGGGCCTCGAGAAGGTACGCGACGCGCAGCTCGCCGGCCTCGGCCTGCCGGGCGGACGCAAGGGTATCGAAATGGCCTGCGGCAGCGATACGCGGCTGGCTGGCACGTGGGAACTGCTCAAGGTTTCGACCGAGCGCGCACGCCGCCAGAACCTGACCATCGGCATGATGATCCGCACGCGCATGGAACATAACCGCCGCGCGCTGGCGATCCTGCGCGGCGAAACGAATAGCGCGACGTCGATGCTGTATGGACCGGATGGGCGCTTGCCGCAGTTCGGGCTGTAACGGGTCTTGAGATTTGCCGCGCGGTTGAACACCGCGCGAGACGGGAAAGCCGGAGCGTGAGTGCTTCGGCTTTTTGTTTTTGGGCAGCAGAATTCCCTTTCCCGCTTCCCGCCATCAGCGCATCACCGCATCACCGCATCACCAATAAAAAAAGCCGAAGCGCTCGCACGCTCCGGCTTCCCCTCCCCGTCGGCGCCGCCGTAGCCGCGCCGTTTTTGTTCAGTTTTCCGTCCCGGCCCACGCCATTTCGCGCAGACGCGCACGCAGACGCGCCACGGCCTGGCTGTGCAACTGGCACACGCGCGATTCGCTGACTTCCATCACCGCGCCGATTTCGCGCAGGTTCATGCCGCGCTCGTAGTAGAGCGACATCAGCAGCTTCTCGCGTTCGGGCAGGCGATCGATCGCTTCGACCAGCGCGCCGCGCAGGCTGTCGTCCAGCAGCGCCGAGAGCGGGTCCGAATGATCGACGCAATAACGGTCGAGGAACGGCTCGTCCTCGGCAGAACGGTCGAAATCTTCGTAGTAGATCAGCTGGCTGCCATGCAGGTCCTGCAGCATCGACTGATATTCGTCGAGCGGCATTTCCAGATGGTCCGCGATCTCGGTTTCGCTGGCCGCACGACCGAGGCGCTGTTCGACCTTGTGCACCGCGCTTTCGACTTCGCGCGAGGTGCGGCGCAGGCTGCGCGGCAGCCAGTCGTTGCTGCGCAGCTCGTCGAGCATCGCGCCGCGAATCCGCTGGCTTGCGTAGGTTTCGAACTGCGCGCCCTGGTCTTCCTTGTACCGGTTCGCGGCGTCCATCAGGCCGATCATGCCGGCCTGGATCAAGTCATCCAGATCCACGCTCGCGGGCATCTTCGCCACGAGTTGCAGACCCAGGCGCCGCACAAGCGGCGCGTATTTCGCCAGCACATCGGCCTGCGAAATCTTTCCTTGAGCGTTATACATCGTGCTCTCCTCTCGACCGCAGCCGACGCTGATGCGCCCGCTGCGATCCCATGCAAATAAGTAGCCTGTTTCCCTTGCTGCGCTCTCGAAGCCCCACGTCAGGCGTGCTGGGGCGTCGGGCGCGGCACGGGCGGGTCCGCCCGCCATCCTGCATGGGCCGACGCAGGCGCGGATGGAACGCCAGTGACGGTCGAAACAAACGATTCCGCGGATGAAGCCAGTGCCGAGACCGCAGCCGCCGCCACGCCGGCCGGCGCAGTGGCCACCGTCGGGCTGGCCGCGCTGCCGTTCGAGGCGTCTGCCGAAGCGGCCGCCGCGCGGTTATCCGCCGCCACGGCTTCGGCGAAACTCGGCGAGCGCGCGGCGCCCGTCGAGCGTGCCGACAACGCCGGGCGCATCGGCCAGTGCGGCAGTTCGGCGGCCACGTGACGGAAGTCGCGCGCGGCCGCCGTCGACGGAAACGCATCGACGATGCAGCGCGACAGTTGCACGGCGCGCGGCATGTGCGGATCGGCGGCCACGCAGCCCGCGCTTTCGAGCGACACGGTGAGGTAGCGGCTTGCCACTCCAGCGAGGTTCTCGAGCGCGGCCTGCGCGTCGTGGGCATGCTCGACGTGGTTCGCCAGCACGCGGAACTGGCCGATCGCATGCGCGAAGTGCAGCCGTTTCATGCAGGCGTAGGCGTCGGTGATCGCCTGCGCGGACACGCGCATCACGATCAGCAGATCGTGCGCATGCATCGCGAGCGGCGAAAGCGCGCCTTCGGCGTCGAGCTGGGCGTCGATCAGGACGAAATCGGCCGGACCGGTCAGCACCTTGTTCAATTGCGCGCTGCTGTACTGCGCGCGGTGTTCGCGCGAGGCGGCCAGCACGCCGAAGCCGAGCGCATGACGCCCCACGGCTTCGTCGAGCGGCATCTCGCCGCGCATCACCGCCGCGAAGTTGCCCGCGCCGCGCACGCCGCCGAGCAGCCCGCTCACCGAACGCGGCCCAAGGCACTCGTCGATGATGAGCACGTCCTTGCCATGCGCCGTGAGCGCGGCCGCGAGGTTGATCACGGCGGTCGTGCGTCCCGGCGCGCCGGGACCGCCCGTCACCGCGATCACGCGCGAGCCTTCGCGCGCCAGCAGGCGCCGCAGACCTTCTGCCTGATCGATTACAAACTTATCCAAACCGGACCTCGGGGGCTTGCGAATTCGAACGGTTCGACAGCGCGGACAGCAGCGCGGGGATGTCGTCTTCGTGCGGCACGAACGGCGAGCGGTCGCGCGGCACGCAGAAGGCGCTGCGAATCAGGAAGCGGCGCGTGGCCACATACAGGTTCTCGGGCACCTTCTGGCCCGTCGAGACGTAGTGCACCGGCAGCTTGTAGCGCAGGACCGTGTCGAGCGTGCTGCCGAGGTTGGTCGCCTCGTCGAGCTTGGTGAGAATGCAGCCGGTCAGCGGCGATTCGTCCGGGCCGCTCTGGTAGGCCTGCACGACTTCGTTGAGCGTGTCGCCGTGATTGGTCGCCGAGAGCAGCAACAGACGCTGCACCGGGCGGCCCGTGCCGCACAGCATGGCGATCTGGTCGGCCACGGCGCGGTCGCGCTGGCTCATGCCGATCGTGTCGATCAGGACGATGTGCTTGTTCTTGAGTTCGGTGAGCGCGAGTTGCAGATCCGCGCCGTCGCGCACCGCATGCACCGACACGCCGAGGATCTTGCCGAAAATACGCAGTTGCTCGTGACCGCCGATACGGTAGCTGTCGGTCGTCAGCAGCGCGACCTTGCTCGCGCCGAAGCGCATCACGCAACGCGCCGCGAGCTTCGCCGTGGTCGTGGTCTTGCCCACGCCCGTCGGGCCCATCAGCGCGAATACACCGCCGCGCTCCATCAGCGCTTCTTCGTCTTCGAGCACCGGCAGATTCGATTCGAGCACCGACTGCAGCCACTCCATGCCGGCTTCTTCGGTTTCGACCGCCGGCAGACGCTCGATCATCATCTTGACGAGCTGCGCCGAGAAACCGGCCGCGAAAAGCTGCTTGGTCAGCGCGCCCTGCACCGGGCTGCGGCGTTGGCGCTCGCCCCACAGCAGGCCGGCGAACTGTTCTTCCATCATGCCGCGCATCGACGCGAGTTCGTTCATCACGGTCTCGTTGACCACCTGCTCGATGCGCGAGCGGATCGCTTCGCTGACCGTCTGCGCCGTGTTCGATGCAGCGGCGGCAGCGGCCGCAGCGGCTTGCGGGCCCGGTGCGGGGCCGGCGGCTTCGGGGCCCTGGCCGATGCTGCGCGCGGCGCGGCGAGCGGCAGCGTGAGCAGCTTCGAGCGCCCACTGCGGCTGGCTCGCTTCGACATCGGCGGGATGCACGGGGTCGGCGGTCATGCCGAGGCCCTTGGCCATCGCCGCGGACGGCGACATGCCAGGCAGGCGGCCGTTATCCGGCTGATTCTGTTGACTCGCGATACGGCGCGCGTGGTCGAGCAGCCAGGGATTCGTTTCGGCCATCGTGCGCGGTGCGCTCGCGGGTTCGCCGAACGGATTCGCGACCGCCTGTTCGAGCATGGCGGCGGCTTCGCGCGCGGCGGCCTGGTTCGAAGCGGGACGGTTCGCGCCGTTCGAGGGGAACGTGCCGAACGGCGAGGCGGCATGGCCGGCCATCGTCTGCGCGGTCGGCGGCATGGTCGATTGCTGCGCGGCCTGGCCAGCCGCGGCGCGCGAGGCCGCGAACGGCTGCGCGGAGGCGCTGCCCAGGGCGGCTTCCATGGCTTCGGCGATCGGCTTCGCGGGCTTCGGCGGCGTGGTCTGGGCGAGCGAGACGGCGATATCGTCGGCGTGATCGGCATCGTCGTGGTCGTTCTGCGCGTCAGCGCCCAGCGCGCCTTCTTCCGCGCCCACTTCCGGGCTCGCGCCGAACACCGACGAAAACACATCGGGCATGCCGCCGCTTGCGTAGGGATTGCCGAAGCTGGCCGGCGCTGCCGGAGCGTTCGACGCCGCGCCTGCGGCGGGGTTGCTCATCGAAGGCAGGGCCGGGCGCTGCGTGCGCGGCGCGAGCGCCTGCAGTTGCGAGCTGCCGAGCTTCGCTGCATCCGCCGGCGTGATCGCCGCGAGGTCGCTGTCCGCGAGCGCAACGATCTCGACCGTACCGTCGTCGAGTGCGCGGTTCGACAGCACGACGGCGTCCGCACCCAGCGCTTCGCGCACGAGGCGCAGAGCGTCGCGGCTGGTGCCACCGATGAATTTGCGAATGTTCAAGCTATGCCCCTGATGAGGTAAGCGGCCTGCGCCGCCTGTCGTATGCCGATGAATTGCGTCTGGATCACTGCGGCTCACGCACTGCGCGAACCCTTTTCCGATGTTGGAATTATTTCGAAGGTGAGCCCTTCACGATCGGTGGATCAGGACGGGGAAATGCGGGTAATTCGGCCAATGAGATGGCGAGGGGGAAGCGGGCGCGTCGAACTCGACGATCTCCGGGCCGGAAAACAAAACGCCCGCGGCGATGCGCGGGCGTTGTGTCGCTGAGCTTCCAGTGCCGGTGGATTAACCTACCCCCACCACATTCACCACCTTCACATTGCGCGTATCCGGCACTTCGGCATACGACAGCACCTTGAGCTGCGGCAGGCTGCGGCGCAGGAAGCGCGAGAGCATCGGGCGCAGCGCGTGCTGCACCAGCAGCACGGGCGCGAGACCCAGCACCTGCTGACGGCCCATCGCCATTTCCGTCTGCGTGAGCAGCGTGTGCGCGAGACCCGGCTCCAGGCCCGGATTCGCCCCGGACGTCAGCGTCTGCGACAGCACGCGCTCCAGATTCGCGTCCAGACCCATCACCTGCATATCGCCGCTGCCCGGGAACCACTGCTGCGTGATCGCGCGGCCCAGCGAAATGCGCACCGCCGCCGTGAGATCGTGCGCGTCCGCCATGCGCGGCGCATGTTCGGCGAGCGATTCCATGATCGTGCGCATGTCGCGGATCGGCACGCCTTCTTCCAGCAGGTTCTGCAGCACCTTCTGCAGCGTCGTGACCTGCATGATCTTCGGCACCAGATCGTCGACGAGCGACGGCGTGTCCTTCTGCACGCGCTCGAGCAGCGCCTGCACTTCGCGGCGGCCCAGCAGTTCGGCGGCGTGCGTGACGACGAGGTGATTCAGGTGAGTCGCCACCACCGTGCTCGAATCGACCACGGTGTAGCCGAACACCTGCGCCTGTTCGCGCATGTTCGAATCGATCCAGATGGCCGGCAGGCCGAACGCGGGATCGGTGGTCGGCGTGCCCGGCAGCGCCGCGCTCACCTGACCCGGATTGATGGCGAGCCACTGGCCCGGATACGCCTCGCCCGTGCCCACTTCCACGCCCTTGAGCGTGATGCGGTAAGCGTTGGGGCGCAGTTCGAGGTTGTCGCGGATATGAATCACCGGCGGCAGGAAGCCGATTTCCTGCGCGAACTTCTTGCGGATGCTCTTGATGCGCTTGAGCAGTTCGCCATCGGTGTTCTTGTCGACCAGCGGAATGATGCGGTAGCCCACTTCGAGGCCGAGCGTGTCGATCAGCGCCACGTCGTCCCAGCTCGCTTCGGTGTTCTCGACCGGCGCAGCCGCGGCCGGCAGGACGTCCGCCAGCACGGCGCTTGCCTTCTTCGCCTCGGCGCTCTTCTTCATGACGCGGCCAAGCTGGATCGCCCCGCCGCCCAGCAGCAGAAACGCGAAGTGCGGCATGCCCGGAATCAGACCCATCATGAGGATGATCGAACCCGTGATCATCAGCACGCGCGGGTTGGTGAACAACTGGCCCGTCAGCTGCGTGCCGATGTCTTCGTTGGTCGCCACGCGCGACACGATCACACCAGCCGCCGTCGAGATCACCAGCGAAGGAATCTGCGCGACCAGGCCGTCACCGATGGTCAGCAGCGTGTAGGTCTCGCCCGCCGCGCCAAAGGCCATGCCGTGCTGCACCACGCCCACGATCAGCCCGCCGATGATGTTGATCGCCATGATCAGCAGACCGGCGATCGCATCGCCGCGCACGAACTTGCTGGCACCGTCCATCGAACCGTAGAACTCGGCTTCCTGGGCGATTTCCGTACGGCGCTTGCGGGCGGCTTCTTCGTTGATGAGGCCGGCGTTGAGGTCGGCGTCGATCGCCATCTGCTTGCCGGGCATCGCGTCGAGCGTGAAGCGCGCGGACACTTCCGCGATACGCCCCGCGCCCTTGGTGATCACCATGAAGTTGATGACCATCAGGATCACGAACACCACGATACCCACGGCGAAGTTGCCGCCCACGAGGAAGTGGCCGAACGATTCGATCACCTTGCCCGCGGCGTCGGGGCCGGTGTGGCCTTCGAGCAGCACGATACGCGTGGACGCCACGTTCAGCGACAGACGCAGCAGCGTGGAGAACAGCAGCACGCTCGGGAACGCCGCGAAGTCGAGCGGCTTCATGGTGTACATGCTGACGAGCAGCACCATCACCGAAAGCGCGATGTTGAAGGTGAACAGCAGATCCAGCAGGAACGGCGGCAACGGCAGGATCATCATGCCGAGGATCATGCAGATCAGGATCGGCCCGGCGAGTGCGCGCAGATTCGTGCTTTGCAGCACTTCTGGGCGCCGCGCGAGGAAACCGGTGCGGGCGTTCATTACGTTGCTCCTTCATTGCCGTCGCGCGCGGTATCGGCGCGACCTGCGGTGCTTGATGCTTGATTCGGTGCGGCTTTCGCGGCGTTGCTTGCTGCGCCCGCCTCGGGCGACAGCGTGTCGTCGGCTTCTTCGGCGGCGTCTTCGTCGCTCACGCCGCCCTTGTCGAATTCGGGCGGCACGTCGAGATCGGTCGGCGCCATCGGCACATCGCCGCCATGTTCGCGAAAACGCTTGAGCTGATAGACCCACGCCAGCACCTGCGCGACCGCGCCGTAAAGCTGGCCGGGAATTTCGCGATTCAGGTCGACGTTGTGATACAGCGCCCGCGCGAGCGGCGGCGCTTCGAGCAGCGGCACGTTGTTCTCGGTGGCGATTTCGCGGATGCGCGCGGCCACCAGATTCACGCCCTTGGCGACCACCTTCGGTGCGCGCATGTCGCCGTCGGTGTACTGCAGGGCCACGGCGAAGTGCGTCGGGTTGGTCACGACCACGTCGGCCTTGGGCACCTGCGTCATCATGCGGCGGCGCGCCATCGCACGCTGCTGCTGGCGAATCCGGCCCTTCACGTGCGGATCGCCTTCGCTTTCGCGGTGCTCGCGCTTCACTTCTTCCTTGGTCATGCGCAGCTTGCGGTGATACGACCAGAGCTGATACGGCACGTCGATGGCGGCCAGCAGGAACATGCCGCCCACCGTCATGCCGCAGCACACCACGATCAGATGGAAGGCATCGGCGAATGCGCGCGGCGCGGGCTGCATGCCCAGACCCAGAATCTCTTCGCGATGGTTCCAGAGCGCCGAGCCGCCGATCGCGCCCACCACGATCGTCTTCACCGTCGACATGCCGAGCTGGACCGGCCCGTTCATCGAGAAGATGCGGCCGAGGCCCGTCATCGGGTTCAGTCGCTCGAACTTCACGCCGATCGATTTCGATGAAAACAGCCAGCCGCCCAGCGCCATCGGCGCGAGCAGCGCGGCCGTGCCGGTCAGTGCCAGCACCGGCAGCACGGCGAGCAGGCCTTCGCGGGCCGCCGTGCCGGCGCCAATCAGCATGCGTTTGGTCTCGAACGCGCCCGCGTGATTGAAGGTCAGCGCGCCGCGCAGCATCGCCTGCAGATGCAGGCCGATGGTGTCCGACAGCAGCCATGTGCCGAAGCAACCCGCCGACAGCAAGGCGAACGTGGAAAGCTCCCGCGAACGCGCAATCTGCCCCTCCTCGCGCGCCTTCTCAAGGCGCTTGGGAGTGGCTGATTCGGTTTTTTCGAGGTCGCTGTCCTCTGCCACATATGCTCCGGTCGGCGGCGCACGCTGCCCGCCACCCTGGTGGTGACGGCGCACGCCCTTTTTCAGTGAGAGCGATTATTGCCTTGCGGGGCAAGCGACGATCGGCGGAGTAAGGCAGGGAAACCCGGGTATTTCACCGGATGGGCGCGCGTGCGGCGCCGGCGGGCGGGAATCGGGGATCGAACAGTGTGGTCAAAGCGGCCCGCCGCCCGCGATGCGGCGGCGGGCGCGCGGGTCTGCCCGGATGCGATCAGAACGCCACGTAAGGCGTCTGCGTGCCGCCGGTCGCGGTCTTGTCGATGCCGTAATAGACGTAGCGGCCATAGAAGAACGGCAGGCCGAGATCGAGGCTCGAATTGGAACCGAACTGCCCCGCGAGGTCGTTGAACGCGAAATAGCTGCTGTTGCCGAGCAGCGCCGACGCATTCACCACATTGAAGCTGATCGTGCCGGAGTCCTTGTTCTGGTCGACCAGCGTGGTGGTGAAGGTGAGCGCCGTGGACGGACAGTAGAACGCGCCCAGACTGCCGCCGCATTGGGTGATGGCGCTATCGGCGAAGAAAATGCCGTTCGAACCCGAGTCGAGGAAGGCGGTCAGCGAGCGGCTGTTGAAGGTCGTCGTCAGATCGCCCCAGGCGGTCGTGGTGAAGCGCTGCGAGGCCGCCATGGTGTTGTTCGACTGCGTGCCGATGCCGAACACCAGCGTGCCCGTGGCCGAAGCCTGACCGTTATTGGAAACGGGCGGCATCTGCAGGATCACGCCGTTGTTGTCGGTGGTGAAGTGCGCCACCGGGTTGGCCACCTGCTGCGTGAGGGCCACGCCCGTCTGGGTGCAACTGGTGCCGTTCGGACAGGCGAAGTAGTTGCTCGAGGTGGCCGTCACGCAGGTCGAGCCGCAATCCCAGGGCGCGACGCCAATGCCCAGGATACCGTTCGCGCCCAGCGCCGAGGTCGTGTTCTGCGCGGCGCCGATGTTCGAGCAGATGGTCGGCACCGAAGAGGTCGCCAGGTCGCCGATCACCTGGATCGGGATGGCGCTGGCCGTTTCGCCGCCGATCTTGACGTCGGCGCTACGCACGGTGCCCCAGGTGTAGCCGTCCGCGAACGCCGTGCATTCCGCCAGCGTGCCGCTGCTGGTCGCGATCGTGGAAAGCGCGCTGCGCATCGTGCTGGTGAACGCCGAATTCAGCACGCGCAGGCCGTACGAGCCGGTATCCACCTGAATATTGTCGACGGTCTGACAGGTGCTGCTGCCCGCCGCGCACACCGTCACGCTGACGGTGGGGATATTCGGCATCGTGTTGGTGACACCGCTGTTGACCGTGACGGCAACGGTATTCGCGGAGGTGGCGGCGATCGGCTGCTGGGTCGGGCCGGCGGGCAGCCCGGACGTATCGCCGCTCGCGCTGCTGGCGCTGCTCGACCCCGAGGAGCCGCCACCGCCGCCGCAGGCCGCCAGAACGGTGGCGAGCGCGAACAGGGCGCCCAGCGCGACAGCGCGGGCAGATTGACGGGACTCGCGCGGCTGGCGAGTGAAGGCGTTGAGAATTCCGTAGTTGAACACGCGTCGCCTCCCGTTCGTTATTGGATGTCGGACGTACTGAAGCCCGACGGCAGCGCCGAGGGCAACCACGCCTGCCCCGAGAACGCGCCCATATGGCCGCCCGAATGCACCACGAGCGCGCTGCTCTCGACCGCGCCGGGACCGCGCACGCCATTGGCGCGGCTGGCCTGCACGCCCGCCACGTACTGCGGGAAATACGTGCCGAGCAGCGCCGATAGATCGGGCATCTGCGGCCCGCTCCACGCCACGGCGAACACCGTGCCCGCCGAGCTGAGGTATTCGCGCACGGCGGTGCCGTTGACGAGCGTGGTCTCGCGCACCGTGTAGGTGGCGCTGCTGGTGCTGCTGGTCGAGGACGTACTGGAACTGGTGCTCTGGGCCGCCTGACGCGCGACTGTCGACGCGGCACTCCCGGAGGTGGTATTGACGCTGGCGCCGGACGGCGTGGTCATGGGCACGCCGCCGAGCGCGGCGCTGGCCGGCTGCACGACGCCCAGCAGACCCATCGCGCATAACAACGCTGCGGCGAGACGCATGGCTGCGCCGCGCGACATCACAGGCGCGCTACGACGGAAAAACGAAGTGGAGACACCAGACGCGCAGTCCATCGCGCCAGGTGAAACGGCGCTGCAGGATGCGGAAGATACCGCGGGGGAAACTGAGCTAAAAGCTGAGCTGGAAAAAACGGCAGACCCAGCAGCAGACCCAAAGGTCGAAACGTGCGGATTCAAGGCGGCCCTCCCTCTCTCGGTGGCGCGCTCCACCGCACGGCTCGTAACGCCTTGGGCGACAGCAGAAGGCGGACGTCGGCTCGACGGGGAACGGCTGGCTTCGCTTCGTTGCGCCGCAGCAGCTGCACGCGCGATTGCGTGTGTCCTGCAGCAGTGAGCGAACGCCCACTAGTATGCCTGTCCCGCATGACATGCGACAGCACGCCGTCGGGACCAAACCGGGACCCCGCGCGGGTTGCCAGGAAGGTTGCCAGGCGCCGCGCATCGCGCAACGCCGGACAGCCCGCCCGGCCCTTCCCGCCGCCTCAGAAACCGAGGCTGGCGAGCAGGTCGTCGACCTGTGCCTGATCCTGCACCACGTCGGCCTTGCCTTCCGGGTTGATCTGCGGCCCGTTGAGCAGACCTTCGGGGCTGCCCGTGCTCGCGTGGACTTCCGCGAGCGCCGCCGCCGTGGCCGCGAACTGTTCGCGCCGCTCCGGTGCGATGTTCTCGACCAGCACGGTCAGCAATTGCTGCTCGATCAGATAGACCACGTCCATGATCTTCTTGATCACCTGGCCGGTCAGATCCTGGAAATCCTGCGCGAGCATGATTTCGAGCAGATGCTGGTTCGTCGCCGCGGTGGTTTGCGGCACCACGTCGAGGAACTGGCGCGTGTCGTCCATCAGCGAGCGCACTTCCTCGCGCCCGATCGGTGCGTCGTACCAGGTCTCCCAGCGCGCCGACAGCACCTTGGCGTCGGCTTCGAGCTTTTCCTGCATCGGCTTGGCGAGTTCGATGGCGGTCAGCACGCGCACGGCGGCCTGCTCCGTCATGTCGGCGACGTAGCGCAGGCGGTCGCGCGCGTCGGGCACCGCTTCGGCGGCGCGCTCGACGTGCTTGTCCAGACCCAGCTCGCGCATCGAATCGCGCAGCGTGCGCGTCAACTGGCCGATGCGCGCGAGGATACGGTCCGTCGCGAACTCGCCCGAATCGGCGTCGTCATGCTGCCCGGCGGGCAACGCCGCGGACGCATCAATGGGCTCGTTCACGTCAGCTCCCGGTCTTCGCCATCTTTTCGAGAATCTTGTTGAGCTTCTCGTCGAGCGTGGCCGCCGTGAAAGGCTTCACGACGTAGCCGCTTGCGCCCGCCTGAGCGGCGGCGATGATGTTTTCCTTCTTCGACTCGGCGGTCACCATCAGCACCGGCAGGTGCGTGAGCGTGGCGTCGGCGCGAATTTCCTTGAGCATCGCGAGGCCGTCGAGGTTCGGCATGTTCCAGTCCGAAATCACGAAGTCGTAGTTGCCGCCGCGCAGGCGTGCGAGGCCCGCAGCGCCGTCTTCGGCTTCGTCGACGTTCGAGTAGCCCAGTTCCTTGAGCAGGTTGCGGACAATCCGGCGCATCGTCGGAAAATCGTCCACCACCAGAATCTTCATTCCCTTATCCATCTCGGTTCCATTCTCCAGGCTAAAACCCGGGCAATTATCCAGACAAGCGCCATGCCTATCCAGATAAATTAATCGTGATCGATCGCACAGTCCTTACAGAATCGTGCGATCTCTCGAAATATTGACTGCCAGCGCGTTGACGAGCAATGCGCGCGCCAGCTCCGTCAGACGCGCTGGACGCGGTCGCCCATCGAAGCCAGACGCGTCATCACGCGGCGGCTCATGTCCGACAGCGAGGCGATCTCGTCGGCGGCGCCGAGCGCAATCGCTTCGCGCGGCATGCCGAACACGATGCAGCTTGCTTCGTCCTGCGCGAGCGTAAACGCACCGGCCTTGCGCATTTCCAGCAGGCCAGCCGCACCGTCGCGGCCCATGCCCGTCAGAATCACGCCGATGGCGTTCTTGCCCGCGTGCTGCGCCGCCGAGCGGAACAGCACGTCCACCGACGGACGATGCCGGTTCACCGGCGGGTCGTCGGACAAATGGGCGATGTAGTTCGCGCCGCTACGCGCGAGCAACAGGTGAGCGTGACCCGGCGCGATGTAGGCGTGGCCGGGCAGCACGCGTTCGCCGTGCTCCGCTTCCTTCACGGTGATGCGGCACAGGCCGTTCAGGCGCTGCGCGAACGACTTCGTGAAACCGGGCGGCATATGCTGCGCGATCAGCACCGCGGGCGCGTCGGGCGGCAGCGGCTGCAGCACTTCGCGGATCGCTTCGGTGCCGCCCGTCGAGGCGCCGACGATGATCAGCTTTTCGGTCGACAGCAGCGGGTTGTTGATCATCGGCGCGGCGGCGACCGGTGCGTGCGCGTGGGCATGCGCGGCGTGCGCAGGCGCATGCGCCGAGGCACCGGCGGCACCAGCAGCCGGCGCCGCGGCGCGCGCGGGCGCCGCCGGACGCACGCGGGCGCGCGAAGCGGCGCGTACCTTATCGGCGAGCTTTTCGGCGTAGTCGAGCATGCCGTCGCGAATGCCGACCTTCGGCTTGGTCACGAAATCGACCGCGCCCAGTTCCAGCGCGCGCAGCGTGATTTCATTGCCGCGCTCGGTCAGCGACGACACCATCACGACCGGCATCGGGCGCAGGCGCATGAGCTTCTCGAGGAAATCGAGACCGTCCATGCGCGGCATTTCCACGTCGAGCGTAAGCACGTCGGGGTTGTGCTGCTTGATCAGCTCGCGCGCCACGAGCGGGTCGGGCGCGGTGGCGACGACGGTCATATCCGGCTGGCTGTTGATGATCTCCGTCATCAGGCTGCGGATCAGAGCCGAATCATCGACGCAGAGAACCTTGATTTTTTGCACAGCGTTCACGCCTCCTCTACTGTCCTGGCGTTGTCATGACCGAAACCAGGACCATGACTGGATGGCCGCGTGGCAGACGCACTCGCGCCGAACAACTCGATGCGCGGGCGCGCCGGCTGCGGCGCGGATGTTGGAAAGGGATTGCCGCCTGCGGTGCCGCCGGCACGCGAGCCGTTCAGGCCGAACAGCTCGACGCGGGCACGGGCGCGCGCAAGGCGCTCGGCACGCGCTTCGGCGCCTTGCTGCGCGAGTTGCTGCTCGCGCTCGGCCACGCTCGTTTCCTGCGACAGACGCAGTTTCTTGACCATCACCTGGCCCGTGCGCGGCAGGAACGCCACCTTGCGCGGATGCGAGCCCTGCAGGTCTTCAGCGGTGATACGGATGCTTTCGGTCGCCAGATAACGGCGCACGAAGGCGGAATTGCGATCGCCGATATTCATCGTCGTCATGCCCGCCAGCACGGCTGCGCCGCCGAACACCTTGGCTTCGAAGCGCTCGCGGCGCCCGCCGGCCTTGATCAGTTCGTTGATCAGCATTTCCATCGCGTAGGCGCCGTAGCGCATCGCGTCGGAGGCGCCGTGCGGGGCGTGGGCGGCGTCGGCGCCGTCGTCGGGCAGCATGAAGTGGTTCATGCCGCCGATGCCGGCGGTGCGATCCTGGATGCAGGCGGCCACGCACGAACCGAGCACGGTGACGAGCACCATGTCTTCGTTCGTGGTGAAGAATTCGTTCGGCAGCAGCTTCACGCCGGGGCGTTTGAAGTGCGCGTCGAAGTAGCGGTTGGTCGCGATCGGCAAGCGGCTCATACGGTCGCTCCCAGCGGTTCGGTCTTCGCGCCCGGCTTCACCGCCGTGGCGGTGGCCGTCGCGGCGGCGGCGCGGCCGCGCGTCAGTTCGTAGACGGTCTGACCGCGCAGACGGAAGGCCTGCGTCACATAGGTGAAGTTTTCCGAATGGCCCGCGAACAGCAGACCGTCCGGCTTCATCAGCGGTTCGAAGCGCGTGAGCACCTGCGCCTGGGTCGGCTTGTCGAAGTAGATCATCACGTTGCGGCAGAAGATCGCGTCGAAGGTCTGACGCAGGCCGTAATCGGCGTCGGTCAGGTTCAACTGCTCGAACTTGATCATCTGGCGCAGTTCCGGGCGCACCTTCACGAGGCCAGCGTGCGAGCCCGTGCCCTTCAGGAAGAAGCGCTTCAGCCGCTCGGGCGAGAGATGCTTGACCTGGTCGTAGGCGTAGACGCCCGCATCGGCCTTGGCGAGCACCTGGGTGTCGAGGTCGGTGGCGAGCACGCGCGACTCGCGCGCGGCACGCTCGCCGAGCGATTCGATCAGCGTCATCGCGATCGAGTACGGCTCTTCGCCCGTCGATGCCGCCGAGCACCACACCGAAACCGGCTGCGTGCGGCGTTTGACGAAGTCGGCGAGGATCGGAAAGTGATGCGCTTCGCGAAAGAACGCCGTGAGGTTGGTGGTCAGCGCGTTGGTGAACGCTTCCCACTCGTTCGCATCGTTGCGCTTTTCGAGTTCGTCGAGATAGTCGCGGAAGGTATCGAGGCCGAGCGCGCGCAGACGCCGCGCAAGACGGCTGTACGCCATGTCGCGCTTGTGGTCCGAGAGCGAAATCCCGGCGCGGCGGTGGATCAGCGCGCGGATGCGCTCGAAGTCCGCCGAGGTGAACTCGAAGTCGCGCGCGGCGCCTTCGCCGCCGGCGCGCGGCACATCGGCGTGACGATCGCTGCGATCGCCACGATCGGGACGGGAACGCAGCGCGTTCATGATGCCGCTCCAGCGCGTCGGGCGCGCAAGCCTGCTGCGTTCATCGAATCTTCCTGGGCCGTTGCTGCGTGGCCGCCCGCCTGCAATGCGTGCGGCGCATGCGCGGCGCGTGTCGCGTCCGCCGCCTTGCGGGCAGCGGCGCGGTGCATCTCCGGCCGTCCTTGTGCGCTCATGTGCATTGCTGTGCTCGTCGCGATTTCAGTGGTTCAAGGGTTCCGCTCGACGCGGAGGATCAAAACGATCAAAACGTTTCCCAGTCGGAGTCGTCCGAAGCGGACGCTGCCGTGCTGGCAATCTGCGGTTCAACACGTGCAGCGGGCTTGGGCATCGGCTTCGCTGCGGCCGGTGCGCTGGCCTGCGCTGCGGGCTTTGCAGCCGGTGCCGGCACGCGCTTCGCGGCGATGGCTTTCACGGCGGGCGCCGCTGCCTTCGCTGCGGGAGCTGCCGCTACAGCCGATGCCGAAGCCGTTGCGCGCACTGCACGGCTTTCGCCGCCGTGGTTGCCGCCGTGGTTTGCACCATCCGTGCGCCACGTCGCCAGCACGCTCTGCAAGTTGCGCGTCTGCTCTTCGAGCGACGCGGCCGCGGCCGCTGCCTCTTCCACCAGCGCCGCGTTCTGCTGCGTGACGGTGTCCATCTGCGTGACGGCGCGGTTGACCTGCTCGATGCCGCCCGACTGTTCTTCCGATGCCGCGCTGATCTCACCCATGATGTCGGTCACGCGACGCACGGCCTGAAGGATGTCGTCCATCGTCGTGCCCGCGCGGCCCACCAGTTGCGATCCGCTTTGCACCTTCTCGGCGGAATCGTTGATGAGTTCCTTGATTTCTCTTGCCGCACTCGCGCTGCGCTGCGCGAGGCTGCGCACTTCGCCTGCGACCACCGCGAAACCGCGGCCCTGCTCGCCCGCCCGCGCCGCTTCCACGGCCGCGTTGAGCGCCAGAATATTGGTCTGGAACGCGATCCCTTCGATCACGCTGATGATGTCCACGACCTTCGCCGAGCTGGTGGCGATGGCCTGCATCGTCGACACCACTTCGCCCACCACCGCGCCGCCGCGCGTGGCGATATCCGAGGCGTTCACGGCAAGCTGGCTTGCCTGGCGCGCGTTCTCGGCGTTCTGGCGCACGGTGCCGGTGAGCTGTTCCATGCTCGAGGCCGTTTCCTGCAGCGACGCCGCCTGCTGTTCGGTGCGCTGCGAGAGATCGGTGTTGCCCATGGCGATTTCGCGCGCGCCCACGTCGATCGAACCCGCGCCGTTATGCACGGCCGACACGAGCGACACGAGGCTTTCCTGCATGCGCTTGACGCCCGCAAAGAGACGGCCGATTTCGTTCTTGCTGTAGACGTCGATACGCTCGGTCAGATCGCCCTGCGCAATGCGCTCGAACGACTTCACCGCATCTTCGAGCGGCTGCACGATCAGGCCGCGCATCGCGAAACGGATCGCCACCACCAGCACCAGCGCCACCGCGATCACCACGCCGATCAGCGTGCGCATCAGCGAAATCTGCGAGCGCGCGCTTTCTTCGCGCGCCTGCGCGCCGTCCTGAAGCTGCT
This sequence comes from Paraburkholderia sp. J69-1, assembly GCF_905220255.1. Taxonomy (NCBI): domain Bacteria; kingdom Pseudomonadati; phylum Pseudomonadota; class Betaproteobacteria; order Burkholderiales; family Burkholderiaceae; genus Paraburkholderia; species Paraburkholderia sp. J69-1. The sequence goes on along the minus strand of NZ_CAJMZG010000004.1, from coordinate 384,138 downwards.
GCGCAACCGGGGCGGCCGAGTTGTCGTAATCGACGAACATCGGGCTGATCTTCGTATCGGCGATGGCGTGATAGGCCGCCTGGTCGTTCGCACGCAGCGCGGCGAATTCCGGCTGCACGCCGTCCTGCAGCAGCGCCGCGCGCTTCGTGTTGAGCGCGTCGAGCGTGGCCGCGTCGATACCGGTTTTCGGGGCGGCGACGAACGCCTTCCAGGCATCGTTCGACTTGCCGAGCAGGAAGTCGGCGCGATCGATGACTTTCTTCGCTTCGTCGTTCTGGCCGGCCACGTAAAGCGCGTTCACCCGGTCGAGCGAGACACGCGAGCGCAGCAGATACGACGAGGCGTCGTTGAGCGAATGCATCGCGACGAGATCGCCGCGCGCAATGGTGGCGAGCGAATCGCTCGCGTTGCCGAGCGCGATAAGCCCGAGCGCGCCGACCAGACCGGTCAGCGCCAGGAGAATGACCCCAACGCCCGTGAGCGTCGTGCGGATCGACCACTTGTGCAGCATCTCGTTTGCTCCTGTCCTGTGCGGCGTCGGGTATCGCGGGTTGATCGCGCAAGGTCGAGGCAGACCGGTATGGCATGGCGGTTGGGCCGCTCTTGCGCGGCGGCTTTCCGCTCTTCCTCTAGCGCGGGCCTTGCGGCCTCACCCCCGTAGCAACCTCGCCCCTTCCCTGATATCGGTATGCCTTGTCTCTCACACGCCCAGCGCTTCGATCAGGGCCATCTCGCGGCTCGTCATGAGCTTTTCGATGTCCATCAGGATCAGCATGCGGCCGTCCACGGTGCCGAGGCCCGTGAGGTATTCGGTCGTGAGCGTCGCGCCGAATTCCGGCGCGGGCATGATCTGGTCCATCTGCAGCGTCAGCACGTCGGACACGCCGTCCACCACCATGCCCACCACGCGATGCGCGACGTTCAGGATGATCACCACGGTCTGGTGGTCGTACTCCACGCGGCCGAGGTGGAACTTGATGCGCATGTCCACGATCGGCACGATGATGCCGCGCAGATTGATCACGCCCTTGATGAAATCGGGTGCATTGGCGATGCGCGTCACGCTTTCGTAGCCGCGGATTTCCTGCACCTTGAGAATGTCGATGCCGTACTCTTCCGCGCCCAGCGTAAAGACGAGGAATTCCTGACCGCCTGCGTCGGCCTGTTGCGCGTCGCGGCGGTGCGCGCCGGCGACTGCGCCCTGTGCGCCGCCGCCCTGGATGGAATGGACTTCTGCCACGTTAGCCCCTGAACGGTTGGGAAATGGTTGGTTGATGCGTGCTCATGCTGATGCGCCTGCTCAGGCGAATTCGGCGAACGAGCCGGAATTCGCGCCGCCGTGCGAGCCGACGGCAACACCGTGCGACGCGCGCGTTTCGCGGTTGAGCGCGGCCACGTCGACAATCAGCGCGACGCTGCCGTCGCCCAGGATCGTCGCCGCCGAAATGCCGTGCACCTTGCGGTAATTCGTTTCGAGGTTCTTCACCACGACCTGCTGCTGGCCCACCAGCTCGTCGATCAGCATGGCGAAGCGACGGCCTTCGGTTTCCATGATGGTGACGATGCCCTGGGTCGGGTCGGTGCGCGCGCCTTCGACATTGAAGACGTGATGCAGCGCGACGAGCGGCAGATATTCGCCGCGCACGCGCACCACGCGGTCGCCGTTGGTGACCGTGTAGATGTCTTCGTGGCGCGGCTGCAGCGACTCCATCACGAAGTTCAGCGGCAGGATGAAGATTTCGTTGCCGACCTTCACGGACATGCCGTCGAGAATCGCCAGCGTGAGCGGCAGCACGATGCGCGTGGTGCTGCCCTTGCCCGCGTGCGAGGTGATCTCGACGTGGCCGCCCATCGACTGGATGTTTCGCTTCACCACGTCCATGCCGACACCGCGGCCCGACACGTCGGTGACCTGCTCCGCCGTCGAGAAGCCCGGCAGGAAGATCAGGTTCCAGACTTCGTCGTCGGTCATCGTGTCGCTGACCTGCATGCCCTGCTTGGCTGCCTTGGCGAGAATCTTGTCGCGGCGCAGGCCTGCGCCGTCGTCGCTCACTTCGATCACGATATTGCCGCCGTGATGCGCGGCGGAAAGCACGAGCTGGCCCGTGCCGTCCTTGCCGGCGGCGCGGCGCGCTTCCACGGTTTCGATGCCGTGGTCGAGCGAGTTGCGCACGAGGTGGGTCAGCGGGTCGATGATGCGCTCGATCAGGCTCTTGTCGAGTTCGGTCGCCTGACCGAACGTGACCAGTTCCACTTCCTTGCCGAGCTTCGAAGCCAGGTCGCGCACCAGACGCGGGAAGCGGCTGAACACGTAGTCCATCGGCATCATGCGGATCGACATCACCGCTTCCTGCAGATCGCGCGCGTTGCGTTCGAGCTGCGCCATGCCGTTGAAGAGGCGGTCGTGCAGCGCCGGATCGAAGGTGCTGGTGGTTTCCGCCAGCATCGCCTGCGTGATGACGAGTTCGCCCACGAGGTTGATCAGCTGGTCGACCTTTTCCACGCCGACGCGAATCGAGCTGCCTTCCGCCGATGCGGCTGCAGCCGCGCGCGGCTTGCGTTCGTGGTCGGCGGCCGCCGACGCTGCGGGCGCGGCGACCGGCGCCGGTGCCGGAGCAACGGCAACCGGCGGCGCGGGCGCAGCCACGGGCGCCGCAGCGGGTGCGGCGGAAACCGCCATCGCAGCGGGCGCGCCAACCGGTGCCGGCGCGGCCGGGATCGGCGGAATCGTCAGCGCGGGCAGCACTTCGTCCGCGAGTGCGGGCGCGGCGTCGCCTTGCGGCGCGGCGCCACGGCCGATCGAAATCTGGCTTTCGTCGATCACGAAGCAGCACACGGCGACGATGTCGTCCGAGGGCACATCGGTTTCGAGCCACAGCGTCAGGTCGTCGCCGGTCTTCACCTGGCCGAGGATGCGGCCCAGATTGCCGAGTTCTTCGGCGAGCAGTTCCTGGTCCTTGGCGTCCACGCGGCGCAGCGTGATGCGCAGATGCGGGCCTTCGGCGGCCGGTGCGGCAGCGGGTGCCGCCGCGCCTGCCACCGAAGTGGCCGCGATCGCTTCGTCGACCACATGCTCGGGCACGTGCGTCGCCACGGCTGCGCCTGCCGCCATCGCCGACGGACGGTTCGCTTCGAAGGCCGCTTCGAGGTCTTCTTCCGAATCCATCGCAGGCGCGGGTGCCACCGCCATCACCGGTGCGGCCACGACGGGCGCCGGTGCCGGTGCTGCTGCGGCCGCAGCGGGCACGCCCTGGCTTTCCGCGTTCAGGCGTTCGAGCTTGGCGCGCATGGCGGCCGCCGTCGCCGCGTCGGGCTCGGCGCTCGCGCGGTAGGCCGCGAGCTGGTCGGACAGCACGTCCTTGGTTTCGAGAAACACGTCGACCATGTCCGTGCGCAACACGATTTCATTGTTGCGCGCGCGGTCGAGCAGCGATTCGAGCACGTGGGTCGTTTCGGTGAGCGCCGTGAAGCCGAAGGTCGCCGCGCCGCCCTTAATCGAGTGGGCCGCGCGGAAAATCGCCGCCAGATCTTCGGGATCGGGCTGGCCGACGTTCAGGTTCAGAAGAAGCTGCTCCATCTGCGCGAGCAGCTCGTCCGCCTCGTCGAAAAACGTCTGGTAGAACTGAGTGATGTCGAGAGTCATTGCTCTTTCACCGCGATTAATGCGTGGGGGGCGTGCCGCCGGTCCGGTTCCGGGTCCTGGTCGCTGCACTGACGTCAGTGCAGAGGCAGGATCTGCGTGCGGACTACTGCAGCGCGCCTGATGTCATGGTTGCGTTTCGCCGAGCGCGCTCGCCAGATCGACGAGCAGTTCGGGGTCCACCGGTTTTTCGATCCAGCCAGTCGCGCCCGCTTCCCGCACGGCTGCCTTGAAGCCTTCGTCCGATTCCGTGGTCAGCACGAGGATGGGCGTGTCCTGGTAAGACGGGTTCGCGCGCAGGCGCTTGATCAGGTCGAGCCCGCTCATGCGCGGCATGTACAGATCGGTGAGCACGAGATCGAAGCGCTGCGCGAGCGCATGCTCGAGCCCGTCTTCGCCGTCGTTGGCCACCGTCACTTCGTAACCCGCCGAGCCGAGCGCCGCACACAGGATCTCCCGCATGGACGCCGAATCGTCGATCGCCAGAATATTTCTGATCATCCGTTCCTCGTTCGCGCTGCTGTTCCGTCGATTGTTTCGTCGCTCGTCGCGTTCACCGCTTGTGCTGCTTTCACCTGGACGCCCCCGCCTTACGGCGCGGGCTTGCCAGGCATCGCGGGCGCCACGTTCGCCGCCACCGGCGCGAGCGACACGCCCGCGGGAGCGACCGGCGCCACACCCGGCGGCGCCTTCGTCACGTCCGGCGCCGGTGCCGCACCGCCGCTGATCGCCGGCAGCAACGAGCCCTTGCCCGAGCCCGCTGCGTCGTCCGACAGCGTCGTCGCGGTGCTGTCGTCGTGCTCGAGTGCCTCTTCCGACTTCTTGTTGAGCACGATGATGCTGATGCGGCGGTTTTCCGGGTCGAGCGGATCAGCCTTGTTCAGGTTCTGCGTGGAGGCCAGCCCCAGCACACGCAGCACCTTCGATTCGTCCATGCCGCCTGCGACCAGCTCGCGGCGCGAGGCGTTCGCGCGGTCGGCGGACAGTTCCCAGTTGCTGTAGCCGCTCTCGCCGCCGGCATACGGCACGGCGTCGGTGTGGCCTTGCACGACGATGCGGTTGGGCACGTCGTTGAGCGTCTTGCCGATCGCCTGCAGGATGTCGTGCATGTACGGCTCGACCACATCGCGCGCCGTCGCGAACATCGGGCGCTTCTGCGAATCGACGATTTCGATGCGCAGACCCTGCAAGGTCGAATCGACGCGAATCTGCTGCTTGAACTGGCGCAGCACCGGGTTCGCTTCGATCGCGGCCATCAGCTTGACCTGCAGGTCGTGCAGGCGCACCTGTTCCTTGCGCTCGAGCGAGCCTTGCTGCTGCTTCGACGCTTCGTCGTCGTTGTGCTTGACCGTGCTGCGGTCCGTGCGCTCGGTCTGGCCGTCGCTGCGACGCGTGATGCCGTCTTCCTGCGAGGAGATATCGCGCCCGCCGCCCTTCACGATCGACGAATCTTCCGCGCTGCGGTCGCCGCCCCAGAGCGTGACCTTGAGCGGCTGGTTGAAGTAATCGGCGATGCCCTTCAACTGCACCGTGGACGCCGAACTGAGCAGCCACATCAGCAGGAAGAACGCCATCATCGCGGTCATGAAGTCCGCGTAGGCGAGCTTCCATGCGCCGCCGTGGTGACCGCCCTTTTTCGGGGCGGCACGCTTGACGACGATCGCGCGGTCCTTGTTGTTGCTCATCGCGCGGTCCTTACTTCGCCTTCACGCGGCGCACGTGTTCTTCGAGTTCCGAGAACGACGGGCGCTCGGTCGAGAACAGCACCTTGCGGCCGAATTCGACGGCAATGGCCGGCGCGTAGCCGTTCAGGCTCGCGAGAATGGTCACCTTGATGCACTGGAACATCTTGGTCGATTCGGTCACGCGCTGCTCGGCGAGCGAGGCGAGCGGGCCGATCAGGCCGTACGACAGCAGAATGCCGAGGAACGTGCCCACCAGTGCCTGGGCGATCATCTCGCCGAGCACGGCAGGCGGCTTGTCGGCCGATGCCATCGTGTGCACCACGCCCATCACCGCGGCGACGATACCGAATGCCGGCATCGCGTCACCCACCTTCGACAGCGCATGCGCGGGCGCTTCGCCTTCGGCGTGATGGGTTTCGATTTCCTCGTCCATGAGGCTTTCGATTTCGAACGCGTTCATGTTGCCGCCCACCATCAGACGCAGGTAGTCGGTGAGGAATTCGACGATGTGATGGTCGGCCAGGATCTTCGGGTATTGCGTGAAGATCGGGCTTTTCTGCGGGTCGTCGATATCGGCTTCGAGCGTCAGCGTGCCTTCCTTGCGCGCTTTCGCCAGCAGGACGTAGAGCAGCGCGAGCAGCTCCATGTACACGTCCTTGCTGTACTTCGAGCCCTTGAACAAGGCGGGCAGCACGCGCAGCGTCGCCTTGATCGTCTTCATGCCGTTGCCGAGGATGAACGCGCCGAGTCCCGCCCCGGCGATCATCAGCACTTCGACCGGCTGCATAAGAGCGCCAAGGTGGCCACCCTCCATGGCATAGCCGCCGAAGACGCAAACGAGCGTCACGAGAGTTCCAACGATAATCAGCACAGACGGGTCCTCACTGGAGAAGATTGCGCTGCGAGCCGCCATTGGCCCGCGCCCTTAGAAGGGTTTACGGCACGGACGCGGAAAACTTTGAGCCTGGATGGGTGCTGGCCTGCTGTGGCGCGACGAATCGGCACCGGCCCGCGAAGCCGCGCCGCGCGGACGCGCTCACGCAGCGGCGGGCGATGTTTCATCGATGAATTCGTCGGCGGAATGAAGTGGCAATCTGTCGCCAATTTGCGGCAGCATTTCATTGCCTTACCTGCTGGAAACGGCGCCGCGCTCACGCGCCGCCTGTGCCCGGCAGCATGGGCGCCGGGTGGGCGCTGGCCGAAACGCTGGCAGAAACGCTGGCAGAAACGCCGGCCGGCGCGCGCCGCGTGCGTCCCGCGCGCGATGGCGGCTGGCACAGCCCGCACACGTAGTAGCGCTGCGGTTCGTGCGCATGCGCGACAAAACGCCCGCCACAGCGCGTGCAGCGCGTCATCTGCAGCAGCCCTGAGGCGAAGTAACGCACCAGCGTCCAGGCGCGCGTGAGACTCAAGGCGGGTTCGTCTTCCTGGATGCGCACGTGTTCGAGATAGAGCCGGTAGCTCTTGACGATCGCGCGCACCGGATCACAACGGCCGTGGCCGTTCATGAACAGATAGGTGTTGTAGAACAGCGAGGAATGCACGTTGGGCTGCCACGTCATGAACCAGTCGGTCGAGAACGGCAGCATGCCCTTGGGCGGCGATTCGCCCTTCACTTCCTTGTAAAGCCGGATCAGGCGATCGCGCGACAGCGAGGTTTCCGCTTCGAGCAGTTGCAGCCGCGCGCCCAGTTCGATCAGCTCGATCGCCAGTGCGATCTCCTTGACCTCGAGTACCACACTTTTTGTCGCCATTCGGCTCCCGCATCGACCCGCAAACCGGCGGTCCGCATGCGGACCCCGCGCTTTTCTGCGCCTGCGCCGCGCCAGGCTCTGTCAGAGCCGTGCAGCGAAGCCGGTCGACTCAGCCGACCTGTTCGACGCTCTGGCCGGCCATCAGGATGGCGGAATGGGTCTGTGCGGATTTGCCCTTGTCGGCGAGCGCGCCCAGGATGGCGTGATCGTCGAAACGGAAACGGCAAAGCAGCTGGTTGGACGATGCGAGGCGCGCAGTCTGCGCGAACGTCAGGTTGGCGAGCACCTCGGCAAGCTGCGCCGAAATGCCCATACGGAACATCCCCGTCGGACGGTCCTCGCGCAGCAGGCGCTGGGCGAGCAACAGATACGACAGATTGACTTCCTTGATCTCGCTGAGCATGTCGCTTGGCGTCGTCGCGCTCATGGATTCCCCCGAATTCGAAACGTAGCGGCTGGTCAGGCCTGATACGGAAACGTTTGCCCGTGAAATGCAGTGCGCAATGGCGCACGACAAAGCAAACGGCCCGTTTAGTGGTCGTCCTCGCATTGTGGCGACGCCACACGCAAAAGAAAATCGGAAGGATGCCGCGACGCGTTGCGAGAAAAACTTCCCTTTTTATGTAGGAATTTTTCTGACAATCGGTAGAAAAGTAAGATGGGAGGCTGTGTGACTCATGCCGAAGGCATATCAGCCTAATCCTCTGGAGATTATAAAAGGCTTTTCATAGCCACGTAACAATCCTCAGGCTACCCAATTCGAATTATTAACGGGGGTCGAAACCATTGTCTGTGCGCAGGCACACCAATTGCGAATTGGCCCCGCCGGCATCGCCGTGCAGACAGGCGTCACGTCTTGCAACCGCCGCTTACAGCCCATGTATCCCGCTGTAACAACATTAAGCGTTTGCAAAACAACTCGTAACGTGAATTCAAATGCCCATAATCGGAATCAGGGATAACCCGATACCGCAGTGCCCCCGTTAATTTTCGATGGGTCGTCGTCGTAGACATGCGGTTTTTGCCAAGGAGATCAAGCCAATGCGAATCGCACAAATTGCGCCACTTTACGAAGCCGTCCCGCCGAAGCTTTACGGCGGCACTGAGCGCGTCGTGTCCTATCTGACCGAAGCGCTGGTCGAACAAGGCCACGAGGTGACGCTGTTCGCCAGCGGCGATTCGGTCACCTCGGCAAAGCTCGAAGCGGCCTGGCCGCGCGCCCTGCGCCTCGACCAGACCGTGCGCGACGCGCTGGCGCCGCACATCGTCCTGCTCGAACGCGTTCGCCGCATGGCGCACGAATTCGACGTGCTGCATTTCCACCTCGATTACCTGCCGTTCCCGCTGTTCTCGACGCTCGACACGCCGTTCGTCACCACGCTGCACGGCCGTCTCGATCTGCCGGAACTGCAGCCGGTGTTCGATTCGTTCCCGCAGGCGCCGGTGATTTCGATTTCGGATTCGCAGCGCCAGCCGCTGCATCAGGCCAACTGGCTCAACACGATCTATCACGGCCTGCCGAAGAACCTGCTCACGCCGCAAACGAGCAAGAAGCCCGAATATCTCGCGTTTCTTGGCCGCATCTGCCCGGAAAAGCGTGTGGATACGGCCATCAAGATCGCCGCGCTTTCGGGTCTGCCGCTGAAGATCGCCGCCAAGGTGGACAAGGTCGACCAGGATTACTTCAAGAACGAGATCGAGCCGCTGCTGTCGCAGGCGCACGTGGAATTTGTCGGCGAGATCAACGAAACGCAGAAGCCGGAATTCCTCTCGGGCGCCAAGGCGCTGCTGTTCCCGATCGACTGGTCCGAGCCGTTCGGCCTCGTGATGATCGAGTCGATGGCTTGCGGCACGCCGGTGATCGCGTTCAACCGCGGTTCGGTGCCTGAAGTGATCGATCCGGGCGTGACCGGTTTCATCTGCGAAGACGTTCAGGGCGCCGTGGCGGCGCTGCAGAATATCGACTCGCTTTCGCGCGATGCGATTCGTGCGCAATTCGAGCGTCGTTTCACTTCGCACACGATGGCGAGTAATTATGTCGAAAGCTATTCGACGCTGATCGAAGCCGCCCAGCGTCCGGTGCTGCGTCGAGTTGCAGCGGGCGCTTGAGTTTGATCGGGCGTTTCGCTATATCGCAGAAAACGCTATCGATGCGATAAAAGCACCACAAATGGGCAATGTGAATCGTTTGCGTACGCCGAATTAGCGTAATGGCCGATCACATATAAAAAGAGCCGCATGTTTCATGCGGCTCTTTTTTATTGCGTGCCGGATTGCGCTTATGCAGGCCGGTCAGGCGATCAGATAGCGTTCGCGGTTCTTGCCGGCGATCCATTTGGGCGGCTTGCCGCGCCCGCTCCAGGTCGCGCCGGACTTGGGGTCCTGATAGCGCGCCGGCAGCGGCGCCTTCTTGGGCGGGCGTCCGCGCCGGGCGGCGACGGCGAAACCGAGGTCCTGCGCCGACAATCCATACTCCGCGATTTTCTCCCGGATCATGTTGATGACATCCGCGATTTCGGTGCGCCGGGCTTCGTCAGCCTGGGCCTGAAGCCGGGCGATCTGCGCCTTCAGTTCTGAGTATTGCGACATTTTTTCCTCTCCCCCTTCATTGTCAATCTAAGTGACTCGATCGGAGATTAGACGTAAATAAGAGAATAAGCAATCGCTGCTAATACTGTTTTATCGCTTAATTTCTTCAATTAAGAACGTTATGCAGTTGGCGGAATTCGGAACGCATCCAGCGCAATAATGAGAACAATTACATCGGAATTGACAATCCTTGACACCCGTGCTTTTCGCGACTCCCTAGAATCTGGCATTTCCCGGTGCCGGTGCTTTATTCGGCTCCCCGTCAAATGACTTTTCGAGGCGTCTAACAATGCACTTATCCAAACGACTTCTGGCCGAAATGTTCGGCACTTTCTGGCTGGTTCTCGGCGGTTGCGGCAGCGCCGTGCTCGCCGCCAATTTCGCCGGGCCGGTTCACGGTCTCGGCATCGGTTTCGTGGGCGTGTCGCTCGCCTTCGGCCTGACCGTGCTGACCATGGCGTTCGCCATCGGCCATATTTCGGGCTGCCATCTGAATCCGGCGGTGAGCGTCGGCCTGACCGTCGCGGGCCGCTTCCCGGCGCGCGACCTGCTGCCGTACATCGTCGCGCAGGTGATTGGCGCGGTGATCGGCGCGGCGGTGCTGGCCTGCATCGCCACCGGCAAGCCGGGCTTCGACCTCGTCGCCAGCGGTTTCGCCACCAACGGTTACGGCGATCAATCGCCGGGCCACTACACGCTCGCCGCCGCCTTCGTCTGCGAAGTCGTGATGACCGCGTTCTTCCTGTTCGTGATTCTCGGCGCGACCGATGTGCGCGCGCCGGCCGGTTTCGCGCCGATCGCCATCGGCCTGTGTCTCACGCTGATCCATCTGATCTCGATTCCGGTCACCAATACCTCGGTGAATCCGGCGCGCTCGACCGGCCCGGCGCTGTTCGTCGGCGGCGAAGCGATCTCGCAACTGTGGCTGTTCTGGGTCGCGCCGATCATCGGTGCGGTGATTGCAGGCGTGGTGTATCCGCTGATCGCGGGCCGCCGCGAAGCCGTGGCCGAACTGGCCGCGCGCGTGAAGGCGTAACGTCGCGCCAATACTGTAGCTGTGTGAAAACGGGCGCTGCGGCGCCCGTTTTTTATGCGCGTGAGCCTGCGAGGCTCGCGCCGGGTGCGTTGGCGCCACTGCTAGAATCGGCGCACCCTCCAACTTCCAGGCAAGGCGCGCGGCATGAAGCATTCACGATATTCGCTGGGGCGTCTCGCTGGATCGATGGCGCTGCAATGGTTCGCCGCGACGGGCGGTCTGCTCGCCAGCGCGGGCATGGCCTACGCCGCCAGCACGCCCGATGCGGCCAACACCACGACGCTGATCTTCGTGCGCCACGGCGAAAAGCCCGCCGAAGGGCTCGGCCAGCTCAACTGCAAAGGCCTGAACCGCGCGCTGGCGTTGCCTGCTGTGATCGCCGCGAAATACGGCAAACCGGACGCGGTCTACGCGCCGGACCCGGGCGAGCAGAAAGACGATCGCGGCCACGCTTATTACTATGTGCGCCCGCTTGCGACGGTCGAGCCCACGGCAATTCAGTTCGGACTGCCGATCCAGACGCCCTACGGCCATTCGCACACGCATGCGCTGGAGAAAACCCTGCTCGATCCATCGATGCGCAATCGCACGGTGCTGATCGGCTGGGAACATCGCGAGATCGAAACGCTGGTGCGCAAGATGGTCGCCGAACACGGCGGTTCGGCCTCCGACGTGCCTAAATGGAAGAGCGCGGATTTCGACAGTATCTACGTCGTGCGCGTGGACTGGACGAGCGGCTCGCCGCGCCTGCGCTTCAGCCACGATCGCGAGGATCTGGATAGCGTCGCCGACGATTGCCCGTGCGCAGGATTGCCCGCGCCGCAGCCGGCTTCGCAGACGCCCGCGCAATAAAACGCGGGCGTTCAACGAAGCGCATTAACTCGGGATCTAGCCCGTGATTTCGTCGTCGATCGCGAACAGCTTGCGCAGATGATGCGCAACGCCCGCCTCGAAGTTGTTGCCGATACGCGGCACCTTCGGCAGACGCTCCATCAGCAGCGGATTCGCGTTATTCATCATGAACGGATGGCCTGCCGTTTCGAGCAGGTCGATATCGTTCATGTTGTCGCCGAACGCGACGCAGCGCGCGGCATCCACATTGAGTTGTTCCAGCACGACACGCAGCGCGCGTCCCTTCGACACGCCCGCAACCATCACTTCGAGGCAATCGGGCAGCGAATAGGTGATATAGAGCGCGTCGCCGAATTCGCGCGTGAGGCTGGCTTCCACATGCGCGAGATCGGCCGGCTCGCCGATATACAGCGCCTTGGCAATACCCGCGCCGCCGAGCGTGGCCAGATCTTCGGTCACGCGGTACGTGAAGCCGGAATCCTGATGGAACGCGAGCAGTTCGGGCGCGTCGCGGTCGATGAACCACTCCGTATCCGTGTAGAGGCTCACGATTACGCGACCGTGCGCGCCCACCGTATCCGGCGCGACGAGGCGGCGCACCATCGGCTCGGGCAGATTGCTCGCGTGCAGCAGCGCGTTGTCGGGGCCATGCACGCGCGCGCCATTCGACGTGATCAGATACGCCGGAATCCCGAGGATGTCGCGAATACCGGACACATCGCTGTAATGACGGCCCGTGGCGATGATGAACGTCAGCCCCTGTGCGTCGAGCTTGTTCAGCGTGGCGACCGTGAACGGGTCCAGTTGATGGTCGGCGTTGAGCAGCGTTCCGTCGAGATCGGTGGCGATAACCTTGTACATGGCAATTCAGGCGGCTAGCGGGAAACCGTCAATGCTAGCACCCGAACACGACGGGCGCGTTTTTGGGACAGACCCGCGCAGCGCTTCACGCTGCACGCATGCGCTCGCTTTCGCGCAACGCCAGCCGCAAGGCCCCGCTGGCCGAATCCGCGAGCGGCGCGCGCAGACGCTCGCGCATGGCTTGCGGCACCCATTCGCTCAGCGGCGCACCCAGACCGCCCGCCAGCGCCACGGGCAGCGCGGCCGCCGGGTCCAGCGCCGTGATCATGCGCGCGACGGCCTCGCCGGCTTCGGCCAGCAGCGTCGCCACAAACGGATGGCCGCGATGGGCGAGCACCACGGGCGCAAGGCTCGCATAGGCGGTCTGATTCGCTGCGCAGAGCCAGACGATCAGGCTGTCGCGATCTGTCGCGCCGGTGTGCGCGAGCAGGGCCTGCGAGAACGCATCAGGCGCGACCCGGCCGTCGAGCGACTGCTGCGCCCACGTGATGGCGCGCAGGCCGAACCACGCGCCGCTCGCCTCGTCGCCGGACGGAAAGCCGAAACCGCCCGCAATGCGGCAAGCGCCCGACGCATCGAGCGCCGCCGCGATGCTGCCGGTGCCCAGCGCCACGACCACGCCGGCTTCTCCGCCGTGCGCGCCGAGCAGCGTGGTGTAGGCATCGCTTTCCACGGCGAGGCCCGCAACCGGCGGTGCGGCGGTGCGAAACGCTGCAAGCCACTCAGGATTGTTCACGCCCGCCAGCCCGCAACCGAGCACGCATTGCGACCAGTCGAACGCGATCTGCGCCTGCGCGAACGCGGCGCGCGCGCCTTCCTCGATCGACTGCCAGGCGCGCCCGATGCCGAGCCCCAGCCCCGACGGCCCCGCGCTCGCACGGGCGAGTTCCTTGCCATGCGCGTCGCCCAGGACGACCCGCGTGCCCGTACCGCCACCATCGACGCCGATCAACCAGGAAGAGGTCTGCATGATTTGAAGGACTCCAGGAGTCTTTGAGTAACTAACGTGCCGCAGAGACTAACGGCTTGGCGTGATTCGCACAATTGGCCGGATGGCCAGGTGGCGGCGCGCAGGCGATCCGCTATTCTTGCGAAGCGCCACCGCCAGGAGAAACGACCGTGACACACCGCTGTAGCTGGGCCTCGAGCGAAGCCCTCGCGCAATACCACGACGAAGAGTGGGGCGTGCCCTCGCGCGACGACCGGCATCTCTATGAAATGCTCATCCTCGAAGGCGCGCAGGCTGGACTGTCGTGGTCGACGATACTCAACAAGCGCGAAGGATATCGGCGCGTTTTCGCGAATTTCGACGCCGCCAAAGTCGCGCGCTTCACGCCGAAGCACGTCGAGGCCCTGATGGCCGATGCCTCGATCGTGCGTAACCGCGCCAAGATCGAATCGACCATTCTCAACGCGCGCGCCGTGCTGCAGATCCAGGCGGAGCACGGCTCGCTGGCCGCGTTTATCTGGTCCTTCGTCAACGACACGCCGTTGCAGAACGACCTGGCTTCCTATCGCGACGCGCCCACCTCGACTGAAGTCTCGGATGCGCTCAGCAAGGCGCTGAAGAAATACGGCTGCAAGTTCGTCGGCACCACGATCTGCTACGCGTTCATGCAGGCGGTGGGCATGGTCAACGACCACGAGAAAACCTGCATGTGCCGCAAGACGTGCGCGGCGCTCGGCGGCGTAAAGCCGAAAAGCAAAAGCCGGAGCAAGCCCGCCGCAACGCAAGACGCCTGACGGCGCGGGAAAGTCCCAGGTCAACCCGCGCGTCCTTGTATATCAAGGCTGCGCGCACTGCCGCCGGGCACGCGGAGACGCATAAACATGCCGATTTTTAACCGTCAGGGTACGCCGCCCAACGGTTTTTCTGTGCCGCGCCGTTATAAGTGGAATCGGATGCGTCCGGGGCACTTCGTCTTGACGGGGCCAGTACACGATTCGAATCAGGACACAAGACGAAGAAAGCGCGCCGAAGGGCGTGCGCAGATGCATCCGGCAGACCTAACCGCTGTGCGACGCGCAGGGGGCCGACATGAAAAACGTGCACTTCCTGACTCATCAGGACATCTTCGACCGCGCCGTGGCGCATCTCTACGGCCAGGGCAGCGCAGCCTTGCTGCCGTGCGGCGGCGGCGCTTATCGCGGCGGCTATAGCGGCGGCGGTTTGCATAACTACGGCGGCTGCCCGGTCGGCAGTTTCATTCGGCCGCGCGACTATATGAGCGCGATGGAAGGCATCCCCGTGCGCTTCATCTCGCGCGAGGCGAGCGAAGTGCCCGCCTATATGGATGTGGGCGTGGCCGCGCTCAAGAAAGCGCTCCTGCACGCGCACATCAACATCTACGATCCCAACACCGTCAGCCTGCTGAGTTGCCTGCAGAACGTGCACGATGTCTTCGGGGTGTGGGAATGGCGCGAGCGTCTGCTTTCGATTGCCGCGCAGTTCAGGCTCTCGCCGCAACGCTTGCTGGACGCCGCCTGAACGCGGCCTTTCCACGACATCGGCCGAATAAGCCGACCGAAAAATCCGGCCCACAAATGCAAACGGCGGCGCAGCTTCTTTCGAAGCATGCGCCGCCGTCTGGCGGAAGCTGAATCGGCTCTTAGTGGAGCTTCTTCGGCAGCATCTGGCTACGCAGACGCTTGTGCAGACGCTTGACTGCAGCTGCCTTCTTACGCTTACGAACAGCCGTCGGCTTTTCGTACGATTGGCGCTCACGCAGTTCTGCGATCAGGCCGTTCTTTTCGATTGCGCGGCGGAAGCGGCGGATTGCCACTTCGAACGGCTCGTTTTCCTTCAGAAGAATCGTCGTCATGTATGTCCTAACTCAATCACTTGATACGGTACAAAGGCGCGAACACAAATGCATTCACGCACCGGCCCTCCGGTCGTCCACCAACGTGGGGGTGTAACGAGAGGCAAGGCGGCCACGGAGGCCGGAAAAGAGAAGTAGGGGGTTCACAGCGGAACGCGGCCAGGCTGACCTTGCTGCAACACGCCTGACCGCCGGTTTGCGGCCGCCAACAGTAACGAACACGGCAACAAAACAGGCAGAGATCTCAATTCACTCTCAATGATATCAGGAAAAAATCTGGCCGACCAGGGGTTTCTTGTGTCTCTTCAGTCACTTGCGACGCCGGCGCGGTCTGCAATCCGCACCGCGCACCGTCAGGAGTCCTGGGTTAGCCGACGTTCGAACGCCGGCAACCTTTTCCAGATAATCACCCGATAATCAGTTCCTTATCTGTCCCCGATCAGGCGCTCGCCTCGTTGAGCGCCTGAATATCGGCGGGATCGAGTTTCAGGCGCACGGCGGCCGCAAGACTGTCGAGTTGTTCGAGCGAGGTTGCGCTCGCGATCGGCGCCGTGATGCTCGGGCGCGCGATCAGCCAGGCGAGCGCCACCGCCGCCAGCGTACTGCCGTGGCGCTGCGCCACGAAATCGAGCGCCGCGAGGATGCGGATGCCGCGGTGATCCAGATACTTCTCCACGCGCGAGCCGCGCGCGCTCTTCGCCAGATCTTCGCGCGAGCGATATTTGCCCGACAGGAACCCGCTCGCGAGGCTGTAATAGGGCACGACCGCAATCTGCTGCGCGAGCGCGACGGGCTCGATATCGGCTTCGTAACCGGCGCGATCGTAGAGGTTGTACTCAGGCTGCACGATCTGGTACGCGGGCAGCCCGGTCTTGTGCGCGAGCGCCAGCGCTGCTTCGGTGCGCGCGCCCGTGTAGTTCGACGCGCCCGCGACGCGCACCTTGCCCGCCTCGATCAGCTTCTGGTACGCGCCCAGCGTTTCTTCGAGCGGCACTTTCTGGTCGTCTTCGTGCGAGAAGTAGACGTCGATGTAATCGGTCTGCAGGCGGCGCAGCGAATCTTCCACCGCCGCCGCGATATTGGCCGCCGACAACCCCGGCCGATGCGCGCTCTTGGCGACCTTGGTGGCGATCACCAGCTTGTCGCGCTTGCCGCTCTTCGCCAGCCACTTGCCGATGATGGTTTCCGATTCGCCGCCCTGGTTGCCCGGCACCCAGGCGGAATAGACGTCGGCGGTATCGACGAAATTCAGGCCCGCGTCCACGAACGCGTCGAGGATCGAGAACGAGGTGG
Organism: Paraburkholderia sp. J69-1; assembly: GCF_905220255.1. Classification (NCBI taxonomy): domain Bacteria; kingdom Pseudomonadati; phylum Pseudomonadota; class Betaproteobacteria; order Burkholderiales; family Burkholderiaceae; genus Paraburkholderia; species Paraburkholderia sp. J69-1. The sequence goes on along the minus strand of NZ_CAJMZG010000004.1, from coordinate 367,606 downwards.
CTTCGTCGGCGGTCCAGCCGAACACGTTGCCGCCGAACATGAGCGGTGCGACCTGCAGCGAGGAATTGCCGATCCTGCGTAGTTCCATGATGTCTCCAAAGTAGGGCGAGAGCGGAACCAGTGAGGATACGCCCGCTCGGGCATCGCTGCAGCGCGCTGCGGAAATTGCACTAAATCGTTTGCAAGTGCTGCCGTAAACAAACTTGCACGCGGGAGAAAGCGCATGGCGACCGGTAGTACGCAGGAAGCCGGCGACGAGCAAAGGCTGTTATGCGTGCTGCAAATCAGGTCTCGAATGTTTGCGCTTCTCCCTCAAGTTTTCTGCACCCACGCCGTCAACCTTTACTGAGGCGGCCAGCAATGAACCCAGGCTTCCGCCGAAGTCATTGTGGCTTGTAACGGGCTAATTGCCCGACTAGGAGAATTTCCATGCTCGGAATTAACAGCAACATCAACTCGCTGGTTGCACAACAAAACCTGACCAGCTCGGGCAGCGCACTGTCGCAAGCTATTACCCGTCTGTCGTCGGGTAAGCGCATCAACAGCGCAGCTGACGATGCAGCAGGTCTCGCGATCTCGAACATCATGCAGACCCAGATCAACGGTCTGAATCAAGGTGTGTCGAACTCGAACGACGGCGTGTCGATGGTGCAAACCGCATCGAGCGGCCTGTCGTCGCTGACCAGCAGCCTGCAACGTATCCGTTCGCTGGCAACGCAAGCGACCAACGGTTCGATGACCGACACGGACCGCGCAGCACTGCAACAGGAAGTCTCGCAGCAAGTTTCGGAAATTAACCGTATTGCGTCGCAAACGACGTACAACGGCATGAACGTCCTGAACGGCACGCTGGGTTCGGTGTCGTTCCAGGTTGGCGCGAACGTCGGTCAGACGATCACGCTGAACCTGTCGCAAAACATGTCGGCAGCATCGGTTGGCAGCGGCGTTCCGCAAGCTGGCCAGACGCTCGGCACGTTCACGGGCCTGAGCCTGGATTCGTCGGGTGGCGCAGTCACGAGCGGCACGGGCGCGATCACGGCGATCAACGTCGTTTCGGACGGCAGCGGCGGCTTCACCTTCACCGACCAGAACGACTCGGCACTGGATTCGACGGCAGTCAGCGCACTGTTCTCGGCAACGGGCGCAACGGTCAGCGGCAACGCACTGGCAGGTTCGGGCACGGCGCTGACGCTGAGCGACTCGGCTCTGACGGCTCTGGGTACGGCTGGTGGTTCGGCTACCGACGCAGCAGTGATGACGCAGATCACGGCCTACAACACGCCGACGACGGTTGCCAACATCGACATCAGCTCGCAAAGCGGCGCTTCGATGGCGATGGAATCGGTCGACAACGCACTGAACGTCCTGAACAACCTGCAGGCAACGCTCGGCGCGGCACAGAACCGCTTCACGGCAATCGGCACCACGCAGCAAGCTCAGTCGACCGACCTCTCGACGGCACAATCGTCGATCCAGGACGCTGACTTCGCTCAAGAAACGGCTAACCTGTCGAAGGCTCAAGTTCTGCAGCAAGCTGGTATCTCGGTTCTGGCGCAAGCGAACTCGCAGCCGCAACAGATCCTGAAGCTCCTCCAGTAAGCGCTTCTCGCAGCAAGCCTCGCACGCACCCGCGCCTTATCCGGTGCGTGCGGCGCAAACCGGTCGGGAGGCTCGCCTCCCGATTGGCATTTCCCCGATCTGAATCGAATCAAACGACATCGCCCAAGCAGGGAGCCTGTCCATGTCCACCGTAAATTCGGCCGCCAGCACGATCGCGAGCACCGTCGCCTCGACTACGGCGTCATCGAATGCCGCTCTGCAAGAAGCCGCACAGTCGATCATCAGCGGTTCGACCGGCAACTCGTCGATGGATGTGAGCTCGCTCGTTTCGGCGCTCGTCAATGCAAAGATCGCCGGCCAGGCCGCGACCATCGCGACCTCGCAGTCGACCGACAACACCCAGATTTCCGCCTTCGGCACGCTCTCGGCGGCGCTTTCCGCGCTCCAGGCAAGCCTCGGCACGCTTTCCGACGGCACCACCGTCAACTCTTTCGCGGCGACCACCAGCGGCACGGGCATCACGGCGACGGCTGCCAGCGGCGCAGTCGCAGGCACGTATTCGCTCGACGTTGCACAGATCGCCAAGGCCCAGGTGCTGACCTCGAAGGGCTACGGCGCGACGACCGCGCTGGCCAGCGGGTCGGCGACCATGACGCTCTCCGTCAACGGCCAGAGCACGACGATTTCGCTGAACAGCTCGAACAGCACCGTTTCCGGCATTGCGGCCGCGATCAACAGCGCGAGCAACAATCCCGGCGTGACGGCATCGGTGGTGAACGGCGCGGACGGCGCCCACCTGGTGCTGCACGCGACCACCACGGGCTCCACGAACGGCATCACCGTGGGCATCAGCGACGCCACGGCCGGCGACGCGCTGAATAACCTCGCCGTGACGACGACCTCGGGCACGACGCTCACGGGCAAGGGCAGCGCAACGTCCACCGATCTCACCGCCAACCAGTCGACGATCGACAACACGACGTCCTGGACGCAGTCGACGGCGGCGCAGGATGCCTACTTCACGATCGACGGCACGGGCGTGACCAGTGCAAGCAACACGGTGACGTCGGCCTTGTCGGGCGTGACGCTGAGCCTTTCGGCCGCGTCCGTCGACACGACCGGTTCGTCGCCCCAGACGCTGACGGTCGCGCAGAATACGACCGCGCAGTCGAACGCGATCAACAATTTCGTGACGCTGTACAACACGCTGGTCACGACGATGGGCACGCTGACGTCGTTCAGCTCGACTTCGAGCTCGCAAGGCGTGCTGCTCGGCGATTCGACGCTGAACCTGATCCAGAACCAGCTCGCGACGATCGTGGCAACCGGCGTGAAAAACGGCAATACGACGACCAGCCTGGCCTCGATCGGGGTCTCGCTGGGCGCGGACGGCACGCTGTCGATCGACAGCGATACGCTCAACAGCGCGCTGCAGAACAACCAATCGACCATCGCCACGCTGTTCAGCTCGACCAATGGCGTGGCGGAGCAGTTGAACACGAACATCGCGAGCTACCTGTCGAGCACCGGTGCGATCGCGACGCGTACCAACGCGCTCAACGCCGACCTGACGAGCCTGACGACAAAGCAGACGAATCTGACTGACTACCAGACGCAGCTCACGAGCATGTACACGGCGCAGTTCACGGCGCTGAACACGCTGATGGCGACGATGAACAACAACCAGCAGTATCTGACGCAGCTCTTCGGCGGCACCAACAGCGCGGGTGCGCTGGCCACCAACAAGAGCTAACGCGAGCGAATGGAACAAGGAGCGCGAGCCATGGACGCACAGAACCGCATCGAACGCATCTGGCAATTCACCAAGGCCATCGAGCAGGCCGCGGCGGTCGGCGAATGGGCGCAGGCCGCGCAACTCGCGGACGCACGCTCGCCGCTGCTGATGTCGCTCGGCGCGCAGCAGACGCCCGCCGCGCTCGCGCAGATCAAGGAAATCCAGGCAATCGACGCGCGTATCGCCGAAACTGCCCAGGCCGCGCAGAGAGCGCTCGGCACGGAGTATCAGGCGAGCATGCGCGCAACGCGCAACGTCAGCCAGTACCAGCGCGTCGCGCAGTTCTGAACCTGTCGCCACGAACGTTCCGTGCGCCCTGCACGGCGCACGCATAAACTGCGGCCCGCCTCGTGCGGGCCGTTTGTTTTTCGCGCCCTTTTTGCGGCGCCCGGCACGCGCCGCCAGAGCGCCACTTACCCGTCAAATTAGCGGTAATTTTGCCTCCACCTCGGCGCATCGGCGCGCTCGGCCGCCCCTCATAATTCCCTCAACTTCCGCTCCTGGACGCGTTCGCGCGCCTTCGTCATGACCGCTTCCCCCACTTTGACCGACACGACTACGCTCAGCCCCGAAGCGCAACGGGAACAGGACATCGACCTTGTGATGCAGGCGGCAATCGAGCATCACCAAAACAAGGAATACGCCGACGCTGAGGCGCTGTACGCCGCCGTCATCGACGCCGACAGCGATCACGTCGACGCGAATTACCACATGGGCGTCCTGCTCATGCAGACCGAGCGGCCCGCCGAAGCCGTGCCGCATTTCGAACTGGTGCTCGGCCAGACGCCGAATTTCGCGCAGCTCTGGATCTACTATTTCAACGCGCTGGTCGGCAGCAAGCAGATCGAAGCCGCGCGCGCAGCGCTCGACCTCGCGAAGCAATGCCACGTTCCGGCCTATGCCCTCGACACGCTGCGCGCGCAGCTTCCGGGCACCGACGGCGCACCTCCCGCCGTCGACAATTCGGCATCCGAAGCAACGCCGGCGCCCGAAACCGCGCAGCCGGAAAGCGAAGTCAAGAAGGACAAGAACGAGGACAAGCGCCGCGCCTCGCCTGCGGAAATGCGCGAATTCACGACCCTGTTCGGTAACGGCAAGATCGAGCAGGCGCTCGAGCTTGTGCGCCGCCTCGTGAAGCGCAATCCGGGCCACGGCGAATGCTGGCTGGGACTCGCGCACTCGCTGCAGCGCACGGGCCGCTATGCAGAATCGCTGCACGCCGCCGAGCGGGCCGCGAAGCTGTTGCCCGATTTGCAGATGGCCCAGGTCGTGTTTGCCAATACGCTGTGCATGGCGCGCAACTATGCGCTCGCCGAGCAGCATTGCCGCCAGGCGCTCGAGCGCTTTCCCGACTGCGCGCCGCTGTATCGCGTGCTGGGAGCGTCGCTGCAAGGCCTTGGCCGCCACGCCGAAGGCATCCCGCACATCAAGCGCGCCGTCGAACTGGCGCCGGGTGACGCGCTCGAACTCGACGCGCTCGGCAACGCCTTGTCGGAGCATGGCCAATACGTAGACGCCGAAGACGCCTTCCGCCGCGCGCTCGAACTCGCGCCGCTTCAGGCGCCGACGCACAGCAATCTGCTGTTCTGCTTGATGCACAAGGAAAACCTCGACGCACCGACCGCCTTTGCGGAATTCCGCAAGTTCGGCGAGCGTCATGAAACGCGGCTGCAGACGAGCCCGCCCAAGCACGCCAACGACCGTGATCCGGCGCGCCGTCTGCGCGTGGGCTTTGTCTCGGGTGACCTGATCAATCACCCGGTAGCGTATTTTTTCCAGTCGGTGCTCGAACATCTGGCGCGCGATCCTGGCCTGCAGATCTGCATCTATTCGAACTACGTTTTCACCGATAAATTCACCCAGCAGATCCGCGAGCACGCGCACGAATGGCACGAAGCGTTCGGCAAAACCGATGCGGAACTGGCGCAGCAGATCCGCAATGACCGCATCGACATCCTGATCGACCTGTCGGGCCATACGGGCCGCAACCGGCTCGTGACGTTCGCGGAGAAACCCGCGCCCGTCCAGGCAAGCTGGATCGGCAATCCGGCGACGACCGGGCTGACGGCAATCGACTATTACATGTCGGACCGCAACGTCACGCCGCTCGACCAGTTCGCCAGCCAGTTCTCGGAAAAACTCGCCTTCCTGCCCGCGCTCGCGCCGTTCAAGCCGTATACCGACGCGCCCGAGGTGAAGGAATTGCCCGCGCTGAAGAACGGCTACATCACGTTCGGCAGCTTCAGCCGGCTGGTGAAGATCGGGCCGGAAGTCGTGAAGCTTTGGGCGCGCGTGCTCAAGAGCGTGCCCGATTCCCGCCTTTTGATTGGCGCGATTTCGTCGGTCGAGCAAATGACGCGGCTGGCCGGGCGCTTTGTGGAAGAAGGGATCGATGCGAGCCGCGTCAGCTTCATGCAGCGCAAAGGCGTGGCGAACTACCTCGAGCAGCACAACATGGTCGACGTCTGTCTCGACGCCTTCCCGTTCGCCGGCTCCACCACGACCATGCACGCGCTCTGGATGGGCGTGCCGACCGTGACGCTGCCAGGCTACTCGATGGCGAGCCGCGGCAGCACCGGCTGGCTCACGCATCTGGGCCTGCAGGACGCCTTCGTCGCCCAGGACAAGGACGATTTCGTCGCCAAATGCGCAGCGCTCGCCGAAGACCTCGACGCGCTCGCGACGATCCGGCGCGAGCTTCGCCCGCACTGCATGCAGTCGCCGCTCATCAATGCCGATGTGATTGCGAACGCCGCCTCGCGAGCGCTGCGCGTCATGTGGCAGCGCTGGTGCGACGACCTCGCGCCGGTGCATTTCGAAGTGCCGACGCAGGCGGACCAGGCGCCGGTGATTCTGGAACCGCAAGCGCGTGCCGCAGGCGCTTCGGGAACCGCCAGCGCGCCGATCACCTCGTTGCGCCTGACCAACGTGCCGCCTTCGACGCGCAAGGCCGTTCGCCTCGTGTGCGGCACGCGCAGCAGCCGCGAGCAGTTCCTGACCGACACGGCGCTGGGCCGCTCGCTGAAGCTTTTCGAGCGTATGCCCGATGTCGAACTGCAATTGTTCGATAGCAACACGCGCGGACTGTCGACCATCTACAACGCGGCAATCGACGATGCAAAGGACAATCCCGCGCATCTGGTGTTCGTTCACGACGACATCTGGATTCTCGATCTGTTCTGGGCCGAACGCGTTCGCGAATCGCTCGCCCGCTTCGACGTGATCGGTCTCGCCGGCAATATCCGCCGGCTGCCGAAGCAGCCATCGTGGGCAATCACGCCGGAACTCGTGTGGGAAAACCGTCAGTTCCTGAGCGGTTCCGTGGGTCACGGCAAGGGCGGCTTCCCGTGCGAAATCGCATCGAATTTCGGGCCTTCGCAGAAGGACTGCAAGCTGCTTGACGGGCTGTTCCTGAGCGTCGATAGCGACACGCTCGCGCGCAGCGGACTGCGCTTCGACGAGCAGTTCGAGTTCCATTTCTACGACATGGACTTCTGCCGTCAGGCCGAACTGCGCCGCCTGCGCATGGGCACGTGGCCGATCTCGGTCGTTCACGAAAGCCAGGGCGCGTACAACTCGCCGGGATGGAAGGCGGGCTACGAGCTTTATTTCGCGAAGTACGGAAGCTGAGTTGCCAACTTGTTAGTACCTCAAAAAATCTATCGACTACTCTTTGAGACTAAAACGCCTCCGATGATGGAGGCGTTTTAGTGAATCAAGCGTGTGAAGGTTCTCGACTTAGCAAATCGAAATCGTCGTGATTTTCGAACGGCGCGTAGGCCGCTCCCCATGGGGCGGTTACGCTACACAACAGCCTCATATCAAGAGGCGCATCCAGATTAACGCACTTAACCTTCACCTCTACCGCTGCGGCCTTCTCTCGCAGAAAACTGGAGATGTCTCGCGCATAGTATTTGGGGCAATATCCTACGAGATGCGAAGGTTTGAGTGTAGCCAAGCAAATAGCAAACTCGTCAAACCCATTCTGGCAATCGTGCAGAAGTATGAGGTTGTCACCAGCAGATAGCTCGGCGATCGCTTCCACCGAGCTCTTCGGCAGATGACGAAGACCGCGTGCAAAAAACGTAACTTGATAGCGACCGTCATGGGTACGTTTCGGTTGCGGAAATAACTCGATCGAATCCGTCCCGCGTACGCCCCCGGTCATTGCTAACACCGCGAGCGGATCCGAGTCCAGATCGCTGAGACCGATCCAGCGCAGGTAATCGCGATACTCCGGTCGAGACTTCGCAATCACTCGATTCGCAAAAACAGGGAAAAGAGTATCTGATTCGTACGTAGCGTATAGATCGCTGAGACGTCCGAACGCCTGAAAGTTCTTGGCTCTTAATGCGCCACGCGTATAAGCAAACTTGTAGACGTGGTTCGCCCGCGCCAACTTTCCTACCGGGATCCACTCCCTCGACTCTGGTTCTTGCCAGGCGACAAACAGAGCGTCCATATCGTTTCCCTCACAGGGCTAGCAGCCTTGCGCGATTTGTCTGCAAGAGCTGCGAAGTAAATTCTTTCGTAAAGTCACTAGCATGGGACGGTGGAATTAAACCCACAAGTGAAGTTATAAATTCGGGCGTTACCGCACGCAATTTCTGCACCCAAGCCTCGGCAGCGGCGGGTCGAAACCGAGCTGCATAAACGAACGCGTCCATCGTAGATAGCGGCTTCGTCTTCTCTCCCGCTAGAGGCGGATAAAGCGCCGAAGTTGCACGAGTGACGTAAGCTGTTATTTGCTGCCCCTTATCGCGCGTTCTCAGTATCTGCGACCGTCTTTCATCCGTCTCGTTGCGCCCCATACTAGACCCGTGGTCGAACGAAGGCGCCAAGTGCGTATCTCTGCCGTATCCCCGCACCAGTCCCCAGTTTTGACTGTGCCTGTCTTGGTTAGCAATCCACGCATCAAACAAGAGATATCCCACGAACACGTCGATTGCTGTTTCCACGCGATCGAATGGCACGAAGTCAAAAGGCGGCAAAATGTCCGTTACCGCGCGGAAGTACGAAAACACCCGCGTGATGGTGTGACTTCGATCACGGTAGAACTTCCGGTCCGCGTTAGCCGTCTCAGTGCCAACAGCACCAATCAGTTCATTGCCATGAATCAAACGTCCGTCATCAGGCACAAAACTCTTACTAATTACCCCTGCCCGCTCTCGAAACTGAGCTAACTCATAGTACGCGTGGGGTAAACCGATCACAAGCGCGAGTTCCGCAGCAAGTCGCTCAGCCCAGTTCTCACCAGTGTTGGGCCGGCCCTCTTTGAATAGGGAACGACCCAAATTGGCATCCTCGAACCAACTTGTATTTCGTACCCAATTGCTCGGTGATTTCGGCAGCGTCGTCCGGAACTTGAAGTATCTGAAACATGCGTGCTCCAGCTGGTTTCTCTGTGCCGTTCCATGCAAACAATGCGCGCGTAAAAAAGCCCGCGTCGAACCACTGCGGGCTTAATAATAGTTTGCGCTGATTCGCCCTCACACTGCCCGGCTTCCGGGATCCTCAACTAGGATGGCAGCGAAAAACGCGGCAAGGCTTGTCCTTTTTGGCGCGCCCGGCTGGGATCGAACCAGCAACCCCTGCCTTCGGAGGGCAGTACTCTATCCATTGAGCTACGGGCGCGTTGCCATTTATTGCCATTCGAGCGCTGCGATCAGCCCGATGAACACGGGGAGATAGCAACGTCAAAGAGACCGAGAGAATACCCGGTTTCCATGACGGCGTCCACCTGGCGGCCTTTTGAAGCCTTGAGCGGCGCGGCTCGCGGCACAATGCGGCAAGAAGCGCGACGATCCCGGCCGATGATCCGTCACGAATTGCAAAACCACCCGCCGCCAGCCGCACCGGCTTCGGGTAAACGCCCGCTGAACACCCCTCGCGCGCGGCCACCGGCGGCGAAACCTTGCGTCTATAATCGTCCCTGTTTGCTCAATCGCAAGGCTAATGCCGTCCTGCTGTACCGCTCACCAAAAAACCAACGGGAGACGAGACAAGCATGAGCGAAGCACCCCACGGAGCCCCGATCAAAACGCCCGGCCAGCTGATTGCCGCTGTCATTGCCGGGTTTGCCGTCCCCATCGTCATCATCATTCTGCTTGCGTACTACGTCGATAACACGACGCGCACCGGCGCAGGCACCGACGAGCTTTCCGTCCAGCAGGTCACCAGCCGCATCGCGCCCATCGCGCAGGTGTCGGTTCGCGACGCCAATGCGCCGCGCGTCTACAAGACCGGCGAGCAGGTCTATCAGGCGGTCTGCTCGGCGTGTCATGCGAGCGGCGCGGCTGGCGCACCCAAGTTCGGCAATGCGGGCGACTGGGCGCCGCGCATCGCGCAGGGCTACGACACGCTCTGGCACACGGCGCTCGCCGGCAAGGGCGCGATGCCCGCGCGCGGCGGCACGAGCCCGGACGATTATTCCGATTACGAGATCGGCCTCGCCGTCGCCTATATGGCGAACCACGGCGGCGCGAACTTCCAGGACCCGCCGAAGCCCGCGCCGGGCGCAGCCAACGCCGCGTCGGGTGCGGCGGCCGCAGCGCCGGCCTCCGGTGCGATAGACGCCAACGCCGCGCAAGCCTCGGCGGCGGCCGCAGCGATCGCCGCGATTCCCCAGACCGGTTCGGCACCGGCAGGCGGCGCGACGCAAAGCGCCGACGCCTCGCAGGCCGGCAAGGCGCTTTACACCCAGGTCTGTCAGGCCTGCCACGCGGCGGGCGTGCTCGGCGCGCCGAAGTTCGGCAACAAGGCCGACTGGGCGCCGCGTCTGAAAGATCCGATCGACACGGTCTACAACTACGCGCTGCACGGCAAAGGCCAGATGCCCCCGAAAGGCGGCTCCAACGCCTCCGACGCCGACGTCAAAGCCGCCGTCGATTACATGGTGAGCGCCGCGAAGTAAGCCTGCCGCGCATCGCAGAAAGCGCTGAACACGTAGAACACGTAGAAGGCGCAGAAAAACAAAGGGCCGCATCGTCGATCGATGCGGCCCTTTACGTTTTAGCGTCGTAAAACTCAGCCCTTCTGCAGCAACGCCTTCAGGCTCGCCAGCCGGTCCTTCGGCGACATCGGCGCTTCCTCGGCGGTCGGCGGCGGCGCGTCGTCCAGTTCCATTTCGGGGATGAAGCGCGACGCTTCGCACACCACCGTCTCGCGCGCCCGCTTGCGCTTCTTGCACCAGTTCAGATGCAGGCTGCGCTGCGCACGCGTGATCGCCACGTACATCAGGCGGCGTTCTTCCTCGATGCGCGAATCGTCGATGATGTCGTCTTCCGAGCCGCCGCGGTGCGGCATGATGCCTTCCTCGACGCCCACCAGGAACACGTGCGGATACTCCAGCCCCTTCGACGCGTGCACCGTCGAAAGGCGCACCGCGTCCGGGTCTTCTTCCTTGCCTTCGAGCATCGACATCAGCGCGACGGTCTGGATCAGGCCCATCAGGTTCTTGCCGGTATCGGCGAGACCGTCGGTGTTGTCGTAGCCGGTGGCTTCACTGTCTTCGCCGATCTCCTGCTCGGGCTTGGTGCCCTTGCGCTTGAGCCACTCGAGGAATTCCAGCACGTTCTGCCACTTCGACTGCGCCTGGCGCTCGTCGAAGGCGTCGTACAGATAGGCCTCGTAGTGGATCGCGTCCATCAGGTCGTCGAGCACGACGGTCGCCGGTTCCTTGAGCGCGCGCTCGGCCAGACGCTGCATGAAGTCGCAGAACACGCGCATCGGTTCGACCTGGCGCGCGGACAGCCGCGCCTCGATGCCGCCCATGTACACCGCCTCGAACAGCGACACCTTCGCCTGCCCCGCGAACGAGCCGAGCGCTTCGAGCGTGGTGTTGCCCACGCCCCGGCGCGGCGTCGTGATCGCGCGGATGAAAGCGGGATCGTCGTCGTGATTGGCGATCAGGCGCAGGTACGCGCAGATGTCCTTGATTTCGGCTTTATCGAAGAACGACTGGCCGCCCGAAAGCACGTACGGAATGCGTTCGCGGCGCAGCACCTGTTCGAAGATGCGCGCCTGGAAGTTGCCGCGATACAGGATCGCGTAGTCGCGAAACTGCGCGCGGCGTTCGAACTTGTGCGCGGAAAGCCGGAACACCACCGACTCCGCCTCGTGCTCTTCGTCGTTGCAGGGCGTGACGGTGATCGTGTCGCCCATGCCGTGCTCGGACCAGAGCTTCTTCTCGAACAGCTTCGGATTGTTCGCAATGACGTTGTTCGCCGCTGTCAGAATGCGCACCGTCGAGCGGTAGTTCTGTTCGAGCTTGATGACGTGCAGCTTCGGATAATCCTTGCCGAGCTGCGCCAGATTTTCGATCGTCGCGCCGCGCCAGCCGTAGATGGCCTGGTCGTCGTCGCCCACGGCCGTGAACGCCGCGCGCGGGCCCGCCAGCAGCTTGAGCAGCTCGTACTGGCAGGTGTTGGTGTCCTGGTATTCGTCGACCAGCAGGTAGCGCAGCTTGTTCTGCCAGCGCTCGCGCACCTGTTCGTTCTTCGCGAACAGCTCGGCGGGCAGGCGGATCAGATCGTCGAAGTCCACCGCCTGGTAGGCGTGCAGCGTCGCCATGTAGTTGCGGTAGACGATGGCGGCCTGGTGTTCGTCTTCGTTCGACGCGGTCGCAAGCGCTTCCTCGGGCATCACGAGGCCGTTCTTCCAGAGCGAAATGATCGACTGGATCTTGCGGATAAAACCCTTATCGGTCGAGCCCACCTGCTCCTGGATCATGGAGAAACAGTCGTCCGAATCCATGATCGAGAACTGGGGCTTGAGGCCCAGATGCTCGGCTTCCTGACGCAAGATCTGCACGCCCAGCGAGTGGAAGGTACAGACCGTGAGCTGATGAGCGGGCACCTTGCGGCCTTCCTTGCCGGGCGTCGTGAGCGTCTTGCCTTCGAGCAGCTTGCCCACGCGCTCGCGCATTTCGGCGGCGGCCTTGTTGGTGAAGGTGACGGCCGCGATATGGCGCGGTTCGAAGCCTTTCGCTTCGATCAGGTGCGCGATCTTCTGCGTGATGACGCGCGTCTTGCCGCTGCCCGCGCCGGCGAGCACGAGACAGGGACCGTCGAGATAGCGCACCGCTTCGTTTTGGGCGGGGTTCAGACCTGCGGACATCGTTGCCTGGAAGTGAAAAACGGGTGGTTACGGCTGGGAGGCGCGGGCTTCGTTCGCGCTGTCTGCGACGCTGGACGGCGCAGACGCGGCGAGCCGCGCGGGCGAGAGGCGAAACAACCAGGGCGCGGCTGGTTCAGCGCGCCGGGCCTCTCGCGCGAGAGGTGCGATGTTAACACGCCCGGCCGCCCTGCCGATGTCACCCCGCTAATGGCCGCCCTAGGCCCGCTCGCCACGGCTCATCTGTCCCTTGCGTGCCGCCACGCGCGGCGTCGTGCGTGCCAAAATAGCCCCTTGCCTCCGCCTGCGGCCACGCTACCCGCGCTGCCGCCGGGCATGCTGCATCACCGCTGCATCACCTTCTGCAAACCGCTGGAAAGAGGACGCGCTTCATGACTGCACCGCTGCAAATCGGCCTGATGGGCTACGGCTTCGCCGGCCAGACCTTCCACGCTCCCGTGATCGCCCATAGCGGCGCTGCCACGCTTGCCGCCATCGCCACGAGCCAGGCCGAGCGCGCGCAGGCCGATTACCCGGACGCCGCGATCGTGCCCGATATCGACGCGCTGCTCGCACTCGACGCCATCGAATGCGTCGTCATCGCCACGCCCAACGACACGCATTACGAGCTCGCGCGCCGCACGCTGGAGCGCGGCAAGCATGTGCTGGTCGACAAACCCGTCACGCTCACCGCCGAAGAGGCGCGCACGCTCGCGGCCATCGCGAAGCAGCGCGGTCTGGTGTTCGCGCCCTTCCACAATCGCCGCTGGGATGGCGATTTCCTCACCGTCAAACAACTGATCGCAAACGGCGAGCTTGGCCGCGTCACGCATTACGAATCGCACTTCGACCGCTTCCGCCCGCTGGTGCGTCAGCGCTGGCGCGAGGACGCCACGCGCGGCGGCGGCCTGCTCTACGATCTCGGCCCGCATCTGATCGACCAGACGCTGGCCCTGTTCGGCGCGCCGCAAGCGGTGACGGCCTTCGTGCACACGCGCCGCGACAACGCCAGCGCGCCCGATTACGCACATATCGTGCTGCGTTACGACGGTCTCGACGCCGTACTGCACGCAAGCGCGCTGGCCGCCTACGCGCCGCGTTTCGCGATCCACGGCACGCGCGGCAGCTACCTGAAGAACGGCCTCGATACCCAGGAAGACCAGTTGAAGGCGGGCCTGCGCCCCGGCCAACCCGGTTTCGGCGCTGGCAACGAGGCCGGCCGCCTGCACACCATGGCCGACGACGGCCAGGAGTCGGAGCGCGAAGTGCCCAACGCAGCCGGCAATTACGCCGATCTGTACCGCGCGCTGGCTGCCGCGATCCGCGACGGCCAGCCGTTCCCGGTGAGCCCGCAGGACGCCATCGACGTGATGACGATCGTCGAACTGGCCATGCAAAGCGCAGCCGAAGGCCGCACGATCGCGTTTTCGCGTGCTGCCTGAGCCTTGAGGCTTGTGGCTAGAGCGTCGCTACCTTGCAGTCCGCCGACGCGGCTGAAAGGTCCATACAAACGGTTACATCTGCCGCAAGCCGCGCGGTCATCGCACCGCGCGCGCGGGACGTTTGCCGACGTACAACGCCAAAAAGAGCAGCAATGACCACAAGGAGAGTCGAAGCAATGACCCGTATCAACCGTGCCTTCCGCCGTACCGTTCAATTCGCCGCCGCGAGCGCGCTGGTTTCGACGCTCGCCGCGTGCGTCGTCAACCAGCCCGCGGTACGCAGCGGCCCGAATCCGCATGAAGTGGCCGTGGACCGTCTGCATCAAATCGATGCGCGCATCGACAACCTGAGCCATCGCATCGACAACCGCGTGAATCAGGGCTACTACCCGCCGCCCCAGGGTGGCGCGCTGCATCACCGTCTCGACACCATTCGCGGCGAAGCGCATGACATGGCCGCCCAGCATGGCGGCGGCATTTCGGGCGACGAACAGCACGTGCTGAATCAGGAACTCGATACGGCGGCGCGCGCGATCGGCGAATAAATCCGCCGCAGCGCATCGCTTGACGAAACGGGCCGCCTTCGCGCGGCCCGTTTTCTTTTGCGCGCGCGCTGGAACCGAACGAACCAAACGAACCAAGCGGGCCAGATCGCAAGCCAAAAATCGCCCGTCTGCGCGAGCACGGCGAGCACAAACGCCCTCGCGCAAACCCTTGCCAGGCGGCCATCGCAGCCTTTAGCGCGTAGCTACCCGCCGCCCCGAAACCCATTTTTTCCGGATTGACACAGCCCCACGGCGTCCAGCACAATCGCTGCGCGCGTCGGGAGAGCGCGCCGTCGAAGTCGGATGGCGCCGCCGAAGGGGCAACCCACAAACTCTCAGGCAAAAGGACCGTGCGCGCCGGACCGCTGGATCGCCACAGGCGAATCGGCACTCAGGTCCGCAACTCTGGAGAGCGGCAGTAGGACGGCGGCGCGGATCGTAACGCACCCGGACGTTCAGGCTGCCCACCGAAGGGGCGCGCGTCTTTCGAGGCGCAATCTCTCAGGTATCGAGGACAGAGGGGCCATGCAGGAAACGACCACGGGCATTGTGCCGGCGGCGTTTCCTGCATGGCCTTTTTCGTTTTCGCGCGAAATCACGTGAATTCCGCACGAAACCTCGCGACCGCCTGAGGCCCCATGACCGAACTCAAACGCACCCCGCTGAACGACACGCACCGCGCGCTCAATGCCCGTATGGTCGACTTCGGCGGCTGGGACATGCCCGTCAACTACGGCTCGCAGATCGACGAGCATCGCGCCGTGCGTACCGACGCCGGCATGTTCGACGTCTCGCACATGTGCGTGGTCGATTTCGCCGGCGCGAAGGCGCGCGAGTTCTTCGCCCGCGCGCTCGCCAACAACGTCGCCAAGCTGACGGTGCCGGGCAAGGCGCTCTACTCCTGCATGCTCAACCCCGAAGGCGGCGTGATCGACGACCTGATCGTCTATTACTTCGCCGACGATGCATTCCGCACCGTCGTCAACGCGGGCACCGCCGAAAAAGACATCGCCTGGTTCGACAAGCTCAACGCCGAAGGCGGCTTTGGCCTGACCATCACGCCGCGCCGCGATCTGGCGATCGTCGCCGTGCAGGGCCCGAACGCCCGCGAAAAAGTCTGGCAGGTTGCGCCCTCCTCGCGCAGCGCCTCCGAAACGCTCAAGCCTTTCAATGCCGCGAAGATCGAAGCGACGCCGTTCGGCGAGCTGATGATCGCGCGCACCGGCTACACCGGCGAAGACGGCTTCGAAATCGTCGTGCCGGCCGCCGCCGTCTGCGAACTCTGGGATGCGCTGGTACGCCAGGGCGTGAAGCCCTGCGGCCTGGGCGCACGTGACACGTTGCGCCTCGAAGCCGGCATGAATCTCTACGGCCAGGACATGGACGAAGGCGTTTCGCCGCTCGACGCGGGCCTCGCCTGGACCGTCGACATGAAAGAGCCGCGCGACTTCACCGGCCGCGCCGCGCTCGAAGCCAATGGCACGCGTTCGACCTTCGTCGGCCTGATCCTGCATAAGGAAAACGGCAAGGCCGCGGGCGTGCTGCGCGCCCACCAGAAGGTCCTCACGGCGCAGGGCGAAGGCGAGATCACGAGCGGCACTTTCTCGCCGACGATGCAGGAATCGATCGCCTTCGCGCGCGTGCCCGCGGGCGTGCAGCCGGGCGACGCCGTGCAGGTGCAGATCCGTGACAAGGCCCTTCCCGCAAGCGTGGTAAAACTCCCGTTCGTGCGCAACGGCAAGGTAATGGTCGCCTGATCCTGTCCGCATAGACAGGCTTCACGCCGCGCACGCCTCCCTCTTTTCAAGCCCTATAAGCAACCACGCACTGGAGCAACCATGAGCATCCCGGCCGATCTGAAATACACCGAATCGCACGAGTGGGTCCGCACCGAAGCCGACGGCACGCTGACCGTCGGCATCACCGATCACGCGCAGCAGGCGCTGGGCGACATCGTCTTCCTGGAACTGCCGGAACCCGGCCGCAAGGTCCACGTCGATGAAGCGGTCGCCGTGATCGAGTCGGTCAAGGCCGCTTCGGACATCTACGCACCGGTCGCGGGCGAGATCGTCGCGTCGAACGCCGAACTCGTCGATACCCCGGAAGACGTCAACAGCGAGCCCTATGACTCGTGGCTCTTCAAGATCAAGCCCGCCGCAGACGCCACGCCTGACCGGCTGATCGACGCCGCCGCCTACGAAAAGGCAATCGGCGCTTAACCCCAACCGCATCGGCGCGGCGGCGCGAGGCTCCTGACGGGCCTCGCGCCGCCCGCCGGCAGGAAATTTCATGAAGCTCGAACACCCGGATCGTCTGATGAACACCTCGCCCTCGGCTATTTCGCTCGCGGCACTCGAAGCCCACGACGCCTTCGCCGCCCGTCACATCGGCCCCGATACGGCCGACCAGCAGGCGATGCTCGATGCGCTGGGCTTTGCCTCGCGCGCCGCGCTGATGGACGCGGTGATTCCGGCGCAGATCCGCCGCAAGGAAACGCTGCCGCTTGGGCCCTTCGCGCAACCGCGCTCGGAAGCCGAAGCGATCACCGCCCTGCGCGCGCTCGCCGACAAGAACCAGGTGTTCCGCTCGTACATCGGGCAGGGCTACTACGACACGCATACGCCGGCCGTGATCCTGCGCAACGTGCTCGAAAATCCGGCCTGGTACACGGCTTACACGCCGTATCAGCCGGAAATCTCGCAGGGCCGCCTCGAAGCCCTGCTCAACTATCAGCAGATGATCGTCGACCTCACGGGTCTGGCGATCTCGAACGCCTCGCTGCTCGACGAAGCCACCGCCGCCGCCGAAGCCATGACGCTCGTGCAGCGCGTGGGCAAGTCGAAGTCGAACGTGTTCTTTGTCGCCGACGATGTGCTGCCGCAGACCATCGAAGTCGTGCAGACGCGGGCAAAACCGATCGGCATCGAAGTCAAGGTCGGTCCGGCGGCTGACGCTGCGCAGGCAGGCGCTTTTGGCGTGCTGCTGCAATACCCGGGCGCGAACGGCGATGTGCGCGATTACCGCGAACTCGCCCAGGCCGTGCACGCTGCAGGCGGCGCGGTGATCGCCGCCGCCGATCTGCTCGCGCTCACCGTGCTCACGCCGCCCGGCGAATGGGGCGCGGACGTGGCCGTGGGCAACTCGCAGCGTTTCGGCGTGCCGATGGGCTTCGGCGGCCCGCACGCCGCTTATCTCGCGGTGAAGGACGAATTCA
This sequence comes from Paraburkholderia sp. J69-1, assembly GCF_905220255.1. Classification (NCBI taxonomy): domain Bacteria; kingdom Pseudomonadati; phylum Pseudomonadota; class Betaproteobacteria; order Burkholderiales; family Burkholderiaceae; genus Paraburkholderia; species Paraburkholderia sp. J69-1. Next base: position 349,936 of record NZ_CAJMZG010000004.1, on the reverse strand, counting down.
AGCGCCAGATGCCGGGCCGCCTCGTGGGCGTGACCGTCGATGCGAACGGCAACCCGGCGCTGCGCCTCGCGCTGCAAACGCGCGAACAGCATATCCGCCGCGAGAAGGCCACTTCGAACGTCTGCACGGCGCAGGCGCTGCTCGCGATCATGGCGAGCATGTACGCGGTCTATCACGGCCCGCAAGGCCTGAAGCGCATCGCGCTGCGCGTGAACCGCGTCGCGGCGATCCTCGCGGCCGGCGCGAAGCAACTGGGCTACACGCTCGCCAACGCGTCGTTCTTCGACACGCTCACCTTCGAAGCCGGCGCGCGCACCCAGGCGCTGCACGACGCGGCGCTCGCACGCGGCATGAACCTGCGCCGCGTGAGCGAAACGCGCGTGGGCGTGTCCGTCGACGAAACCACGACGCGCGCCGATCTGGCCGACCTGCTCGCCGTGTTCGCGCAAGCCGCGTTCGCGGGCGAAACGCCGTCGGTCGACAAGCTGGACGCCGAGCTTGCCGCTGCGACGAACGCGGCGAACGCGACGAACGCGACGTTCCCGGCCGCGCTCGCACGTGAAAGCGCCTACCTCGCGCACCCGGTTTTCAACCGTCACCATTCGGAAACGGAAATGCTGCGCTATCTGCGCAGCCTGTCGGACAAGGATCTCGCGCTCGACCGCTCGATGATCCCGCTCGGCTCGTGCACGATGAAGCTCAACGCCACGTCGGAAATGCTGCCGGTCACGTGGCCCGAGTTCGGCCAGATTCACCCGTTCGCGCCCGCCGAACAGACCGTCGGTTATCGCGAAATGGTCGATCAGCTCGAGCAGATGCTGGTGGCCGCGACCGGTTACGCCGCGGTTTCGCTGCAGCCGAACGCCGGCTCGCAAGGCGAATACGCCGGCCTGCTGATCATCCAGGCGTACCACGCCTCGCGCGGCGAAGCGCACCGCAACGTCTGCCTGATTCCGGCTTCGGCGCACGGCACGAACCCGGCATCGGCGCAAATGGCCGGCATGCAGGTCGTGGTGGTGGCCTGCGATGCGCAAGGCAACGTCGATATCGCCGATCTCAAGGCCAAGGCCGATCAGCACGCCGCGAAGCTGGCGGCGATCATGATCACGTACCCGTCCACGCATGGCGTGTTCGAACAGAACGTGCGCGAAGTCTGCGAAATCGTTCACGCGCATGGCGGCCAGGTGTACGTCGATGGCGCGAACATGAACGCGATGGTCGGTCTCGCAGCGCCGGGCCAGTTCGGCGGCGACGTCTCGCACCTGAACCTGCACAAGACCTTCTGCATTCCGCACGGCGGTGGCGGCCCGGGCGTCGGTCCGGTCGCGGTGGGCGCGCACCTCGCGCAGTTCCTGCCGAACCAGCTTTCGTCGGGCTACAAGCGTTCGAGCGATCAGGGCCACGGCATCAGCGCGGTGAGCGCGGCGCCGTACGGCTCGGCATCGATCCTGCCGATCTCGTGGATGTACATCGCCATGATGGGCGCGGAAAACCTCACCGCCGCCACCGAAACCGCGATCCTCAACGCCAACTACGTCGCGAAGAAGCTCGCGCCGCACTTCCCGGTGCTGTACAGCGGCCCGGGCGGACTGGTCGCGCACGAGTGCATTCTCGACCTGCGCCCGATCAAGGATGCAAGCGGCATCACCGTGGACGACGTCGCCAAGCGTCTGATGGATTACGGCTTCCACGCGCCCACCATGAGCTTCCCGGTGCCGGGCACGCTGATGGTCGAGCCGACCGAGTCGGAATCGAAGGAAGAGCTGGATCGCTTTATCGACGCGATGGTTGCAATCCGTGAGGAAATCCGTGCCGTCGAGGAAGGCCGCGCGGACAAGGAAGACAACCCGCTGCGTCACGCGCCGCACACGGCCGCCGTGGTGATCGCGAACGACTGGAAGCACGGCTACTCGCGCGAGCAGGCGGCCTATCCGCTGGCGTCGCTGGTGGCGCGCAAGTACTGGCCGCCGGTTGGCCGCGCCGACAACGCGTATGGCGACCGCAACCTGTTCTGTTCGTGCGTGCCGGTCGGCGAATATGCCGACGAAGCCGCCGCTCAGGGCGCGGGCGAGTAAGACGCGCCCGGCGCCGCACGCTCTGTCGCGCCGTCTCGTGGCCGCCTGCCGGCCCCGCTGCGAGGCATTCGAGCCGCCGCGCGCCCCTTGCGGGGCCGCGGCGGCTTTTGCGCAACGTACATTTGCCGCCGCAAACGTCCGCCAAACCGTTAACATCACACACCTGTCAGCCTTGAACCAGGGAGTCGCGCATGGCGCGGAAGGTGGAAACGGCCTTTGCCGGGCATGCTCAATCAATTACGCAGGCGATCCGGGCGCGCACGCGCGTCGCGGCCTGTCTGCTGGGCGCGGGGCTGATCGCCCTGGGCGCGGCGCAACCGGCGCGCGCGGCGATGAACTTCTGCGCGGCGCCCGCGCTGCAAACGAGCGAGCGCACCAATGCCGATCCGGGCGTGAAGGCGCTCGTGGCCGAAGTGCAGTCGCACGTGAACGACACGCCGCATCCGCTTGCGAAGCTGCATACGGAAGGCACGCTGCCGCACGAGGGGATTTACGACCAGAGCGTGGAGGCCGAGAAAGAACTCGACCTGATGCGCAATGCAGCGCTCGCCTGGCGCGCGACCAGCGACGACCGCTATCTCAAGCTGGTCGACCGCTTCCTGCTCGCCTGGGTCACGACCTACCAGCCGAGCTTCAATCCCATCGACGAAACGCGTTTCGAAGGGCTGATCCTCGCCTACGACATGACCGCCAGCGCGCTGCCCGTGAAAACGCGCAACGCCACGATGGTGTTCCTGAACAAGTTCGCCAACGGCTACATCCAGCAGGTGGATGCGCAGCCGCGCCCGCTCAAGGGCACTTTCGCGAACAACTGGCAGAGCCATCGCGTCAAACTGATTTCGATGATCGCGTTCACGCTCGACAACCGCAAGATGATTGCGACGGCGCAGCGCCTGTTTATCGAGCATATCGGCGACAACGTTTCGCCGGACGGCTCGACGCTCGATTTCGGCGAACGCGACGCACTGCATTACGTGACCTACGATCTGCAGCCGCTCGTGACGGCCGCGCTCGCCGCGCGCCGCCACAACCGCAACTGGCTGCCGGAGCGCGCCGCCAACGGCGCCACGCTGGCGGCCGCGCTGGACTGGTTGACGCCCTACGCCACGGGCGACAAATCGCACGACGAATTCGTGCATTCGAGCGTGCCGTTCGACGCCAAACGCCGCGAAGCCGGGCTGCCCGGCTACACCGGCGCATGGGACCCGAGGAACGCCGCCGAGCTGTACCACCTTGCAGCGCGACTGGACGGCCGTTACACGCCGATCGCGCTGAAGCTGGCGCCCACGCCACCCGCGTGGGTTGCCGTCTGCCTGCCGTTGCCGGCGCGCTAGAAGCGCGTGATGGGTTGCAGCGGTGGCGCATTGAGTCCGATGCCGCGCACCGCACCGTGCGGCATCCCCTGAAAACCGACACGATCAAGCAGGAGCAGTACCCATGGCAGTAAGCGTTTTCGATCTCTTCAAGATCGGCATCGGGCCTTCGAGCTCGCACACGGTCGGCCCGATGCGCGCGGCGCTGATGTTCGCCGAAGGGCTGGAACGCGACGGGCTGCTCGCGCCCACCGCCTCGGTGAAAGTCGAGCTGTACGGCTCGCTCGGCGCCACCGGCAAGGGCCACGGCACCGACCGCGGCGTCATGCTCGGCCTGATGGGCGATGCGCCCGACACCGTCGATCCCGACACCATCAACGAACGCCTCGAAGCCGTGCGCACCTCGCGCCTGCTCGCGCTGCTCGGCCATCACACGATCCCCTTCGTGATGAAGGAGCACATCGCGTTCTACCGCCAGGCGCTGCCCGAACACCCGAACGGCATGAAGCTGCGCGCGCTCGACGCCACCGGCGCGACGCTGCGCGAAAGCACGTATCTCTCGGTGGGCGGCGGCTTCGTCGTCACGGCGGGCGCGCCGAATACCAAGGTGCTGTCCGCGGTGGAGCAGATGCCGCATCCGTTCCGCTCGGGCGCCGAATTGCTGGCGCTGTGCGCCTCGACGGGCAAGAGCATTGCGCAACTGATGCTCGAAAACGAGCGCGTCTGGCATAGCGATGAAGAAATCCGCTCGGGCCTGCTGCGCATCTGGGACGTGATGCAATCGTGCGTCACGCGCGGCTGCGGCATCAATAATCCCGATGCCGAAGGCACGCTGCCCGGCCCGTTCCAGGTCAAGCGCCGCGCGCCGCAGCTTTATCGCGCGCTCACCGCGCACCCGGAGCGCGCGTTGCAGGACCCGCTCTCGATGATCGACTGGATCAACCTCTACGCGATCGCCGTCAACGAAGAAAACGCCGCGGGCGGGCGCGTCGTCACCGCGCCGACCAACGGCGCCGCCGGCATCATCCCCGCCGTGCTGCACTACTACGTGCGCTTCACGCCCAGCGCGAACGAACAAGGCGTGATCGACTTCCTGCTCACGGCCGCAGCCATCGGCATTCTCTACAAGCTCAATGCGTCGATTTCGGGCGCGGAAGTGGGCTGCCAGGGCGAAGTGGGCGTGGCCTGCTCGATGGCGGCGGGCGCACTCGCGGCCGTGATGGGCGGCACGCCGCTGCAGGTGGAAAACGCCGCCGAAATCGGCATGGAGCACAACCTGGGGCTCACCTGCGATCCGGTCGGCGGCATGGTGCAGATTCCGTGCATCGAGCGCAACGCGATGGCGTCGGTGAAGGCGGTCAACGCCGCGCGCATGGCGCTGCGCGGCGACGGCGCGCATTACGTCTCGCTCGACTCCGTCATCAAGACGATGCGCGAAACCGGCGCCGACATGAAGACGAAATACAAGGAGACCTCGCGCGGCGGCCTGGCGGTGAATATCGTCGAGTGCTGATCGCAGGCTGATGCACCGGCGCACACATATCGAAGCAGGATCGTAAAACCCGATTCAGGACTGAGAGGAGACAGCAACGCCATGCAGCAGCAGTCGAACGAAATCGCTTCAAGCAAGGCATCGACCACCACCGGCGCACGCCTCGTGGTGGATGCGCTGGTCGCCAATGGCGTCGAGCGCGTGTTCTGCGTACCCGGCGAGAGCTATCTCGCCGTGCTCGATTCGCTCGCCGATGAAACCGCGCGCATCGACACCATCGTGTGCCGTCACGAAGCGGCCGCCGCCAATATGGCCGAAGCCACCGGCAAGCTCACCGGCAAGCCGGGCGTGGCGCTCGTCACGCGCGGGCCGGGCGCGACGCACGCGTCGATCGGCGTGCATACGGCCTTCCAGGATTCCACGCCGATGATCCTGCTGATCGGCCAGGTCGCGCGCGAACAGATGGACCGCGAGGCGTTTCAGGAGATCGACTATCGGCGCATGTTCGGGCAGATGGCGAAGTGGGTCGCGCAGATCGACGACGCGCGCCGCGTGCCCGAATACCTGAGCCACGCTTTCCATATCGCGACCTCGGGCCGCCCTGGTCCGGTCGTGCTCGCGCTGCCCGAAGACATGCTCAGCGGCGCGATTCCCGCCGCCGAAGCGCAGCGCACGCCGCCGGCCGCGCAGCGCGTGCAGGCGTCGCCATCGGCGGCGCAGATGGAACGCGTGCGCGCGTTGCTGGCGGGCGCGAAAAAGCCCTTCGTGATCGCGGGCGGCCACGGCTGGACGCCTGATGCCTGCGCCGATCTGCAACGCTTTATCGAGAACTGGCAGTTGCCGCTGGGTCTCGCGTTCCGCTTCCAGGACACGCTCAGCAACGATCATCCGAACTATGCGGGCGATGTGGGTCTCGGGATCAATCCGGCGCTGGCCGCGCGTATTCGCGAAGCCGATGTGCTGCTTGCGCTCGGCCCGCGTCTGGGCGAATCCACCACGGGCGGCTACACGCTCTTCGACATTCCCAAAACGCAGCAGACGCTGATTCACGTGCATCAAGGCGCGGAAGAACTCGGCCGCGTCTATGCCGCCGATTTGCCGATCGTTTCCGGTCTCGCGGAAATGGCGGCATTGCTGGCGGCCTTGCCCGCGCCCGATATGCCTGCGTGGACCGGGGCCGCCACCGAGGCGCACGAAGCGTATCTCGCGTGGCGCGCGCCGCGCCCGATGCCCGGCGATGTGCAACTCGGCGAAGTCATGCAACAGTTGCGCGCGCAACTACCCGATGACGCGATCGTCACGAACGGTGCGGGCAACTACGCGACCTGGCTGCATCGGCACTTTGCTTACCGGCATTTCCGTTCGCAGCTTGCGCCCACCAGCGGCGCGATGGGTTATGGCGTGCCCGCTGCGATCGCCGCAAAGTCGCTTTATCCAGAACGCGCCGTGGTGGCGCTCGCGGGCGACGGCTGCTTCATGATGGCCGCGCCCGAACTCGCCACTGCGATGCAGTACGGCCTGAACGTGGTGTTCATCGTCGTGAACAACAGCCACTACGGCACGATCCGCATGCATCAGGAGCGCCACTATCCGAACCGCGTGCATGGCACGCAACTCACCAATCCGGATTTCGCGGCGTTCGCGCAGTCGTTCGGCGCGCAAGGCGAAGTGGTGACGAGCACGGCGCAATTCGGCCCTGCACTCGAGCGCGCGCTCAAGGCGGGCAAGCCCGCGCTGATCGAAATCCGCGTGACGAAGGAAGCGAGCACGCCAGCGGCTACGCTCGAACAGGTACGCGAAGCGGGCAGAAAATCGCGCGGCGAATGACGGGAAAAAAGACTGAAAAGGAATCCTGAATAAGCTCACCTTTGACGTTATCGAAGGCGCGCGCATAAAACAGAAGCCCCGCGGATCTTGCGATCTCGCGGGGCTTTTTTACTTCAGGCTAGCGTCAAGCGCTCAAAAGCGCTTACTTGCCGCCCACGCTTTGCAGCGTCGTCCACTTGCCGTCGACAACCTTGTACAGCGTGATGCCGCCGTTCTTCAGGTCGCCCTTCGCGTCATACGCGAGGTCCTTGGACGTCACAGCCGGCATGCTGGTCTTCGCGAGGAGCGGCAGGTACTTCGCCGGGTCCGTCGAATTGGCCTTCTTCATGGCGTCGAACATGGCCATTGCGCCGTCGTATGCGTACGGCGAGTACGTCTGCACGTCTTCACCGAAGCGCTTCTTGTACTTCGCAACGTAGTCCTTGCCGCCCGGCATTTCTTCCAGCGGCAGGCCCGCCAGCGAAGCGACCGTGCCGTTCGCTGCGTCACCCGCGATCTGCAGGAAGGTCGGCGTGTGAACCATTTCGCCGCCCATCAGCGGGGCCTTCACTCCCAGCGACTTCATCTGCTTGACCATCGGTGCGGCCTGCGAATCGGCGCCGCCGTAGTAGACCAGATCCGGGTTCAGCGACTTCACCTTCGTCAGGATCGACTTGAAGTCGACGGCCTTGTCGTTGGTGTATTCGCGATCGACGATGGTGCCGCCAGCAGCCTTGGCCGCCTTGGCGAATTCGTCGGCGAGACCCTGGCCGTAAGCCGTGCGGTCATCGACCACGACGATCTTCTTCATGCCGAGGTTCTTCACCGCGAACGCGCCAGCCACCGAGCCTTGCTGCGTGTCCGACGTCATCATGCGGAACGTCGTTTTGAAGCCTTGCTGCGTGTATTCCGGCGCCGTTGCCATGGCGATTTCGGGGATGCCCGCGTTCGCGTAGATGCGCGAAGCCGGGATCGTCGTGCCCGAGTTGAAGTGGCCGAGCATGCCCTTGATGCCGTCGTCGACAAGCTTCTGCGCGACCGTCGTGCCCGTGCGCGGGTCGGCCTGGTCATCCGCGGAATCCAGCACGAAACGCACTTGCTTGCCGCCGATCACCGGCTTGGTCGCGTTCATGTCTTCCACTGCGAGCGTGATGCCGTTCTGGAAGTCCTTGCCGTAGTGCGCCTGCGCACCCGTCATCGGGCCAGCGAAACCGACCTTCACGTCCTCGACCTGCTGCGCGTGTGCGGTCCCCGCCAGCGACAGGGCGGCAACGAGCGTTGCGCCTGCCAGCTGCTTCATCGTGTGTTGCATAGCTTCTCCTTGGTACCAGGTAACGAATGAGCGGCTTCGGCTCGTAGCTTTGCCGCTTCCTTGTCTTGAGACGACCGACAGTATGGACTGTGCTTAACCGATCGTCATCAGATTTGCATTGCCGCCAGCCGCAGCCGTATTCACGCTGACCGAGCGCTCCGTGAGGAGTCGTTCGAGCGCGTAATCCTCATCGCCGTTGGCGAGCGCGTGAGCCGCCACGCCCTGCACCGAGACGATCGGGCCGGTGCGTTTGGCCACGTCTTTCACGAGGCCGAGCAGTTCGTCGCTATCGCCTTCGAACAGCACGGCGTCGAAGTCGGCGTCGGCCGTCTTCTTGATCGCGACGTGTGCCTTGAGCGCTGCGGGCAGCGCGTTCACCAGCGCTTCGCCGGCCGCGCCCTGGAACAGCGCGCGGTTGCCGGTGGCCAGCACGACGGCGAGCTGCGCACGTGCGCCGGTCGGCGTCGAAGCCACGCACAGCACCGTGCCGCGCGCCGACAGCGTGTAGGTGTTGCGCTCGCCGGTCGGGCCCGAGAGCACCGCCGTAGCGCCTGCCAGCACGTATTGCAGATAGCCGTCGCAGCGCGCCGCGAGTGCGGGTTCGCGCTCGGCGATCAGCCAGTCGCGCAGCGTCGTGAGATTCGCGTGAGCGGAATTGCCCGAGCCTTCGCCTTGCGGTTGATCGACGATCAGCGCATCCGCGAGCGACTTCGGCAGACCGGCCGGACGCTTGGCCAGCAGACGCGACAGATACAGCGCGCCACCCGCCTTCGGACCCGTGCCCGACAGACCTTCGCCGCCGAACGGCTGCACGCCGACCACCGCGCCAATCACGTTACGGTTCACGTAGATGTTGCCCACATGCGCGCGGCCAATCACGTGCGCGATGGTTTCGTCGATACGTGTATGGATGCCGAGCGTGAGGCCGTAACCGGTTGCGCGGATCTGTTCGAGCAGCTTGTCGAGCTGGCTGCGGCGATAACGGATCACGTGCAGCACCGGACCGAACACTTCGCGCTTGAGTTCGTCGAGGTTGTCGATTTCGATCAGCGTCGGCGGCACGAAAGTGCCCTTCGCGCAGTCGTCGCCCATCGCCATCTGCAGGACCTTGCGGCCCTTTTCGCGCATGCCGGCCACGTGAGCGTCGATACCGCGTTTGGCATCGGCGTCGATCACCGGGCCGACGTCGGCCGAGAGACGATCGGGGTTGCCCACCGCCAGTTCCTGCATCGCGCCCGTGAGCATTTCCAGCGTGCGATCGGCCACGTCGTCCTGCAGACACAGCACGCGCAGCGCCGAGCAACGCTGGCCAGCCGAGTCGAATGCGCTTTGCAGCACATCGGCGACGACCTGTTCCGCGAGCGCCGACGAATCGACGATCATCGCGTTCTGGCCGCCCGTTTCGGCGATCAGCGGGATCGGACGGCCATCCGAATCCAGACGCTGCGACAGCGTCTTGTTGATGAGGCGCGCGACTTCGGTCGAGCCCGTGAACATGACGGCGCGCGTGCGTGCATCGGCGACCAGCGCCGCGCCCACGGTTTCGCCATCGCCCGGCAGCAGTTGCACCGCGCCTGCGGGCACGCCCGCTTCGCGCAGGATGCGCACGGCTTGCGCGGCGATCAGCGGCGTCTGTTCGGCCGGCTTCGCGAGCACGGTGTTGCCGGCGGCGAGCGCGGCGGCCACCTGGCCGATGAAGATCGCCAGCGGGAAGTTCCACGGGCTGATACAGACGACCGGGCCGAGCGGACGATGCGTGTCGTTCGAAAACTCTTCGCGGATCTGCGTGGCGTAGTAGCGCAGGAAGTCGATCGCTTCGCGGATTTCGGCGATGGCGTTCGGCAGCGACTTGCCCGCTTCGCGCACGATCAGGCCCATCAGCGTGTGCATCTGCGCTTCGAGCAGATCGGCAGCGCGCGACAGGCAATCGGCGCGCGCTTCGACCGGCGTGGCCTGCCAGATCGGCGCGGCGGCGACGGCGTGCGCGAGCGCGGCGCTCACGTGTTCGCTGGTGGCTTCGACCACGGTGCCGACCAGATCGCGGAGATCGGACGGGTTGCGCACGTCACGCGCCACGCCGTCGGCGAGATCGATGTCGGCGAGCATCGGCGCGGCGCGCCACGGATGATGCGCGCTTGCCAGCAGCGCCGACGACAGCGACGCCAGGCGATGTTCGTTCGAGAGATCGAGACCCATCGAATTCAGACGCTCGCTGCCGAACAGTTCGCGCGGCAGCGGAATCTTCGTGTGCGGCGCGCCCGGCGGCACGACCTTCGAGGCATCGTCGACGGGGTTCGTCACGAGCTCGCTGACCGGCACGGTTTCATCGGCGATACGGTTCACGAACGAGGTGTTCGCGCCGTTTTCCAGCAGACGGCGCACGAGGTACGCGAGCAGCGTTTCGTGCGTGCCGACCGGTGCGTACACGCGGCACGGACGGTTCAGCTTGCCCTGCGCCAGCGGGCCGGTGACTTCTTCGTACAGCGGCTCGCCCATGCCGTGCAGGCATTGGAATTCGTACTGGCCAGGATAGTAGTTGTTGCCCGCGAGGTGATAGATCGCCGCGAGCGTGTAGGCGTTGTGCGTGGCGAACTGCGGATACACCGCGTCCGGCGCGCCCAGCAGCTTCTTCGCGCAGGCGAGGTACGAGACGTCGGTGTAGATCTTGCGCGTGTAGACCGGATAGCCTTCGAGGCCGTCGACCTGCGCACGCTTGATTTCCGTATCCCAGTACGCGCCCTTCACGAGACGCACCATGATGCGGTGACGGCTGCGGCGCGCCAGATCGACGATGTAGTCGATCACGAACGGGCAGCGCTTCTGGTACGCCTGCACCACGAAACCGATGCCGTTCCAGCCCGCCAGTTCCTGATCGAAACAGAGCGCTTCGAGCAGGTCGAGCGAGATTTCGAGACGGTCGGCTTCTTCGGCGTCGATATTCAGGCCGATGTCATAGCGGCGTGCGAGAACTGCGAGCGCACGCACGCGCGGCAGCAGCTCGCTCATGGTGCGCTCCTGCTGCGCACGCGAGTAACGCGGATGCAGCGCGGACAGCTTGATCGAGATGCCCGGACCTTCGTAGATGCCACGGCCGCCCGCAGCCTTGCCGATCGCGTGGATCGCCTGCTCGTAGGCGGCGTAGTAGCGCTGCGCATCGGCTTCGGTGGTGGCCGCTTCGCCGAGCATGTCGTACGAATAGCGGAAACCGCGTGCTTCGAACTTGCGGCTGTTGGCCAGCGCTTCGGAGATGTTTTCGCCGGTGACGAACTGCTCGCCCATCAGGCGCATCGCCATATCGACGCCCTTGCGGATCAGCGGCTCGCCGCCCTTGCCGATCATGCGCGTGAGCGCCGACGACAGACCGGTTTCGCTATTCGTCGTCACCAGCTTGCCGGTGATCATGAGGCCCCAGGTGGCGGCGTTCACGAACAGCGACGGCGCGTGGCCAACGTGCGATTTCCAGTCGCCCTTGCTGATCTTGTCGCGGATCAGCGCGTCGCGCGTGGCGCGGTCGGGAATACGCAGCAGCGCTTCGGCCAGGCACATCAGCGCCACGCCTTCCTGGCTGGACAGCGAGAACTCGTGGATCAGGCCTTCGACGCCGCCGCCGGTGCGCTTGGCGCGCAGCGTTTCGACCAGCTTGGTGGCCAGCTTGGTGACGTCGGCGGTCAGATTGGCGGGCAGACGCGCTTCGCCGATCAGGAACGGCACGCACTCCGGCTCGGGACGGCGATACGCCGCCGTAATGGCCGCGCGCAGCACCGATTGCGGTTGCACGTTCTGGGCGAATTCGAGGAACGGGTGCGACGCGTATTCGTCGGGGCCGTCGCCGGTGTTATCGGAGAGATCGGCGGCGCTCACGTGACCGTTCAGCTCGGGCGGCAGCTGGCCGTGCTCGATCTTTTCGAGGTACGCGAAGATGGCCTGCTTGATGAGCCAGTGCGGGGTGCGCTCGAGGCGCGTAGCGGCATCTTTGAGCCGCGAGCGGAGGAGGTCGTCGACCTTGACGCCAAGGGTGGTGCTAGCCATGTTTCCTTCGTATGCCGGCTGACCCGCACCGGCCAAAGACTAAAAAGTTGGCGAATCGTACCCCTCCCAAAAAAAAGGTGCAACCAGTTTCGCGGCGCGGTTGCACCACGCCGAAAGCCCCGTGTAGCCTGGGTTTGAGGCCAGTGGCGGGGTTCGGGGCGACGGCGGGTTGCGCTCGGTATTTTCCCTGGGCGTGAATCTTTTTTGTCACCCTGTTCAAATCGCATCGATTGCCGATATACAGGCATGACGGGGAGCCGGTCAGTCCGGCGCGAGGACCAAAAAATGGAAAAGTGGATGGTGGTGGCAGGTGTCTGGAGCATGTGCGCGCTGTGCGCCGTGCTGTTTATCCGGGGCGCGACGGCGGTGTCGTCCCGGCGCGTCCGTATGGCGCAACCTGAGAGCGGCGAAGCGGCCCACGCGGTGCAACGCTGATCCGCCGTGCGCCAGCGGCGGCGCAGCCAGTATCGGAAAGATCGGCGAAATGACCGCAGCGGCAAGGCAGGGGCGCGTCTCACCGCAACGCATCGGCCACGGACCAGGCCATCGCGTTGCGCGAGCGTCTCGACACCTCGAAGGCGCGGGTTGCGCTTTTGAGCGCCCCGCTTTCATCGCTCAGATATCGAGCGGATCGACTTCGAGATTCCATCGCAACACGCCGCGCAGACCGCGCAGCGTGGGTTGCCACGCGCGCAGCGTCGCCTGCAGCGCGGCGCGCGAGCTGCTTTCCACGAGCAGTTGCGCGCGATGCACGTTCATCACCTTTACGATCGTCAGCGGCACCGCGTCGTAGGCCATCACGCGCGAGGCGGTCGGCATCGCCGCGAGCGCCTGTGCAGCTTCGGCGAGAAACGCCAGCGCCGCTTCCAGCGTGCGCCCTTCGGCGCGCAGCAAGGCCTGATAGACGAACGGCGGCAGATGCGCGTCGCGACGCTCGGCGATCTGCGAATTGGCGAAGCCGACGTAATCGTGCCGCGCCAGCGCGTGATAGATCGCGTGGCGCGGATAGCGCGTCTGCACCATCACTTCGCCCGGCAGCCCAGCGCGGCCCGCGCGGCCGCTCACCTGCATCAGTTGCGCGAACAGGCGCTCGCTGGCGCGGAAGTCGTGCGAGAACAGCGCGTTATCGGCGTTCATGACGCCCACCAGCGAAACGCGCTGGAAATCGTGGCCCTTGGCGACCATCTGCGTGCCGACGAGGATATCGACCTCGCCCGCGTGCACGTCCGAAAAGAGCGCCTGCGCGCTGCCCTTGCGGCGCGTGCTGTCGGCGTCGATGCGCAACACCCGCGCGCCCGGCACCGCGCTCGCCAGCGCTTCTTCGATACGCTGCGTGCCGCGTCCCATCGGCGCAATATCGACGTTGCCGCAATCCGGGCACGAGTGCGGAATGCGCGATTCCCAGCCGCAGTGATGGCAGCGCAGCGCCCGCTCGGGCTTGTGCAGCACCACGTAGGCGCTGCAGCGCGGACAGCCCGCCACCCAGCCGCAGGCGTCGCACGAGAGCACCGGCGCGTAGCCACGTCGATTCAGGAAGATCAGGCTTTGCTCGCCGCGTTCGAGCCGAGCTTTCATCGCCGCGACCAGCGGGCCGGACAGGCCTTCGAACGACGCCCGGCCGCGGCGGCGCTCTTCTTCGAGATCGATCAGCTTGACGGTGGGCAGCACGGCTTCGGCCACCGCGCGGCGTGACAGCGTGAGGCGCGTATAGCGGCCCTGATCGGCCTGCCACCAGCTTTCCAGCGACGGCGTAGCCGATCCCAGCACGACCGGCACACCGAGCTGCTTGGCGCGCCACACCGCCAGATCGCGCGCCGAGTAGCGCAAGCCTTCCTGCTGCTTGTAGGCGGGATCGTGTTCTTCGTCCACCACCAGCATCGCGAGGCGCGGCATCGACGCCATGACGGCCAGCCGCGTGCCCAGCACGATGCGCGCACGGCCCGTGTGCGCGGCCAGCCAGTGACGCGCGCGTTCGCCTTCGGCCAGGCCGCTGTGCAGCGTAACGATGGCGCCTTCGGGCAGCACGCCCGCGAAGCGCGTGCGGAACGCGGCCTCGAACTGCGGCGTGAGATTGATTTCGGGGACGAGGACCAGCGCCTGGGCGTCGGGCTCGCGTTCGAGCAGACCGGCGAGCGCGCGCAGATACACCTCGGTCTTGCCGCTGCCCGTGACGCCATGCAGCAAAAACGGCGCAAAACCCGTCGATTCGAGGATGGCCTCTACTGCCGTGGTTTGCTCGTCGCTGAGCTGATGAAGCGCGGGTTTGGCGGACTGTGCCTCGGTAGTTTTTGCAGCCGTGCTTGACGCTCCATGCGCGCCGAATTGCGCCGTGCCGAACTCGACGCATTCGTATTCGACCCAACCCGCTTCGCGCCACGATTCGAACGTGGCAGCGGCCTTGGGATGCAGCGCGCGGGCATCGGCGAGATCGAGTTCGCCGGCGTCCACCAGCGTCTGTGCGAGACGTCGCAATGCCTGCGCGCGTGCGGGCAGCGCATCGGGCAAGGCTTCGTGCCCGGCGGGCAGCACACGGTAGCGCTCTTCAGGGGCAAGCAGTCGCGCCCAGCGCGCGGGATCGCGCAGCGCCTGCGGCAAGGCCGGCAGCGCGACTTCGCCCAAACCGCGCTGGTAGTAATCGGCGGCAAAACCCACCAGCGCCAGCCAATGTTCCGACAGAGGCGGGCACGATGCGCACACCGCGATCACGTCGCGCAGCTTGTTGGCCGGCACGTCGCTGTGAGCGCTCACTTCGAAGATCAGCCCCACCGCTTCGCGACGTCCGAACGGCACGCGCACCAGCATGCCCGGCTGCGGCGGCGCGGCGTTGGCCGGATAGCGATAGTCGTAGAGCGCGGTCAGCGGATGATCCAGCGCGACGCGCACGAAGCATGGCGTCACGCTCCACCCCGCGACAGACGGCACATGCAACGTGCGCTGGCGCACCGACGCCCGAACTTAATGTGGAACGTCACTTTTCGCGCTAAGTTTTGGATTCGGCTGAACAATCGCGCTCCGCGCCGCTACGCCTGTGGATAACTTTGTTAAGAACTTCCCCCGAGCGCCCGGCTGCTCGCCGCGTGGGGCCATTATGTGGGACACCGCACAAATGGCCGTGGAGCGGCGAAAGCCTTATCTGTCAAGGGTCTGATTGATTGTTCACAGGCCTTGCTGACGCCCTGCGGCAATATTTCCCTCTTGCGCGCCGCAACGTGGCAAGTGTGTATAAGTCAAGACTTGACAGCGGCGCGATGGCGTCTGGATGGCCTGTTGCGCCGCACGCGACCCTAGTGCCCAGAGCCCAGATCGCTGCGACGCAGCAAAAGCTCAGGCGCCGGCGTGGATTGCGCGGCTATGACGATGGACCTCGTCGACCAGCTCGGAGACGCTCTCCGGCGGCGTGAACTGCGAGATGCCGTGGCCCAGGTTGAAGACGTGGCCGGGGTGCGCGCCGAAGCTGTCGAGCACCGCGCGCGCCTGTTCGCGGATCGCCGCCGGCGATGCAAACAGCACGTTCGGATCGAGATTGCCCTGCAGCGCCACTCGGTCGCCCACGCGCTCGCGCGCACGGCCGAGGTTGACGGTCCAGTCGAGGCCGACCGCATCGACACCGGTTTGCGCGATCTCGTCGAGCCACAGCCCGCCGCCCTTCGTGAAGGTGATGACCGGCACGCGCTGGCCGTCGTGCTCGCGCTTGAGCTGCGCCACCACGCGGCGGATGTATTCGAGCGAGAAGCGCTGATAGATGCCGTCCGCGAGCGCGCCGCCCCAGGTATCGAAAATCATCACGGCCTGCGCGCCCGCTTCGATCTGCGCGTTCAGATACGCGGCCACGGCCTGCGCGTTGACTTCGAGAATGCGCGTCATCAGATCCGGGCGCGCGTAGAGCATCGACTTCACGGTGCGGAAGTCGTCCGAACCGCCGCCTTCGACCATGTAGCACGCGAGCGTCCACGGGCTGCCCGAGAAGCCGATCAGCGGCACGCGCTGGCGACCTTCGGCATCGGTGAGCGCGCGGCGGATTTCGCGCACGGCATCGGTCACATAGCCGAGCGTTTCGCCGATATCCGGCACCGCGAGCTTCGCGACATCGGCTTCGGTGCGCACCGGATGCGCGAACTTCGGACCCTCGCCCTGCTGGAACGACAGGCCGAGGCCCATCGCGTCGGGGATCGTGAGGATGTCAGAGAACAGGATCGCGGCGTCGAGCGGATAGCGCTCCAGCGGCTGCAGCGTCACTTCGGTCGCGTAATCGGGATTCTTCGCGAGGCCGAGGAAACTGCCCGCGCGGCTACGCGTGGCGTTGTACTCCGGCAGATAGCGGCCCGCCTGGCGCATCAGCCAGATCGGCGTGTACTCGGTCGGCTGGCGCAGCAAGGCGCGCAGGAAGGTGTCGTTCAGAAGAGTGTGGGCCACGTGCGGAGGCGCTTGCGCGCGAGAATCGGAAGCAGTCTGTCATTTTACCGGAGGCGCCGCCGAGGCATGGCGCTGATGGCCGGGATAAGTGTGCCCGGCGAGCCTGCAATGCGCGGGCGGCCACCGCCTATCGGTGGAGTCCATGGTTATCGCGCCGATGCGTGCGGGCTAAGATCGATGAGCTTTTCGCTCCATAACACCGACATCGCATCAGACATCGATCGGCCAGATCGGGCACGAGGAGACCCCAATATGAAGAAGAACAGGATCGCGGCGGCGTGCGCGCTCGTATCGACATTGCTGACGGCGCTGGCTGTCACGCCCGCCGCATTCGCCGAGGGCAGCGCGAGCGCCTCGCGACTCGACGACGTACTGGCGCGCGGCACGCTGCGCGCCTGCACGACCGGCGACTACAAGCCCTACTCGTTCTACAGGCCGGACGGCACGTTCGAAGGGATCGACATCGACATGACGGAGTCGCTCGCGAAGTCGCTGAGCGTGAAGGCCGAGTTCGTGAAGACCACGTGGTCGAACCTCATGACCGACTTCCTCGCGAAATGCGATGTGGCCGTGGGCGGCGTCTCGACCACGCTCGAGCGCCAGAAGCGCGCGTTCTTCACCGAGGCCTATCAGGTCGACGGCAAGACGCCCATCGTGCGTTGCGACGACGTGAACAAGTATCAAAGCGTTGCGCAGATCGACCAGCCTTCGACGCGCGTGATCGTGAATCCGGGCGGCACGAACGAGCGCTTTGCGAAGCAGTTTTTCCCGCACGCGAATCTCACCGTGTACCCCGACAACGTGACGATCTTCAAGCAGATCCTCGCGGGCAAAGCCGATGTCATGGTGACCGACGCATCCGAAACGCTTCTGCAACAGAAGCTCAATCCCGGACTGTGTTCCGTGCATCCCGACAAACCGTTCCAGTACGGCGAAAAAGCCTGGATGGTGCCGCGCGGCGATGTGGTGTTCCAGCAATATGTCGATCAATGGCTGCATCTCGCGCGCGCGAGCGGCGAGTATCAGACGATCTCGGACAAGTGGTTGAAGTGATATTGCGCATCGAATTGATTGCCGCGCGCTCGTTCCGACGCGACAACATTCGTTAAACCGTATGACGAGTTGCAACCACTCGTTGCAATTGGATATGACGAATCATTGCATGACGCACATGAATGCGAACGTGAATGCTCGCTGCATGTGCGCCATGCATCATGCCTTTTGTGTGACGTATACCGTGCTTCGCCCAATCAGCGGGGCTTCCTTCATGCACATGGAATTGCGGCGTTACAAAACGCATTTTTACGGTTACGCAGCGCACTAAAATGCAGGTAAAAATGACTTTCGCAAAACGCTCAGGATGGCAAAAAGTCCCGCCGAGCCTTATCGGACGGGCGTTACAACCTGAAACACTTTGTTACCGCGAAGCTTCATTAATTCGCCCACAATGCCTTCAACGGTTTCAACACGGATGTGGCTCGGTGCCAGTGTGAGCGGACACGATCACCGGCCGGTCGGCATTATGCCGAAGCCCTTTCTTAGGGGCATCCTTGCTGGAGCCGTGACCGGCGTTTTTATACGTTTCTAGCCGGCTCCTCCTTTGGTCTCCTCGCGCTAACCCCGTAGCGTGTGGTTTTTAGCGGGCTCCAGGCCCGCTTTTTTTTCGTCTGCAGATTCCCAAACCCCTGTTTTGAGCGCTTTTTATCGATGCTTTTTTGCGCATCGGTATGACTATTGGTTTGTGCAAAACAGTATTCCGATTCGAATGAGCGGGTGCAGATTTCCGCTCATTCGTTCGGCATCCCGATTATTTTCCCGCGTCTCGATCAAGCGGTTTTCTGCTCGCCAATCTTGAGTTCGTCGATCATGCGCGCGCGCATCACGAACTTCTGCACCTTGCCCGTCACCGTCATCGGCAATTCGTCGACGAAGCGGATGTATTTCGGAATCTTGTAGTGCGCAATCTGGCCCTGGCAGAACGCCTGGATCTCCTCGGCCGTCGCGCCTTCGCCGGGACGCAGCACGATCCACGCGCACACTTCCTCGCCATATTTCGCATCGGGCACGCCGAACACCTGCACCGTCTGCACCTTCGGATGACGGAACAGAAACTCCTCGATTTCACGCGGATAAATGTTCTCGCCGCCGCGAATCAGCATGTCCTTTAGCCGCCCGACGATATTGCAGTAGCCCTCGGCGTCGAGCGTCGCGAGATCGCCCGTATGCATCCAGCCATCGACGATCGACTCGGCCGTTTTGGCGTCGTCGCCCCAATAGCCGCGCATCACCGAATAACCCTTGGTGCAGAGTTCGCCCGTCTCGCCCACGGGCACGATATTGCCCAGCGGATCGACGATCTTCACTTCCAGATGCGGCTGGATGCGCCCCACCGTGGTCGTGCGCTTGTCGAGCGGATCGGTGGTCGAGCTCTGGAACGACACCGGGCTCGTTTCCGTCATGCCGTAGGCGATGGTGATTTCCGCGAGATGCATCTTCGAGACCACGCGCTTCATGGTTTCGATCGGGCACGGCGAGCCCGCCATGATGCCGGTGCGCAGCAGCGAGAGATCGAAGCTCGCGAAATCGGGATGATCGAGTTCCGCGATGAACATCGTCGGCACGCCATGCAACGCGGTGCAACGTTCCTCCGACACGGCCTGCAGCGTCGCGCGCGGGTCGAACGCCTCGCCGGGGAACACCATGTTCGCGCCCACCGAAACGCAGGCCAGCACCGCGAGCACCATGCCGAAGCAGTGATACAGCGGCACCGGAATGCAGAGCGAGTCTTCCTCGGTGAGCCGCATCGCCATGGCAATAAAGCGGCCGTTGTTGAGCACGTTGCGATGCGTGAGCGTCGCGCCCTTCGGGTTGCCCGTCGTGCCGCTGGTGAACTGGATGTTGATCGGATCGTCGGGGGCGAGCGTGGCGCCCAGCGCGTCGAGTTCGACCTTGCCGGCTTGCGCGAGACGCTCGCGGCCCTGCTCGATCACGTCGCTGAAATTGAGCATGCCGGGCGTGTCGGTGTCGCACATGCGGATCACCGCGCGCAGATCCGGCAGCTTCGCCGCGTGCAGATCGCCCGGCGTTGCGCTCGCGAGTTCGGGCGCGAGCGTCTGCAGCATCTCCAGATACTTCGAGGTCTTGAAGCTCTCGGCCGCGACGATGGCCTTGCAGCCCACCTTGTTCAGCGCGTATTCGAGTTCGGCCAGGCGATAGGCCGGATTGATGTTGACCAGCACGGCGCCGATGCGCGCCGTGGCGAACTGCGTGAGCAGCCATTCCACGCGGTTCGGCGACCAGATACCCACGCGCTCGCCCGGCTCGATACCGAGCGCGAGAAAGCCCGCGGCCAGCACATCCACCTCGTCGGCGAATTCTCGCCAGCTCCAGCGAATGCCCTGCTCGCGAAACACGACCGCCGGGCGGTCGGGAAAGCGCTGCGCCGTGTCGAGCAGAAACGCGCCGAGGGTCGCATCGCTCAAAGGCGTGGCGGTCGAGCCGCGCACGTAGGAAAGCCCGTCTTTCGGCGCGATGAGCGCTGCCTGCGCACCTGCTGCGTCGATTGCCATGGTGGCTGTCTCCCCGGGAGTCTCCGTCCCGTTCGATATGGATTTGGAAACCTGCGATCTGGAAAGCGCCAAGCACAAACCATTCTGCCACCGGCTTTCCTGGCGGCGGCATCAAGTCTTACCCGCAGCGCATGCGCCGCGATTCACGCTCGCCGCAAGCACCATCGGCGAATACGAAGGCATGATTTCGCATTACCTTTCCGTAAACGTCAAGTGATTTTCCGATGTCGGGCAAGGAGATCCGGGAAGTCCCCGAAACGCGCGGACGAAAAAAAACGGGCTCCCGCTGGGGGAGCCCGTTTCACAACGCCCAGCACACCCGCAAAGGCGCGCTGTCGCGATATTTAATGCTGGTTCATCTTGCGCAGGCGCTGGATCGCCGCGAGTTGCGCCACTGCGTAGGCCAGTTCGGCCTGTGCGGTTGCGTACTCGAGGTTCGAACCGGCGTTCTGCAGCGCCTCTTCGGCACGCTTGCGCGCTTCGGCGGCCTTCGCTTCGTCGAGATCCTTACCACGGATCGCGGTGTCGGCGAGCACCGTCACGGCGCCCGGCTGCACTTCGAGAATGCCGCCTGCGACGAACACGAACTCTTCGTCACCGTTTTCGGCCACGATGCGCACCGCACCCGGACGAATCCGCGTGATCAGCGGCGTGTGGCCCGGCAGAATGCCCAGCTCGCCGGCTTCACCCGGAAGCGCGATGAACTTCGCCTGGCCGTTGAAGATGCTCTCTTCGGCGCTGACGACGTCTACCTTGATGGTTGCTGCCATATGTGTCGACTCCTTGGGGATTAATTGGCTGCTGTAGCGAACAGGCCGCATGACCTGTTCGCACTTAGGCAACTAACCCTTACTGGATCTTCTTGGCCTTTTCGAAGGCTTCGTCGATCGTGCCGACCATGTAGAACGCCTGCTCCGGCAGGTGATCGCATTCGCCTTCGACGATCATCTTGAAGCCGCGGATGGTTTCCTTCAGCGGCACGTACTTGCCCGGCGAGCCCGTGAAGACTTCCGCGACGTGGAACGGCTGCGACAGGAAACGCTGGATCTTACGTGCGCGAGCGACCGACAGCTTGTCGTCCGGCGACAGTTCGTCCATGCCCAGAATCGCGATAATGTCGCGCAGTTCCTTGTAGCGCTGGAGCGTCTGCTGCACGCGGCGCGTGATCGAGTAGTGCTCTTCGCCGATCACGTTCGGGTCGATCTGACGCGAGGTCGAGTCGAGCGGATCGACTGCCGGGTAGATACCCAGCGAAGCGATGTCACGCGACAGAACGACGGTTGCGTCAAGGTGGCCGAAGGTCGTAGCCGGCGACGGGTCGGTCAAGTCGTCCGCAGGGACGTACACGGCCTGAACCGACGTAATCGAGCCCTTCTTGGTCGACGTGATGCGCTCTTGCAGCTTGCCCATTTCTTCAGCCAGCGTCGGCTGATAGCCCACTGCCGACGGCATACGGCCGAGCAGTGCCGACACTTCCGTGCCAGCCAGCGTGAAACGGTAGATGTTGTCGACGAAGAACAGAACGTCGAGGCCTTCGTCACGGAAGTGCTCAGCCATCGTCAGACCGGTCAGCGCGACGCGCAGACGGTTGCCCGGCGGCTCGTTCATCTGGCCGTAGACCAGCGCAACCTTGTCCAGGACGTTCGAGTCCTTCATTTCGTGATAGAAGTCGTTCCCTTCGCGGGTACGCTCGCCAACACCGGCGAACACGGAGAAACCACCGTGTTCCTTCGCGATGTTGTTGATCAGTTCCATCATGTTGACGGTCTTGCCCACACCGGCGCCACCGAACAGGCCAACCTTACCGCCCTTTGCGAACGGGCAGATCAGGTCGATGACCTTGATGCCGGTTTCGAGCAGTTCAGCCGACGGCGACAGTTCGTCGAATGCCGGAGCCTTCTGGTGGATCGCGCGCGTGACTTCGTTCGAGATCGGGCCAGCTTCGTCGATCGGGCGACCGAGCACGTCCATGATACGGCCAAGCGTCGGCTTGCCGACCGGCACGCTGATGGGCTTGCCCGTGTTCTTGACCACGGTGCCGCGGCGCAGGCCGTCCGACGCACCCAGACAGATCGTACGGACAACGCCGTCGCCGAGCTGCTGCTGCACTTCCAGGGTCAGTTCCGACCCGTCGAGAACCAGCGCGTCGTAGATCTTCGGCATGCTCTCGCGCGGGAATTCCACGTCGATCACCGCGCCGATGCACTGTACGATCTTGCCTTCTACCAAAGCAGTTGTACTCATCGATTTTCCTTTAGATACCTGAATTCTTCACTCGCCCACCGGTTTAGCACCGGCGCGGTTCGCAATCGGTTCGCGTTTATCAGACGGCTGCTGCGCCGCCGACGATTTCCGAAAGTTCTTTCGTAATCGCGGCCTGGCGGCTCTTGTTGTACGAGAGCTGCAGTTCGTTGATAACCGTCTTCGCGTTATCCGACGCGGCCTTCATCGCGACCATACGGGCCGACTGTTCCGATGCCATGTTTTCCGCCACGGCCTGATAGACCAGAGCTTCGACATAACGCACCAGCAGTTCGTCCACGACGGTTTGCGCATCCGGCTCGTAGATGTAGTCCCATTGCGACTTCGGCGTCGCGCCATCGTCTTCGCCGCCTGCAAGGCGCTCGTTCGACAGCGGCAGCAGCTGCTCGATCACCGGCTCCTGCTTCATCGTGTTGACGAAGCGGGTGTACGCCAGGTAGACCGCCGACAGCTTGCCTTCCGAATACTGGTCGAGTTGCACCTTGATGGCGCCGATCAGCTTTTCGAGATGGGGCGTGTCGCCGAGCTGCACGACGTTCGAGACAGTCTTCGCGCGCAGACGGTTCAGGAAACCGAGGCCCTTGCTGCCGATCGCAGTTGCTTCGATCGACTTGCCGGACGCTTCCAGATCCTTGAACTTCTGCAGCGTCGCGCGCAGCACGTTGGTGTTCATCCCGCCGCACAGACCCTTGTCGGTCGTGACGAGAATCACGCCGGCGACCTTCGCATCGTTGTTTTCCGTCATGAACGGATGGCGATACTCGGGGTTCGCACGGCTCATGTGCGCAGCGATGTCGCGGACCTTATCGGCATACGGGCGAGCAGCGCGCATGCGCTCCTGGGCGCGGCGCATCTTCGATGCCGCGACCATTTCCATCGCCTTGGTGATCTTGCGCGTGTTTTGCACGCTCTTGATCTTGCCGCGAATTTCCTTCATTCCAGCCATTGCTTGCTCCTTTGTCGACCCGAGTTCGCGTTCACACGCTTACTCGGGTCCCAGTCCGATTATCCAGATTGATTCGCGGACGGATCAGTATGCGCCGGACTTCTTGAAGTCCTTGAGAGCCGCGTGGAGCGCGTTCTCGTCGTCCTTCGCCAGGTCCTTCTTGTCCTCGATGCGCGCGACGAGGTCGGCGTGCTTCGACTTCAGGTATTCGCGCAGGCCCTTTTCGAACGGCAGCACTTCGGCGACGTCGATGTCGTCGAGGTAGCCGTTGTTGGCCGAGAACAGCGCCACAGCCAGTTCCCAGACTTGCAGCGGCTGGTACTGGGGCTGCTTGAGCAGTTCGGTCACGCGGCGGCCGCGCTCGAGCTGCTTGCGGGTCGCTTCGTCGAGGTCCGATGCGAACTGGGCGAATGCTGCCAGTTCACGGTACTGCGCGAGGTCGGTACGGATACCGCCCGACAGCTTCTTCACGACCTTCGTCTGAGCCGCACCGCCAACACGCGACACCGACACGCCGGCGTTGATAGCCGGGCGGATGCCTGCGTTGAACAGGTCGGTTTCCAGGAAGATCTGGCCGTCGGTAATCGAGATCACGTTCGTCGGAACGAATGCGGTCACGTCGCCAGCTTGCGTTTCGATGATCGGCAGTGCCGTCAGCGAACCCGTCTTGCCCTTGACTTCACCGTTCGTGAACTTCTCGACGTAGTCAGCCGACACGCGTGCAGCGCGCTCGAGCAGACGCGAGTGGAGATAGAACACGTCGCCGGGGTAAGCTTCGCGGCCCGGCGGGCGGCGCAGCAGCAGCGAGATCTGACGGTATGCCCAGGCTTGCTTGGTCAAATCGTCATAAATGATCAGGGCATCTTGACCGCGATCGCGGAAGTATTCGCCCATCGTGCAGCCGGCGTACGGTGCGAGGTACTGCAGCGCAGCCGATTCCGAAGCCGAAGCCGCGACGACGATCGTGTACTCGATCGCGCCGGTTTCTTCGAGCTTGCGCAGCACGTTCTGGATCGACGAAGCCTTCTGACCGATGGCGACGTAGATACAGATCAGATCCTTGCCCTTCTGGTTGATGATCGTGTCGACGGCCACTGCGGTCTTGCCGCACTGACGGTCGCCGATGATCAGCTCACGCTGGCCACGGCCGATCGGCACCATTGCGTCGATCGACTTCAGACCGGTTTGCACCGGCTGCGACACGCCTTCACGCCAGATCACGCCCGGCGCGATCTTTTCGATCGCGTCGGTCATCTTGGCGTTGACCGGGCCCTTGCCGTCGATCGGGTTGCCGAGCGGATCGACCACGCGGCCGATCAGTTCCGGACCAACCGGGACTTCCAGAATGCGGCCCGTCGTCTTGACGATGTCGCCTTCCGAAATGTGTTCGTATTCACCGAGAATCACGGCGCCGACCGAGTCACGCTCGAGGTTCAGCGCGAGACCGAAGGTGTTGCCCGGGAATTCGAGCATTTCGCCTTGCATCACGTCCGACAGGCCGTGGATGCGCACGATGCCGTCGGTCACGGAGATCACGGTGCCCTGGTTGCGAACGTCCGCGCTCGCTTCAAGGCCCTGGATCCGGCTCTTGATCAGCTCGCTGATCTCAGAGGGATTGAGTTGCATTATTCGCTCCTGATGTTCAATTCTGTTGCGTGCCAGCCGCCACGCCCGATCGTTGCGATCGAGGCGTTCAAGCGGTCAAAGCCGCCTGCATGCTGGCGAGCCGCGCGCGGACCGAGGTATCGAGCACTTCGTCGCCGACCGTCACGCGCACGCCGCCGATAAGCGACTTGTCGATTTCGACAGTCGGCTTCAGCTTGCATTTGAACTTGCGTTCGAGGCTGGCGAGAAGTTCGGCCAGTTGCGCGCCTTCGAGCGGGAACGCGCTGACGATCAGCGCGTCTGCTGCACCGGCCTTGGCGTTCTTGAGCGCTTCGAACTGCGTGTGGATTTCCGGCAGCAGTTCCAGGCGGTGATTCGCGACGAGCATCTGAACGAGGTTCTTCGCCTCGGCCGAATCCTTGAGCGGGGACTTCACCGCCGCGAGCAGCAGCTCGACGACCTGTGCATGACTGACTTTCGGGCTCGATGCGACCGACAGCACGTCGGGCACGGACGCAACCTGTGCCAGCTCCGTAACGAGCGTGGACCAGGCGGCCAGGTCCCCTGCTTCGGCCACGCCAAACAGGGCTTCTGCGTACGGGCGGGCGATGGTTGCAAGTTCGGCCATGATCAGAGCTCGGCTTTCAGTTGATTCAGCAGTTCGGCATGTGCCGACTGATCGACTTCGCGCTTCAGGATCTGTTCGGCGCCTTGCACAGCGAGAGCAGCGACTTCGGCGCGCAGAGCTTCACGTGCCTTGACGACCTGCTGGTCTGCGTCCGCCTTCGCCGTAGCGATGATGCGGGCCGCTTCAGCTTGTGCCTGGGCCTTGATTTCTTCTGCGACAGCCAGAGCGCGCTTTTCTGCGTCGGCAATACGGCTTTGACCCTCGTTACGGGCCGAAGCGAGTTCTTCGCCTACGCGCTTGTGCGCCGCTTCGAGTTCCTGCTTACCCTTTTCAGCAGCCGCGAGGCCGTCAGCGATCTTCTTCGAGCGCTCGTCGAGGGCGTTGATCAACGGCGGCCACACGAATTTCATCGTGAACCACGCGAGGATCAGGAACACGACCATTTGCGCAAACAGGGTTGCGTTGAGATTCACGGTGTTTCCTTAATCAGCTATTCCGGGGAATTGAAACGGCAAGGCGCTCATCGGTTGTGAAACTCGATCAGCGCCTCGTCACCCGTTCCGCTCTGCGCCATTCCGTTATAGGTCAGGCGCAACCTTCCAGGGAACTTAGCCCGCGACCGCGGCGAGCTTCGACAGCAGCGGATTCGCGAACGCGAACAGCATTGCAACACCAACACCGATCAGGAACGCTGCATCGATCAGACCAGCCAGCAGGAACATCTTCGTTTGCAGCGGGTTCATCAGTTCAGGCTGACGTGCGCACGCTTCGATGTACTTGCCGCCCATCAGGCCGATACCGATACAGGCGCCAATTGCACCCAGGCCGATGATGATGCCGATACCGATGGCCGTGAAACCCTGGATGTTGGCGATGAAAGCTTGCATGATCACTCCTTTGTGAGATTTTCTGGAACTGGGGATTTGAAACTTAAAACTGCAATTCTTGGTTCGACTGCCGCTTAGTGGCTGTCGTGTGCCTGGCCGATATACACCAGCGTCAGCATCATGAAAATGAACGCTTGCAGCAGAACGATCAGGATGTGGAAGATCGCCCAGACGCTACCTGCAATCACGTGGCCGATGAAGCCAAGCACCGTCGTGTCCGCACCGAAGGTCCAGAGACTGCCCAGCAGGGCGATCAGCAGGAACAGCAGTTCGCCTGCGTACATGTTGCCGAACAACCGCAGCGCGAGCGAAACCGTCTTGGCGACGAACTCGATGATGTTGAGTGCAAGGTTCGGAATCCACAGCAGCGGATGCGAACCGAACGGGGCCGACAGCAGTTCGTGCACGAAGCCGCCAGGACCCTTGATCTTGAGGTTGTAATAGATCATCAGCACGAAGACGCCGAGCGCGATACCGAACGTGCCGTTAAGGTCGGCGGTCGGGACGATACGCTGGTGCGGCAGTGCTTCGGACAGACCCAGCCAGCCGATCACGCGGCCCGGCAGGTCGACGGGGATGAAGTCGAGACAGTTCATCAGCGCAACCCAGACGAACACCGTCAGAGCCAGCGGGGCGATGAATTTACGATTGCCGTGAATGATGGACTTCGACTGGTCTTCGACCATTTCGACCAGCATCTCGATCGCGCACTGGAAGCGGCCCGGAACGCCCGGGGTCGCCGAACGCGCAGCGAGACGCAGCAGGAAGATGGTCACGAGGCCGCAGAGAATCGACCAGAACAGCGTGTCGATATTCCAGACGTGAAAATCGACGATCGACGTCTGATGCGAGGTGGAAAAGTTCTGCAAGTGGTGCGCAATGTACTCTGACGGATCCAGAGCGCGCGTGCCTTCGCTAGCTGCCATATCGTTAAAAGCCACCCAAATTGTCGAAAATCGGTTCCGGCTGTTCCCGCGCAAAACTGTATTGCGGGAACACACCGCCGCGGAGTGAGTCATAACTCCGCATGTGCCGCCCCGCGTTGTCCAACCAGCACTGCCTCGATCGCTTCGACGCGCTCTATATAGATAGAGGGCGGCGCGATGTCAGCGTGGGTCAGCGCAACGCAAGCGCGATCCAGTATGTCTTCAGTGCGATCAGGTAAGTCACGAGCAACGGAATCCACTGCACGTCGTGATACCCGAACGCGATGGCGACGAACATCGCTATCGTCGCCCCCATCTTGAATGCTTCGCCGAGCACCCAGTTGAACACGGTCGCTGCACGGCTCAACTGCTTGAGGCGCGCCGCGAACAGCGCACCCGGTACCCAACAGATCGCTCCACCCAGGAACGCCGATAGCGCTACGGCGTTCGGCGCATGCACACCCGGCGGCTTATAAAACAGCCACCAGACCAGCGTAGCAACCAGGGACAAAACCACTTGCGCCGCCACGACACGAAAAGGTGTGACGCGGGATGGGCGGCTCACCTGTGCGCCGAAGATCTGCTCGGCTTCTGCCCGGGTGAGCGGAACGATGTCGTTGTTATCTGGCTGGTCGGCGTCCCACTCTGCGTTGTGGTCAGTACCTTTACGCACCGTGGCTCCTGCCGTATCCGTTACTGCATCCTGCTCATGGCTGGATGCTTCGCTCCCGCGTTGCGGACCATCGGGCCCTTCATGCGCCTGCGGCGCTTCGTCTGGCCTCTGACCCACCATCGTTTGCTTCCGGATATTTGCCTTGCGCGCGTTTCTTGCAACGTGCTTACAGCATCGCCAACCAAATAAATCCGGGCGATTGTAAGCGATAGTTGCAGCCAATTCAAGACTTTAGCCCGCTCAATAACACCCGTGAAATGCTACTTCATCATGCGGGAAACACGCCATTACGCGGGGGGTAATGCCAACTGTAAGGGAGCGCGCGCCGCACGTTCCGCACTCAGGAGAGCCAGGCAAAACGGGGCGCGATTTTACCGTGGAACGGCGCTCGTGTCGCCGCCTTGTCGCATTTCCGTCAGAAAAAATACAACAAAAGTCCGCCGCCAAATACTGCGATTAACCAGAATGGCATGGAGATCAGGTGGAACGGCAGCCATACGCCGCGTTCGCCGGACAAACGCACGGCAATCAGGTTGGCCAGCGAGCCGATCGCCAGCCCAAAGCCGCCGACGCTCACGCCGAATGCCAGCGCGCGCCAGTCGTGCGTGAAGTTGGCCAGCACGATTGCGGCGGGAACATTACTGATCGCTTGCGAGAGAACCGCTCCTGCGGCATAAGCGCGCAGGGGTGTCTGCAACGCGAGATCGGCGAGTGCGTGATGAATCCACGGCAGTGCCGCCGCGCTGCGCAAAACGATGAACATCAGCACGAAGATCAACAAAAGCAGCCAGTCGATCTTCAAAACGATGCGCGCACGCCACAGCAAAAAGCCCGCCCCTACTCCGGCCAGCGCGATGCCGGCGCGGTGCGCATCGGCGAGCAGCACAAAGCCGATGAACAACACGGCGGCCACGCCGGCCAGCGCGCGATCGACGGGATGTTCTTCGACGTCTTTCGTGAGGTCGAGCGCCTGTGGCTTGAACATCAGCGCGGCCAGCACGAATAGCATCGCCATCAGCAGGACGCACAGCGGCGCAAGCGCGACGACGAAGCGACCGAACGACGCGCCGCTCAGTTGCCAGAGAAACAGGTTCTGCGGATTGCCGAGCGGCGTGAGCACCGAGCCGGCGTTCACGGCCAGCGCGATCATGATGACGAGCCGCTTGAGCGGTAACGGCGTGAGCTTGTGCAGCGAGAGCACCAGCGGCACCACGACGAAAAGCGCGACGTCGTTGGTCACCACGGTCGAGAGCGCTGCCGCGAGCGCGATCAGCAAAAAAGCGAGCGAACGCTCAGAGCGGATGCGATGGACCAGGCGATGCGCCGTCCATGTGAGGAATCCTGAATATTCCAGCGCCTTGGTGAGAATCAGCAAACCGGCGAGCGTCATCACCGTTTGCCAGTCGACCAGCGCCGGTAGCGTGGACCATGGGCGCGGCGCAAAAACCTGCAGCGCAACGAATGCGACGACGAGGATCGTCAGCACTGGCTCGCCACGAGCAAACGCGCCGAACCGTTGCAACAGGTTCGGCGTTTCGTTCGCGGAGCCGCGCTTGGCGGCGTCGGATTCTCGCACTGGGCGCGGCGTGGCGCGTCAGACTGCGGTTTCGCCGCGCAGACGCAGCAGGATGCCCTCGAGCGAATCGAGGTCGCCGAAGTCAACAGTCAACTGACCTCTTCCACGGCGGCCCACTTTGATCTTGACCGTCGCAGCCAAGAGGTCAGACAACTCTTCCTCGAGCCGACGCGTATCGCGCCCGCCATCCTGCGCAACCTTGGCCTTGACTGCGGGTACGGCTTTGGTTGTGGCCGCAACGAGCTTTTCCGTTTCACGCACGGACAGGCGCCGATTGACCACCTGATGCGCGAGCTGGATCTGCGTTGCCGCATCCACGGCGAGCAGCGCGCGCGCGTGACCCATGTCGAGGTCGCCGGCGAGCAGCATCGTCTGTACCGGCATCGCCAGATTCAACAGACGCAGCAGATTCGATACTGCGCTGCGCGAGCGCCCGACCGATTCCGCGGCCTGCTCATGCGTGAAATTGAATTCGTCGAGCAGACGCTGGATACCCTGCGCCTCTTCCAGCGGATTCAGATCTTCGCGCTGGATGTTCTCGATCAGCGCCATCGCGGCGGCGGCCTGGTCCGGCACGTCCTTCACGAGTACCGGCACTTCCGTCAGACCCGCGATATTCGCGGCGCGGAAACGTCGCTCGCCGGCGATGATCTCGTAACGATCGCCGCCGATCGGACGCACGAGAATCGGCTGCATCAGACCCTGCGCGCGAATGCTCGCGGCGAGTTCCTGAAGCGCGCCTTCGTCCATGCGCGTACGTGGCTGGTACTTGCCCGCCTGCATCTGCGTGAGCGGGAGCGTGTTGGGTGCGCCTTCGATCTTCACCGCTTCGGTGATGTCCGCGCTGCCGCCGAGCAATGCTTCGAGTCCTCGGCCCAATCCTTTCTTACGTGCTACTGCGTTCATCGTGCTTCCCCAGTCTGCGTCAGAGCGCGCGCACGCGCTCGATCATTTCCGCGCCGAACTGCACGTAGGCCTGCGCACCGCGCGAAGCGCGATCGAACACCACGCCCGGCAAGCCGTAGCTGGGTGCCTCCGCGAGACGCACATTGCGCGGGATCACCGCGTCGAACACCTTGTCGCCAAAGTGCTCCTTGAGTTGCTCCGACACCTGCTGCTGCAGCGTGATGCGCGGATCGAACATCACGCGCAACAAGCCGATGACCTTCAGGTCGCGATTCATGTTCGCGTGGACCTGCTTGATCGTGTTCACGAGATCCGACAAACCTTCGAGCGCGAAGTACTCGCACTGCATCGGGATCACGACGCCGTGCGCTGCGCACAGGCCGTTCAGCGTGAGCAGCGACAGCGCGGGCGGGCAGTCGATCAGCACGAAGTCGTATTGATCGTCCACCTGGGCCAGCGCGTTCTTCAAACGACGTTCGCGTTGATCGACCGACACCAGCTCGACTTCGGCGCCGGCCAGTTCGCGGTTCGCGGGCAGCACGTCGTAGCCGACATGCTCGGGGCTCGTGCGTGCGTCGGGCACCGAGATGCCATCGACGAGCACTTCGTACACGGTGTACTCGCAGGCGGCCTTGTCGATGCCGCTGCCCATCGTGGCATTGCCCTGCGGGTCGAGATCGATGAGAAGGACACGCTGTCCCTGCGATGCGAGGCTCGCGGCGAGATTGACCGTTGTCGTCGTCTTGCCGACGCCGCCCTTCTGGTTCGCAACGCAGAAGATTTTTGCCATCTTGTGTGTGTCCCTTTTACTGCCTTGAAAGTTTGCTTACGTTAGCGCAGCCTTGTGGGCCACGCTATTCGGCCTTTCGGCCAATGGTGCTGGTTGTGCTGCGTGTGCTGCTATTCGTTGCGTACGCCTGGCGTACTTTCTGCCGCGCTCAAGCCTGCGGCAGCGGTTCGACCAGTACTTCGCTCAGATGGCGTTCTGCATCGAGCATCGGTACGGCCAGACGAATCGTCTTCACCGCACGCGCGCCCTCGGGCAAACGCTCGATTTCGCCGTCCGGACGTACACCCTTCATCGCCCAGATCGCGCCATCGTCGGCAACGAGGTGACGGGCCAGTGTAACGAAATCGGACAGTTCCGCGAATGCCCGCGAGACGATCATGTCGAATTTTTTCGGCACTTCGATGCCAGGGCGCAGCGATTCCACGCGCCCCGTCACGACCGCCAGATTCGTCAGTCCCAGTTCAGCCTTGGCCTGCGACTGGAACGCCGTCTTCTTATGCACGATGTCGTTCAGCGTCACATGCCAGTCCGGACGCGCAATCGCCAGCACGATGCCGGGCAGACCACCGCCCGATCCAACATCGAGCACCGTCGCGTTTTCACGTGAAGGCAGATGCGGCAGGATCGAAAGCGAATCGAGGATGTGCTGGATCATCATCTGGCGCGGATCACGGATGGCCGTCAGGTTGTAGACGGCATTCCACTTCGCCAGCAGCGTGACGTAGTCCAGCAGTTGTTCGTGTTGACGCTCGGTCAGATTGAGGGAAAGCGCCGTGGCGCCCTCCTCCAGCATGCGTGCAAGTCCGTCGCGGTCCGCGACACCCGGTTGCCGTGAACGAGCCGTCATTGAGCCGCCTTGTTATCGGTGCCGGCATCGGCCGGATTCTGGCGACGACGCCCCAGACCGCGCTTGAGGTGAACCATCAGCAGCGAGATCGCGGCAGGCGTAATACCCGAGATACGCGACGCCTGACCGATAGTTTCCGGGCGGAACTGGCTGAGCTTCTGGCACGCCTCGAACGACAGTCCACGCACTTCCGCGTAGTCGATACCCTCGGGCAAGCGCGTGTTCTCGTGCGCACCGTTGCGTTCGATTTCGTCGGCCTGACGGTCGATGTAGCCCTGATATTTGATGCCGATCTCGATCTGCTCCTTGATCTGCTCAAGAAGGATCGCGTCATCCGCAAGCGGAGCGTCGGGTGCGCAGGCACCTTCGCGCAGCGCAATCACACCGTCGTAGCTCACGCCCGGGCGACGCAGCAGATCGGCGAGATTGTATTCGTGGTCGATCGGCTTACCGAGCAGTGCCGTTGCTTCTTCCGCGCCAAGCGTCTTCGGATTCACCCACGTCGACTTCAGGCGTTCGGTTTCACGTGAAACAGCATCGCGCTTGCGACTGAATGCGTCCCAGCGTTCGTCGTCCACGACACCCAGTTCACGGCCGATTTCCGTCAGACGCATATCGGCATTGTCTTCACGCAGGCTCAGGCGGTATTCAGCACGGCTCGTGAACATGCGATACGGCTCGGACACACCACGCGTCACGAGATCGTCGACCAGCACGCCGAGGTAAGCCTGATCGCGGCGCGGGCACCATGCATCCTTGCCCTGCACCTGCAGACCGGCGTTGATACCCGCGAGCAAGCCTTGGGCGGCCGCTTCCTCGTAGCCGGTCGTGCCATTGATCTGACCCGCAAAAAACAGACCGTTGATGACCTTGGTTTCCAGCGAAGCCTTCAGACCACGCGGATCGAAGTAGTCATACTCGATCGCATAGCCGGGACGCAGGATATGCGCGTGCTCAAGGCCGCGCATCGAATGCACGAGGTCCAGTTGCACGTCGAACGGCAGGCTCGTCGAGATCCCGTTCGGGTAGAACTCGTTGGTCGTCAGCCCTTCCGGCTCCAGATAAATCTGATGCGACTCCTTCGAGGCGAAGCGATGGATCTTGTCTTCGATCGACGGGCAGTAGCGCGGCCCTACTCCTTCGATCACGCCCGTGTACATCGGCGAACGGTCCAGACCGCCACGGATGATGTCGTGCGTGCGCTCGTTGGTGTGCGTGACCCAGCACGGAATCTGCTGCGGATGTTGCTCGGCACGGCCGAGGAACGAGAAGACCGGCACCGGATCGAGGTCGCCCGGCTGCTCTTCGAGCACCGAGAAGTCGATCGTGCGGCCGTCGATACGCGGCGGCGTGCCCGTCTTGAGGCGGCCCTGCGGCAGCTTCAGCTCCTTCAGGCGTGCGGACAAGGTCACCGCGGCGGGATCGCCAGCGCGACCGCCGGTGTAGTTGTTCAGGCCCACGTGAATCTTGCCGTCGAGGAACGTCCCTGCCGTCAGCACCACGGCGCGGGCGCGGAAGCGCAGACCGATCTGCGTCACTGCGCCGACCACGCGATCGCCCTCGACCATCAGGTCTTCGACAGCTTGCTGGAACAGCCAGAGATTCGGCTGATTTTCGAGACGACGACGGATCGCAGCCTTATAAAGAATGCGGTCAGCCTGGGCGCGCGTCGCACGCACAGCCGGGCCCTTGGACGAATTGAGAATGCGGAACTGAATGCCGCCCTCGTCCGTCGCTGCGGCCATCGCGCCGCCGAGCGCATCGACTTCCTTGACCAGATGGCCTTTGCCAATACCGCCGATCGACGGATTGCAGCTCATCTGGCCGAGCGTTTCGATGTTGTGCGTGAGCAGGAGCGTCTTCACGCCCATACGGGCAGCGGCAAGCGCGGCCTCGGTGCCGGCGTGACCGCCGCCGACGACGATTACGTCAAACTCTGTGGGAAAAAGCATGGCGGGGACCTCACGCACGGACGAATGGACCGCGTGAGCCTTCTCAGAAAAAGTGGTATGCGCGGATTATAACGGTTTCAGGTTTTCGACCGATCACACCCGAATAAGGTTTAATCGGGCCGAAGAAAAAAAGCGGCGTGTTTCACGTGAAACACGCCGCCGATTTCTGCAGAGCCTGACGAGAACTAGACGGGTTTCTTCGCCAACCCAAGATACGTCTCGATCACTCGCGGGTTCTGCGCCAGATCATTTGCCGGCCCTTCCAGCGCCAGATCGCCCGTTTCCAGCACGTAGCCGTAGTCGGAAATCTGCAAAGCCGCGCGCGCGTTTTGTTCGATCAACAAGGTCGCGACGCCCGTTTGCCGCAGCGCGCTGATGATGTGGAAGATCTCTTTCACGATCAACGGTGCCAGGCCAAGGCTCGGCTCGTCCAGCATCAACAGGTCGGGCTTGCCCATCAACGCCCGGCCCACCGCGAGCATCTGCCGCTCGCCGCCCGAAAGCGTGCCTGCGGCCTGCGCGCGTCGTTCCTTCAAGCGCGGGAAAAGCTCGAACACGTGATCGAGTTGATCGAGAAAGTCGCGCTCCCCTGCCCGCTTGCGCCGGTACGCGCCGAGCACGAGATTGTCCTCAACCGACATCGACGCAAACAACTCCCGCTTCTCCGGCACGAGGCACATGCCACGCGCGACCCGGCGTTCGATGGGCAAGGCGCCGACGTCTTCGCCCTGGTAGGCAATCTTGCCGCTCGCATGCCCGGTAACCGGCAGCGCGCCCATGACTGCATTCAGCAGCGTCGACTTGCCCGCGCCGTTCGGCCCGATCACCGAGACGATCTGCCCGGCGCCAACCTTGATCGACGCCTTATGCAGCGCCTCGATCTTGCCGTAGCGCACGGCCAGGCCCGTTACTTCGAGGATGGCTTGCGTCATCATTCCACCCCGCCCAGATAAGCTTCGAGCACCGCCGGGTCTTGCTGGACATCTTGCGGCAAGCCTTCGGCGATGCGCGTGCCGAACTCCATGACGACCAGTCGATCAGTGAGATTCATCACGAAGTCCATATCGTGTTCGACCAGCAGCACGCTCATCCCCTCTTCCCTCAGCTTGCGCAGCAACGCCGCCAGTTGCAGCTTCTCCTGATAACGCAGGCCCGCCGCCGGTTCGTCCAGCAACAGCAGGGTCGGATCGCAGCAAAGCGCCCGCGCAATTTCCAGAATCCGCTGCTGGCCCAGCGCCAGACTGCCCGCTTCCTCATACATCTGCGACTCCAGGCCGACGCGCTTTAGCTGCCTCGCCGCCTCGCTCATCAGCCTCCCCTCTTCCGCCGCATTGAGCTTGACGACGCTGCGCAGCACGCCCGAATGCCCACGCAGATGCGCGCCGATCGCCACGTTCTCCAGCACGGTCATCGTCGGCAGGAGTTTGACATGCTGGAAGGTGCGCCCGATGCCACGCGCGACGATTTCACGTGAAGTCAGCTTGTCGATACGCTCGCCACGGAACGTGATCGCGCCGCTAGTCGGCTGAAGCACGCCAGTCACGAGGTTGAATGTGGTCGATTTCCCCGCGCCGTTCGGCCCGATCAGGCCGATGATCTGGCCAGCCTTCACCTCGAAGCTCACATCGTTCACCGCCACCAGCCCGCCGAACTGCTTGCGCGCCTTATCGACGGTCAACAGCAACTCGCCCGTCGCCGGCTTGCTGCGTTGCGGCAAAGGCTCGGCGTGCTCGGGCACGTGCGCCTGCGGCCCACGTGGAAAGAAGCGCGCAACAAATGGCCAGACGCCGCGCCGCGCGTACTGGAGCAGCAGCACCATCAGAATGCCGAAGACGATGATCTCGAAGTTGCCGTTCTCGCCGAGCAGTTTGGGCAGCAACGTCTGCAGCCAGTCCTGCAGCAAGGTGAGGATCGCCGCACCCAGCACTGCGCCCCAGACATGCGCAACGCCGCCCACGACCGCCATGAAGAGATATTCGATGCCGTGGTTCAGGCCGAACGGCGTCGGGTTCACGGCGCGCTGCAAGTGCGCGTAGAGAAAGCCCGAGACCGCCGCCAGAACCGCCGCGTAGACGAAGATCACCACGCGCATCCACGCCGTATTGACGCCCATCGCCTCGGCCATCAGACCGCCGCCGCGCAGCGCGCGAATCGCCCGGCCGGTGCGGCTGTTCAGCAGGTTCTGCACCGAGATCACCGAAGCCAGCACCACCACCCAGATCAGGTAGTAGATGTGCCGCCCCGACTCCAGCTCGATGCCGAACACCTTGAGCACCGGAATCCCGTTGATGCCGTCGTACTTGCCGAGCATGTCCAGATTGCCGAACAGGAAGAACAGCGCAAGGCCCCAGGCGATGGTGCCCAGCGGCAGGAAGTGGCCTGAGAGCCGCATCGTCACGAGGCCCAGCACGAGCGCGACCAGCGCCGTAATCACCACGCCGACGATCAGCGCGAGCCACGGCGAAACGCCGTACTGCGTCGTCAGATACGCCGTGGCGTAAGCGCCCAGCCCGACGAACGCAGCCTGCCCGAAACTCGTCATCCCGCCGATGCCGGTCAGCAGCACCAAGCCGATCGCCACGATCGAATACAAGCCGATGTAGTTGAGCAGCGTGATCCAGTATTCGGGCACGCGCACGACGCCGGGCAACACCGGCAGCGCGAACATCACCACGAGGAACAGCCAGAAGAAGTGGTTATGCAAAACAAGTCGTTTCATCGCGTCACTCCTCTTCCTCTTCGGCGTGCGGCGTGGACAGACTGCGCCACAGCAGCACGGGAATGATCAGCGTGAACACGATCACCTCCTTGTACGAGCTCGCCCAGAACGACGAGTACGACTCCAGCAGCCCCACGAGCACCGAGCCCGCCGCGGCCAGCGGATAGCTCACCAGCCCGCCGATGATCGCGCCCACGAAGCCCTTCAGCCCGATCAGAAAGCCCGAGTCGTAGTAGATGGTCGTGAGCGGCGCGACCAGCACGCCGCACAGCGCGCCCAGCCCTGCCGCGAGCGTGAACGCGAGCCGCCCGGCCTGCGTCGTGCCGATGCCAACCAGCCGCGCGCCCAGCCGGTTCACCGAGGTCGCGCGCAACGCCTTGCCGGAGATCGTGCGATCGAAATAGAAGTACAGCGCGACGATCAACACCACCGCCGTGCCGACCACCCAGAGACTCTGCCCCGAGATCGACAGCGCGCCGATGTTGAAACTGGCGTCCGAGAACGCGGTCGTGCGCGAGCCTTCCGCGCCGAACATCACGAGCCCGAGACCGACCATCGCGAAGTGCACGGCCACCGCCACGATCAGCAACAGCAGCGTGGTGGCTTCGGCGATCGGCTCATAGGCAAGCCGGTAGATGAACGGCCCCATCGGCACGACGATGGCGAGCGTCAGCGCAATCTGCGCGAGCATCGGCAAGGGCTGCCCTGCCAGGCCGCGCGTGAGCGCATAGAGCGCGATGGGGAACAGCAGATACTTGCCCGCGAGCGAGACGAGCGTGCGCGCCGCGTGGCGACGGCGTTCTGCATGACGCACGAGCCCCGCCGTTTCGACGACAAAGCACGCAGCGCCCAGCGCAACGAGCAGCCAGCAGGTGGCGGGAAACTTCTGCGATTGCAGCGCGGCCAGCGTCAAAGCGCCGTACGAAACGAACTCGCCCTGCGGAATGAAGATCACCCGCGTCACGGAAAACACCAGCACCAGGGCGAGCGCGAGCAGCGCGTAAATCGCTCCGGTGGTGATGCCGTCCTGCGCGAGGATCGCGGCGATCGATAAATCCATAACCCCTCTTTCTGGAACGCGTGAAGCCGCCAACGTCAGGACGACGTTGGGAGATGCGGGACAAGACAGCGCAGACAGCGCAACGGGAAAGCGCGCGGCGCGCCAGGTTCAGCCGCGCCGCTTCAGAGACAGGACAACAGATACCGATGCCGCGCCGCACGTGAAACACGCCAGCGTTTCACGTGCGAGCGCGCGGCATCGACCACGCGAACAAACCTCAATCGCCTTGCAGCTTCCACTTGCCGTTGACGACTTCGACGATCACGCGCGCGCGGTCGTCGAGGCCGTTATGGTCGGTCGCCGACGTGTTCATGATGCCGTGCGAAACCGGCAGATCCTTGATGTTTTCGAGCGAGTCACGCAGCGCCACGCGGAACGCCTCGGTGCCCGGTTGCGCGGTCTTGAGCGCGGCCGGAATCGCACGCTGAAGCATCTGGCCTGCGTCCCACGCGTGACCGCCGAAGGTCGCCACCGTGCCTGCGCCGTAGGCTTTCTCGTAGGCCGCCTTGTAGGCCAGCGCCGACTTCTTCACCGGGTTCGAATCAGGCAGTTGATCGGCGACGAGAATCGGGCCGGCGGGCAGCAGCTCGCCTTCGCAATCCTTGCCGCACACACGCAGGAAGTCGTTATTGGCGACGCCGTGCGTCTGATAAATCTTGCCCTTGTAGCCGCGATCCTTGAGCGTGGTCGCGGGCAGCGCCGAAGGCGTACCGGAACCGGCGATCAGCACCGCATCCGGGTTCGCCGCCATCAGCTTGAGCGCCTGCCCCGTCACCGAGGAATCGGTGCGGTTATAGCGCTCGCTCGCGACGATCTTGACGTTGTGCTTCGCCGCGGCCGCCGTGAATTCGCGCAGCCAGCTATCGCCATAGGCGTCCGTGAAACCGATGAAGCCCACCGTCTTGACGCCGTGCTTCTCCATATAACCGGCGATCGCATCGGCCATCAGGCTGTCGTTCTGCGGCGGCTTGAAGGCCCACTTGCGCTTGTCGTCCACCGGCTGGATGATGGCCGCCGATGCCGCGAGCGAGATCATCGGCGTCTTGCCTTGCGCGACCACGTCGAGCATCGCCAGCGAGTTCGGCGTCACCGAGGAACCGATGATCGCGTCGACGTGATCTTCGTCGATCAGCTTGTGCGTGTTCTGCACGGCCTTGCT
Source organism: Paraburkholderia sp. J69-1 (assembly GCF_905220255.1). Classification (NCBI taxonomy): domain Bacteria; kingdom Pseudomonadati; phylum Pseudomonadota; class Betaproteobacteria; order Burkholderiales; family Burkholderiaceae; genus Paraburkholderia; species Paraburkholderia sp. J69-1. Next base: position 310,991 of record NZ_CAJMZG010000004.1, on the reverse strand, counting down.
CGTATCGGACGCGTCGTCCAGCACGATGTACTGCACGCTCTTGCCGCCGATCTCCTTGGGCAGCAGCGCGATCGTGTTCTTCTCCGGGATGCCGAGCGACGCCGCCGGGCCCGTCGCCGAAAGCGTCACGCCGATCTTCACCTGCGCGGCCGCCACGCCCGCCATGCTCATCAATGCCGCTGCGAGCCCGGCATTGAGCGCCGTCACCGACCACTGTTTCATCGCCAACTTCTTTTTCATTGCGCGTCTCCAAACGCTTCGTCTGCGTGTCGATTTGTTTTTCCAGCGGCGTGTCGCGAAGCGCCTGAAGGTGTTCGCGGCCGCGCCGGCCTTTGAGTGTAGTAATCGGGATCGCGCGTGTGACGCATGGTTTTCCCTGCCTGCGGCACTGCACAAGCCGCCACGCGATCCGCCCTGCTGCGTGCTGCCCTACCCTGCTGCTCTTCGCTGCTTTGCGCTACAACTGCTCGCGGCATCGACGCGCGCACATCGTTGCGGCAGCAACAAAAAAGGCACGTCCTGGGGAGCGTGCCTTTTGATGTCGGATGCGATGCGTGTGCGTTCCTTGAGAAACTCAGTCGCCAGCCAGCTTCCATTTGCCGCCGACGATCTCCACCATCACGCGCGCCCGGTCGTCGAGGCCCGCGTGATCGGTCGCGCTCATCGTGAAGATGCCGTGCGCGCCCGCTACGTCGTGCGTGTCTTCGAGCGCCTTGCGCAACGCCGTGCGGAACGCAGGCGTGCCCGGTTGCCCGGCCTTCAGCGCAACGGGAATCGCGTGCTGGAGCAACAAGCCTGCGTCCCACGCATGGCCGCCGAAGGTGGAAATGGAAGCTGCGCCGTAGGCCTTCTCATAGGCCGCCTTGTAGGCCAACGCCGACTGTTTCACGGGATTCGATGCGGGCAGTTGATCGGCGACCAGCAGCGGGCCGGCGGGCAGATACGTGCCCTCGCAGTCCTTGCCGCACACGCGCAGGAAGTCGTTATTGGCGACGCCGTGCGTCTGATAATACTTGCCCGCGTAGCCGCGCTCCTTGAGCGTCTTCTGCGGCAACGCGGCGGGCGTACCCGCACCGGCGATCAGCACCGCGTCGGGATGCTGCGAGATCATCTTGAGCACCTGGCCCGTGACGGACGCATCGTTGCGCGCAAAGCGTTCGTTCGCGACGATCTTGATGTTCTGCTTCGCCGCCGCCGCGCTGAAGGTCTTGTACCAGCTCTCGCCGTACGCATCCGAGAAGCCGATAAAGGCCACCGACTTCACGCCATGCGCGGCCATATGTTGGGCGATGGCGCCGGCCATCAACTGATCGTTCTGCGGCGTCTTGAAGACCCACGCGCGCTTCGCATCCATTGGCTCGACGATCGAGGCGGCGGCCGCCATCGAGATCATCGGCGTGCCGGTTTCGGCGGCGACGTCGATCATCGCCAGCGAGTTCGGCACGACGGTCGAGCCGAGCAGCGCGTCGACGTGATCTTCACTGGTGAGCTTGCGGGCGTTCTTGACGGCCTGGGTGGAGTCGGTGGCATCGTCGAGGACGATGTAATCGACCTTCTGACCCGCAATGTCCTTCGGCAGCAACGCGATCGTGTTCTTTTCCGGGATGCCCAGCGACGCCGCCGGTCCCGTGGCGGAAAGCGTGACGCCAATCTTCACGTCCGCATGCGCCGCGCCCGCCGTGGCGGCGAGCATCCCCGTGGCGGCCATGGCCGCACTCATCCAACGCCAAACCAACTGCATCTCCACTCCTTCGATCTTCGTATTCTTTATTGCGCCGGAAATGCGAGGTTTTCCGGGTTCGAAATCAGGCAGGGTTTTACGCGCCGATAATGCTGACCGCATGGTCGGCGAATGGCGAGTGTAACGGAGCGATGTTTTGCGCGGCAAGCGCTTTCCGGCAGCTTACAGCGCGGATGCAACGGTGCAAAAACGGCTGCGGAAATGCGTAACGGCGCAGGCCCCGCACGACGGCGGTTTCACGCAAAGCCAAGCTGTTTGCGTAAATCGACGCAATGCGACAAAGCGGAAACGACGGATTAATGGTGAATCGATGGCGAACGCCAGATTGAACTACCGGGAAAAACCGGGAAAACCGCGAGGGGGGAAAAACGGGAAGGGAGAGACGAGAGAAGACGAGAATGGAGAACGAGGTGCATTAGCGATTTGAGCCAATGCTGAATATTAAAAGCGCAGTTGGATTCTCATCCAACTGCGCTTCCTTGTCCGGGCACTTTGTGCCTCAGTTGTCTCCTCGTTCTCCACCTGCAAATTCGGTGCATCAGAACTAGGTGAAACTTTAACTTTCGCCCCTCTCATGGGCAACTAGCATTTACCCTAGTGGTGCAGTGCGGCACCGAATTGGGGCGCACTGACACAGAGATGTCGCATTCAAACGCTGTGCGGCAGGCCGTTTGGCACAAGACCCCGTTCACACACGAAGACACCTATTCTCACGTGAATTTCCACGTGAAGCAAGGGTCGGTGCACGCGCCGGTCAGGCGCGCAGCGGCCGCACCCGCGCCACGATTTCGCCGACGATGCCACGCCGGAACGCCAGCACGCAGGCGATGAAAATCAGCCCCGTGACGATGGTTGCGGACTCACCCAGCGAGCGGAACCACTCCACGCCCGTCACCGAAGCCAGCATGCCGCCGATATCGCCGAGCCGGTCTTCCAGCGCGACGATCAACGCCGCACCCAGCAGCGGCCCGAACAGCGTGCCCATGCCGCCCACCAGCGTCATCAGGATCACGAGGCCGGACATGGTCCAGTAAGCGTCGCCGAGCGTCTCGAAACCCAGCACCAGCACCTTGAGCGAACCGGCCAGCCCCGCAAGCCCGGCCGAAAGCACGAAGGCGAGCAGCTTGAAGCGATCGGTGTCGTAGCCCAGCGAAATCGCGCGCGGCTCGTTCTCCTTGATCGCGACCAGCACCTGGCCGAACGGCGAATGCACGATACGCACGATCAGCATGAAAGCCAGCACCATCACCACCAGCACGACGTAGTAGAGCGAGAGATCCGAATCGAGCGACACCACGCCGAACAGCTTGCCGCGCGGCACGCCCTGCAGACCGTCTTCGCCGTGCGTGAACGGCGCCTGCAGGAACACGAAGTAGACCATCTGCGCGAGCGCGAGCGTGACCATCGCGAAGTAGATGCCCTGGCGGCGAATCGCAAAGATGCCGACGATCACGCCGAGCAGCGTAGCCACCGCCGTGCCGGCCAGCACGCCCAGCTCCGGCGTGAAACCGAGCGACTGGATCGCGTAACCGGCGGTGTAGCCGGCGCTCGCGAGAAACATCGCGTGACCGAACGACAGCAGGCCCGTATAACCGATCAGCAGATTGAACGCGGCCGCGAACAGCGCGAAGCACAGCACCTTCATCACGAAGAGCGGATAGCCGCCGGCGAACGGCGCCACGATCAGCCCGAGCAGCAGCAGCGCATACAGCACTTTTCTTTGCATCATCGTTCCTTGCCGAAGAGTCCAGCGGGGCGGATCAGCAGCACGATCGCCATGATGACGAACACCACGGTCGCGGACGCCTCCGGCCAGAACACGCGCGTAAAGCCCTCGATCACGCCGAGCATCAGCCCCGTGAGAATCGAGCCCATGATCGACCCCATGCCGCCGATCACGACCACGGCGAACACCGTGATGATCATCGGCTGGCCCATCAGCGGCGAGACCTGGATCACCGGCGCGGCCAGCACGCCCGCGAAGGCCGCGAGCGCCACGCCGAAGCCATAGGTGAGCGTGATCATGAGCGGCACGTTGATGCCGAACGCCTCGACGAGCTTGGGGTTTTCCGTGCCCGCGCGCAGATACGCGCCCAGCCGCGTTTTCTCGATCACGAACCACGTGGCGAAGCACACGGCCAGCGAAGCGACGACAACCCACGCGCGATAGTTAGGCAGATACATGAAGCCGACATTGGTTGCGCCTGCAAGCAGATCGGGCACGTCGTACGGCTGGCCCGAAGCGCCATAGATCGAGCGGAACACGCCCTCCACCACCAGCGTCAAACCGAAAGTCAGCAGGAGTCCGTACAAATGATCGAGCCGATACAGCCAGCGCAGCATCGAACGCTCGATCAGCACGCCGATCAAGCCCACCACGAGCGGCGCGACAAAGATCATCACCCAGTACGGCAGATTGAAATACGCGAGACCCATCCACGTGAGCATCGCGCCCAGCATGAACAACGCGCCATGGGCGAAGTTGATCACGTTGAGCATGCCGAAGATCACCGCAAGGCCAAGGCTCAGGATCGCGTAGAACGACCCGTTCACGAGCCCGAGCAACAACTGGCTCAGCATTGCCGAAAGCGGAATGCCAAAGATCATCATGAAAGCCGCCCCCGATGGAACTGCGATGTAACCGCGATCTAACGATTCAGGCACGGGTTATCGGTTGAAGCATCGATGCGGCGCCTGGCGCGTACAACCGCACCGGACGCCGCATGCCCTCTTCCCGTCACGCGTGCGCGCTCAGTGCGCGCTCAATGCGCGCCTACTTCCACAACGCGCACTTCGATTCCGCCTTCGACGTGTAAGCCTGTTCGCCCGGAATCGTCTGCACGACCTTGTAAAGATCCCACGGTCCCTTCGATTCCGAAGGCTTCTTCACTTCGACCAGATACATGTCGTGGATCAGCACGCCGTCCTGGCGGATATAGCCGTTGCTCGTATAGAAGTCGTTGATCTTCGTCTTCTTGAGCTGCGCCATGACCTTGTCGGAATCCGTCGAGCCAACCGCCTGCACCGCCTTCAGGTAGTTCATCACCACCGAGTAATCGGCGGCCTGAAGCTCGGACGGCATCTTCTTGTTCTGCTCGTAGTAGCGCTGCGCCCACTTGCGCGTCGCGTCGTTCTGGTCCCAGTACCAGCCGCTCGTCAGCACGAGGCCCTGCGTGGTCTCCAGTCCGAGGCTCTTCACGTCGGGCAGGAACATCAGCAGCGCGGCGATCTTCATCGTCTTTGTGATGCCGAATTCCTTGGACGCCTTGATCGCGTTGACCGAGTCGCCGCCCGCATTGGCGAGGCCGAGCACCTGCGCTTTCGACGCCTGCGCCTGCAGCAGGAACGACGAAAAATCCGAAGCCGAAAGCGGATGGCGCACTTCGCCCAGCACCTGGCCGCCGTTGGCCTTCACCACATCCGCCGTGTTCTTTTCGAGCGACTTGCCGAACGCGTAGTCGGCGGTCAGGAAGAACCACGACTTGCCGCCCTGCTTGAGCACCGCGAGGCCCGTGCCCTTGGCGAGCGCGACCGTGTCGTAACCGTAGTGGATCGTGTACGGTGTGCATTGCTCGTTGGTCAGCGCGTCGGTGCCCGCGCCCGTGTTGAAGTAGACCCGCTTCTTCTCCTGCGCGACCTGGTTCATGGCCAGCGCAGTCGCCGAATTGGTGCCGCCGAGCAGCATGTCGATGCCATCGCGATCCATCCATTCGCGCGCCTTCGACGCGGCGATATCGGCCTTGTTCTGGTGATCGGCGTACATGATTTCGATCGGCTTGCCGTTCACCTTGCCGCCGAAATCGGCGATTGCCATCTTGATGGCGGCGAGACCGCCCTGGCCGTCGTCGTCCGCGTAAAGCCCCGACATATCCGTGATGAAGCCGATCTTCACCGCGTCGTTCGCGGCCTGCGCAGTCCCCGCGCAGAGCGCCGTAGCAGCCGCCGTGGCGGCAACGTAAGCCGCGAGCCGCGCGAACGTGGTCTTCTTCATTGCTGTCTCCTTCACTGGTTGCGTTGTGATGCAGCGTTGTTATTCAGGCAAGGCAAAACAGGACAAAACGACACGACTCGCGCGGACCGGGTTCGACAACCCCACTCCGCGCGCGATACGAATGCGCAAACTAGACACCGAGCAGATCGTGCAGCACGGGCATCTTGCCCTCGAGCTCGGCGATACCGAAACGCTCGACGATGCGCCCGTGCTCCATCACATAGAAGCGGTCGGCGAGCGGCGCCGCGAAGCGGAAGTTCTGCTCGACCATCACGACGGTGTAGCCGCGCGACTTGAGCGTGACGATCATGCGCGCGAGCGTCTGCACGATGACGGGCGCGAGGCCCTCGGAAATCTCGTCGAGCAGCAGCAGATTCGCGCCGGTGCGCAGAATGCGCGCGACGGCCAGCATCTGCTGCTCGCCGCCGGACAGGCGCGTGCCCTGGCTATGGCGGCGCTCCGCGAGGTTGGGGAACATCGAATAAATCTCGTCGAGCGACATGCCTTGCTCGCCGCTTTTCCCACCGCCTTTCACACCGATGGCGGGCGGCAGCAGCAGGTTTTCTTCGCACGACAGACTCGAAAAAATGCCGCGCTCTTCCGGGCAATAACCCACACCGCAATGCGCGATGCGATAGGTCGGCATCTGGATGGTTTCGCGCGCACCGATGCGGATCGAACCCGTGCGCCGGCCCGTCAAGCCCATGATGGCGCGCAGCGTGGTCGTGCGGCCCGCACCGTTGCGGCCGAGCAGCGTGACGACCTCGCCGCGCTTCACGGAGAGATCGACGCCATGCAGGATGTGCGATTCGCCATACCACGCCTGCAGGCCCGCGATTTCCAGCGCGCTCTCGCCCGCGCCCGCCGCGCTGTCCTGCTCACCGTGCTGCTCCGTCACCGTGCTCATGCGTGCGCTCCCGCGAGCGCAGCGTCCGCACTGCCCATATAGGCTTCGGCCACGAGCGGATTCTTCGACACTTCGGCGTAGCTGCCTTCGGCCAGCACTTCGCCGCGTTGCAGAACCGTGATGGTGTCGGAGATGCCCGCGATCACATTCATGTTGTGCTCGACCATCAGGATCGTGCGGCCCGTCGATACCTTCTTGATCAGCGCCGTCACGCGGTCCACGTCTTCGTGACCCATGCCTTGCGTCGGTTCGTCGAGCAGCATCAGTTCCGGCTCCATCGCCAGCGTGGTGGCGATTTCTAGCGCGCGCTTGCGCCCATATGCAAGCTCGACGGTCGGCACATCGGCGAAATCGGTGAGGCCCACCTGGGTGAGCAGATCCATCGCGCGGTCGTTGAGTTCGGCCAGCGAGCGCTCGCTTTTCCAGAAGTGATACGCGGTGCCCAGTTGCCGTTGCAGGCCAATGCGCACGTTCTGCAACGCGGTCAAATGCGGAAACACCGCCGAAATCTGGAACGAGCGAATGATGCCGCGCCGCGCAATCTGCGCGGGCCGCTCGCTGGTGATGTCGATGCCGTTGAAGACGATGCGCCCGGCGCTCGGCACGAGAAATTTAGTCAGGAGATTGAAGCAAGTGGTCTTGCCCGCGCCATTCGGTCCAATGAGCGCGTGAATCGAACCGCGGCACACGCGCAGGTTCACGCCGTTCACGGCCGTGAAGCCCTTGAACTGTTTCGTGAGGCCGCGCGTCTCCAGAATCGTGTCGCCGAGAATCATGTTCCCTTCCACGCGAAGTAGGCTGATGCTTCGACTGGCTTCGATGGGTTCGTGCGTGCCGGATCAAGTGGGTCTAGCCGAATCGGGCCGCGCACGACGATGCATGACGCGCCATGTTCCGGCGCCTGCCTCCCCCGCTTTTGTCATTCCGCGCCATTGTCTCGCCATTGATGCAGCGCAATCATTGGGATTTGCACTTACGGGTGAGCGTCAAGTTTCATGGAATCGCTGCGCGCCATTTAGCGCAACAATTAACCGACGATATCAGCACGATGACAGCACGTTAGAAACATCAGATCGATGAAGCCGACGCACGAAAGCGCACGCGCCGCAGTCGCGGCGCGTGTCCTGGATAGTGGTCCGAAACAACGGCTTTGCTGCGCGTCGTTTTGCGGGCATCGCCGCAAGACGCGCAGTTAAGCGGGTGCTTCACGCCACGGGTGCGGATGCAGCCAACTCCGTGCGCACGGTGGTCGATAGTCCCGCGCGGCGGTCTTCGCGCATCATCTGCGCCGCGCGTTCGGCGATCATCAGCGTCGGCGAATTGGTGTTGCCCGACGTGATAAACGGCATCACCGAGGCGTCCACCACGCGCAGCCCTTCCACGCCGCGCACGCGCAGACGCGCATCGACCACGGCGTCGGCGTCGTCGGTGCGGCCCATGCGGCAGGTGCCCACCGGATGGAAGATCGTTGTGCCGACATTGCCCGCCGCCTCGCGCAGCTCTTCCTCGCTCTGATACGCCACGCCCGGCAAAATCTCCTGCGGCTGGTAACGCGCAAGCGCGGGCGACGCCGCGATCCGGCGCGTCAGACGCAGCGCATTGGCGGCCACGCGCAGATCGTGATCGGTCGAGAGATAGTTCGGCGCGATGGCGGGCGCGTCCTCGGCACGCGCGGAAACCGCGTGAATGCCGCCACGCGACGTGGGCCGCAGATTGCACACCGAAGCCGTGAACGCATTGAAGCGATGCAAGGGCTCGCCAAAGCGATCGAGCGAAAGCGGCTGCACGTGATACTGCAGATCGGGCCGCGTGAGCGCCAGGTCGTTCACATCCGACTTCGCGAACGCACCCAGTTGCGAAGGCGCCATCGACATCGGGCCGCTTTGCAGCAGCGCGTATTCCATGCCGATCATCAGCTTGCCCCACCAATGCGCCGACGCCGTGTTGAGCGTGCGCACGCCGTTCACGCGAAACGCCATGCGCAGCTGCAGATGGTCCTGCAGGTTTTCGCCCACGCCGCGCAGATCGTTCACCACCTCCACGCCCAGTTGCGCAAGGCGCGCCGCATCGCCGATGCCCGAACGCTCCAGCAATGGCGGCGAATTCACCGCGCCCGCGCTCAGAATCACTTCGCAGCGCGCGCGGGCGCGATACGCCACATCGCCTGCGGACTGCGCCCGGTAATCCACGCCGACGCAGCGTTTGCCTTCGAAGATCACGCGCTCGGTCAGCGCGCCCGTCACGACGGTGAGATTGGGCCGCTTCATCGCCGCGCGCAAAAACGCCTTCGACGCATTCCAGCGCACGCCGCGCCGCTGGTTCACATCGAAATAGCCAACGCCTTCGTTATTGCCGCGATTGAAATCGCTGGTCGCGGGAATGCCCTGCTCCTGCGCGGCCTGCGCGAAGGTTTCGAGAATCTGCCATTTGAGGCGCTGCTTTTCCACGCGCCATTCGCCGCCCGCGCCGTGGAATTCGCTCGCGCCGCCGTGGTAATCCTCGCTGCGTTTGAAGACCGGCAGCACCGAATCCCACGACCAGCCCGAATCGCCCGTCACGCGCGCCCAGTTGTCGTAGTCCTCGCGCTGGCCGCGCATATAGATCATGCCGTTGATCGACGACGATCCGCCCAGCACGCGCCCGCGCGGATACGACAGCGCACGCCCGTTGAGGCCTTTTTCCCCGGCGGTTTTATACAGCCAGTCCGTGCGCGGATTGCCGATGCAGTAGAGATAGCCGACCGGAATGTGAATCCAGTGATAGTCGTCCTTGCCGCCCGCTTCGATCAGCAGCACGGACACGTCCGCGTCCTGCGTGAGGCGATTGGCGAGCACGCAGCCCGCCGTGCCCGCACCGACGATCACATAATCGAATTCACCTGCGGTTTTACGAAGCTCGCGCTTTGCGAAGTCATGAGTCGCTGACATGACGTGCCTCGCTTACTTCGCCACCGGCATGGTGAATTCGGCGCCCTTGGCGATGCTGTCCGGCCAGCGCTGCATGATGCTCTTGTAACGCGTGTAGAAGCGCACGCCCTCTTCGCCATACGCGTGGTGATCGCCGAACAGCGAACGCTTCCAGCCGCCGAACGAATGCCACGCCATCGGCACCGGAATCGGCACGTTGATGCCCACCATGCCCACCTTGATCTGCCGCGAGAACGCGCGCGCCACGCCGCCGTCCGAGGTGAAACACGCCACGCCGTTGGCGAATTCGTGCGCGTTGATCAGCTCGACCGCACTCGCGAAATCCGGCACGCGCACGACCGACAGCACCGGCCCGAAAATCTCTTCGCGATAGATCGACATATCGGTTTTCACCTCGTCGAACAGCGTGCCGCCGAGGAAGAAACCGTTCTCGCGCCCGGCAACCGTGTGACCGCGCCCATCGACCACGAGCTTCGCGCCCGAGGCGATGCCCGCGTCGATATAACCCTGCACTTTCGCGCGATGCGCCGCGGTCACGAGCGGCCCCATTTCCGAGGCCTCGTTCATGCCGTCGCCGATATTGAGCGACTTCACGCGCGGCGTGAGGCGCTCGATCAGTTCATCGGCGATATGGCCCACGGCCACCGCCACCGAGATCGCCATGCAGCGCTCGCCCGCCGATCCATAGGCCGCGCCGATCAGCGCATCGACGGCCTGATCGAGATCGGCATCGGGCATCACCACGAGATGATTCTTCGCGCCGCCCAGCGCCTGCACGCGCTTGCCGTGTTTCGTGCCTTCCGTGTAGATGTATTCGGCGATCGGCGTGGAGCCGACAAACGACAGCGCGGTGATGTCCGGGTGCGCGAGCAGTGCGTCCACCGCGACCTTGTCGCCGTGCACGACGTTGAACACGCCATCGGGCAAGCCCGCTTCCTTGAGCAGTTCCGCAAGCCGCAGCGACGCCGACGGATCGCGCTCCGAAGGCTTCAGCACAAAGGTATTGCCGCAGGCGAGCGCGACCGGAAACATCCAGCACGGCACCATCATCGGAAAGTTGAAAGGCGTCACGCCCGCCACCACGCCCAGCGGCTGGCGCAGATTCCAGTTGTCGATGCCGCCGCCGATCTGGTCGGTGAAATCGGTCTTGAGCAGGTTCGGAATGCCGCACGCGAATTCGACGATTTCGATGCCGCGCATCACCTCGCCTTTCGCATCCGAGAACACCTTGCCGTGCTCGCGCGTGACGAGTTCGGCCAGTTCGTCGTGGTGACGGTCGAGCAATTCCTTGAACTTGAACAGGATGCGCGCGCGCTTGATGGGCGGCGTTTCGCTCCAGGCGGGAAAGGCAGCGTGGGCGGCGGCCACGGCGGCATCGACTTCGGCGACGCTTGCCAGCGGCACGCGTGCGCTGACGGCGCCAGTGGCGGGATTGAAGACGTCGGCATAACGGCCGCTGCTGGATTCCCGTGCGCGGCCGTCGACGAAATGCGGCAGTTGCACCACGGCGCGCGCAGGCGCCTCGCTACGTTCTGTCTCGCTCATGTCTGCCTCTTCGATGGAGGTTTATCGATTGGATGGCGCGCAGGGCGCGCTTCTGCGCGTGACGCGCAGACCGGCTTTAGCGTAATCGCACGACACTGCGCCGATCCAATGATTAATCCTCAACAGCGATATAAGGCGCGTTAATATCAGCGCATGGACCTGACCTTGTTGCGGGCGTTCGTCACGGTCGCGCGCGAAGGCAATCTCACGCGCGCCGCCACGCATCTGCATCTCACGCAGCCCGCCGTGAGTCTGCAGATCAAGCATCTGCAGGAAACGCTGGGCGTGACGCTGTTCACGCGCACCTCGCACGGTCTTGCGCTCACGCGCGACGGCCAGGCGCTGCTGCCGCACGCCGAACGCGCGCTGGCCGCCGCCGGCGACGTGCAGCGGGCCGCTGCTGCGCTGCGTCATGAAGTGCGCGGCAAGCTGCGCATCGGCACGATTCTCGATCCGGCGTTTTTACGGCTCGGCGGCTTTTTGCGGCAGCTCGTGGAGACCTGGCCGCAGATCGAAACGGCGCTGCGGCATGGCATGTCGGGCTGGGTGCTCGACCAGGTGCGCGCGGGCGAACTGGACGTGGGCTACTACATCGGCCAGCCCGGCCCGGATGCCGAGACCTTTCACACGCTCACGCTCACGCATTTTCAATATCGCGTGCTCGCGCCCGCAGGCTGGAAAGATCGCGTGAAAGGCGCGCACGACTGGCGCGCGCTCGCGGCCTTGCCGTGGATCTGGACGCCGCCGGCATCCGCGCATAACCGGCTGCTGTCCGGCCTGTTCGAAGCGGCGGGCGCGAAGCCCAACAAGGTGGCGGAAGTGGATCAGGAGCCGTCGATGCTCGATCTCGTGAAATCAGGCGTGGGTCTGACGCTCGCGCGCGACGCCACGGCCATTGCCGAAGCGCACGCTCACGCGCTCACCATCGTCGATGGCGTGACGGTGCCCACCGAGCTCACCTTCATCACGCGCGCGGATCGTCGCGACGAACCCACCATCGGCGCAGCGCTCAAGGCCATCGAAACACAGTGGACGATATGAGCCGTACTCATGAACATGCGGCGGGATCGGTGGCGGATTCGGCAGCGTTAAAAGCAACTAACGTCTGATCTTATCCGCGCAGCATGCGCGATCGACGGCTCTGTCATCGGCTGTAACAGCGCGGTCACGCAAGTTTTGCTAGATTCGGAATTCGCGCCGTGATTTTCGATGCTCCCTGATTGGCTCAATGAGGAAGCGATGCGGCGCGTCCCGAGCCTCGCCCATCGTTCCCTCGTTCCAACAGGAGCCTTGCATGGCCCGCAACATCGAAATCAAAGCCCGTGCCCGTCAATTCGACGCCCTGCGCGAGCGCGCCGCCCAGCTCGCACCCGATGCGCCGCTGATCTTTCGCCAGCAGGACTTCTTCTACGACGTGCCGCGCGGCCGCCTGAAGCTGCGTCAATTCGACGACGGCACGCCGCCCGAACTGATCTTCTACCAGCGCGACGACCGCGACGGCCCCAAGGCCTCGTACTACACGCGCAGCCCCGTCACCAACGCCGAAGCGATGCACTCGCTGCTCGCCACCGCGCTCACCACGCGCGGCATCGTCTCGAAGGAGCGCCACGTCTACACGGCGGGCCGCACGCGCATCCATCTGGACCGCGTGGACGGCCTGGGCGATTTCGTCGAACTGGAAGTGCTGCTCGGCCCCGACGACGACGAGCAAGGCGGCGAAGCGGAAGCCGCAGCGGTGTTCAAGAAGCTCGGCGTGGAGGAAGCCGATCTCGTGGCCGTGGCTTACGTCGATCTGCTCAACACGCCGGCACAGGCGGCCTGATTGGCGCTCATCGTCGCTAACCGGCGCGGCACGCCTTAAAGCGGCGCCGCGCCAGGCTCCAGATGGCCGAGCGGCAGCGGACCATTGCGCTTGAAAGTCGTGAGCACGATGTTCGAGCGCACGCTGTCCACGCCGGGCACGCGCATGAGCTTTTTCATCACGAACGACGACAGCGCGTTCAGATCCGGCGCCACGATCCGCAGCAGATAATCGGCGTCGCCCACCACGGCATGGCATTCGAGCACTTCCGGCAGCACGTCGATCTGCTGCTGGAACTGTTCGATGATCGAATCGCCGTGGTGCTTCAACTTCAGGCTCGTGAACGCCGTGACGCCCAGCCCCAGTTTCTCCGGCCGCAGCACGACGCGATAACCGTCGATCACGCCCGACGCCTCCAGCCGCTGCAAACGCCGGCCGATCTGCGAAGGCGAAAGCGGCACCTGTTCGCCCAGTTGCTGATGGGTGGCGCGGCCAAAGCGCTGCAATACGTCAAGCAGCGCGAGATCGAAGTGATCGAGTTCGAGCATGAAAATATCCTGCATTGAATAGCTAATCGATGCACGATTATCGCATGACTAGCGCAATCAGCACCCGAAACGCGCACCTTCCGCATGCACTCCGCTCTACACTTTCTCATCGAAAAGTGCTTTTAGTGGAGCGTTCACAAACATGGCCATCGCCGCCACCGCCAAACTGCAGGAACAGTTCGACGCGGGTCTCGAAACCCGCGCGGATTTCACCATCGACCAGCCGCGCGAGCGCTATGGCGCGGTCGATCACGCGGTCTGGGACCAGCTTTACCGGCGGCAAATGGCGCTGCTCGAAGGGCGCGCCTGCGCGGCGTTTATTGAAGGCGCCAAACGCATTGGGCTGGACGTCGCGCAGGTGCCCGATTTCGAGGCCGTGAGCGAGCGCCTGATGGCCGCCACGGGCTGGCGCATCGTCGCCGTGCCGGGTCTCGTGCCCGATCGCATCTTCTTCGAGCATCTGGCCAACCGGCGCTTTCCGGTGACCTGGTGGATGCGCCGTCCCGACCAGCTCGATTATCTGCAGGAACCGGACTGCTTTCACGACCTGTTCGGCCACGTGCCGCTGCTCACCGACCCCGTTTTCGCCGATGCGATCCACGCCTACGGCCGCGCCGCACTCGCGGTGGAAGACCGCGCACTGCCGCTGCTCGCGCGCCTCTACTGGTACACGGTGGAATTCGGCCTGATGCGCGACGCCGACGATCGCTCAAACGTGAAGATCTACGGCGCGGGCATCGTCTCCAGCAAGGGCGAATCGATCTACAGCGTGGAAAGCGCCGCGCCCAACCGGCTCGGCTTCGATCTCGATCGCGTGCTGCGCACGCGCTATCGCATCGACACGTTCCAGAAAACCTACTTCGTGATCGACTCGTTCGCGCAACTGTTCGACGCGCTGGGCGCCGGTATTGCGGCACGCCTGACCGACCCCGCGCCGATCATCGCCTTCGAGCCGCACGCGGCCGGCGACGTGCTGGCCAGCGACACGGTCTACACGCGCGGCACGCGCGAAGGCTGGCTCGCGGACGGCGACGTTTAAGGCCTCGCCGCGCTTGCCTTGCGATCCCGTTTTGCGGCAACGCAATACGTGTGCCCTCCGGCACGCGCCGATTGCCGCAGCGCGCGGGCGCACGCTCGCACGCCCTGGCTATCCGTGGAAGAATCAAAGACGCGCCCGGCACGCTGGCCGATCCCAGCGCCGGACGCGAATCGCATTACGTACACATCGCGCATACAGGTGCCATGATGATCAACCGACTCACCTCCGAAGAGCGCGCCTCGCAGCTCGCACGTCTGCATGGCTGGCAGGCCGTCACCGGCCGCGACGCCATCCAGCGCCATTTCCGTTTCGCCGATTTCAACGAAGCCTTCGGCTTCATGACGCGCGTGGCCATCAAGGCGCAGGAAATGAATCACCATCCCGAGTGGTTCAACGTCTATAACCGCGTGGAAATCACGCTGTCGACGCATGAAGCCGATGGCCTCACGACGCGCGATATCGAACTCGCGAGCTTTATCGATTCGATCGCGCCGGGCCCGCTCGCCACGTAATCGCGGCGCGATAGCTAGTCGAGTACGACGCAGGCGCAACATGAAATGTGTTCATGAAGCGCCGACGCGTAAGCGCAATGGATGGGTCGCGCGTTAGGCAAGGGTGTGCACGGCGCTCAACAGGCAAATACGCTGCAATGAAAGCATAATGCAGGCTATCGGACGTCCAAACCTTCAGCTTTGAAGGCCATTCTTGAGGGACACGTAAGACTCCCAGGCAATGCGTGCCTGAGGGTCTAAACGATCCGGTGAGAAGACGTTCTGACGCTGTACAATCAGCAGCGCATATGGCCTGGAGAGCGCAACTGCCTCCTGGCACAACGCGAGTTCGTCGCCGCTCGAAGGCGAGCGGTCGCGCCAGAAGTTGATCGCGGCTTCGAGTTCGGTGATGGAGATATCGGACATGTTGGTCGTGATCGTGCAACTGTTGCACGCAGCGCCGCCCAGTCGCTGCGCTGCCGTTTCCGTTTCACGAACGAGCGGCGCATTGCGAACTGCGTGCCTGAACGCTAAACCCATTGTACTTGAGCGAAATCCATGCGACTCCTTCTGATCGAAGACGACCGCCCCATCGCACGCGGCATCCAGTCCAGCCTCGAACAAGCCGGCTTCACGGTCGACATGGTCCACGACGGCATCTTCGCCGAACAGGCTCTCACGCAGAACCGTCACGAGCTCGTGATCCTCGACCTCGGCCTGCCGGGCATCGACGGCATGACGCTGCTCTCGCGTTTCCGCCAAAGCAACCGTCATACGCCCGTGATCGTGCTGACCGCGCGCGACGAGCTCAATGACCGTGTGCAAGGCCTCAATTCCGGCGCCGACGACTACATGCTCAAGCCGTTCGAACCGGCCGAACTCGAAGCGCGTATCCGCGCCGTGATGCGCCGCAGCGGCCCGCACGGCGACGTGCCGCGCCCCGAAGTTTCGCTCGGCGGCGTGCGTCTGTCGGGCGTCGATCGCCGCATCTTCAACGACGACAAGCCGCTCGAACTCTCGCCGCGCGAATTCGCCGTGCTCGAAATGCTGCTGCTGCGTCATGGCCGCGTCGTCAGCAAGGCGCAGCTGCAGGACCACCTCACGCACTTCGGCGGCGATCTCGGCGATACCGCGATCGAAGTCTATGTGCACCGCGTGCGCAAGAAGCTCGAAAACTGCCGTGTCGAGATCGTCACGGTGCGCGGCTTCGGCTACCTGCTGCAGGAAATCCGCCAGGCGGCCTGACGCCAGCCTGCCGCCGTGCAAAGCCGGACGGCCTGAATCGCTCAGGACCGTTCGCAGGGCGCCTCGCCATTCCGGGAGGCGCCCTTTTTCCATCCTCTGCCGCGCGAGCCTGCACCCGCGTAAAATGATCCGGGCCTGCGTGGACCGCCTTCGCGCGCCACGCCCACGTCTTTCCTTCGCCCAAACCGATCATGTCCCTACCGGCCGCAACGAGCCTGCGGCGTACGCTGCTGCGGCGCCTCGCCGCCCCACTGTCGCTGCTCGCCTTGATGAGCGGCCTGATCGCCTATTGGCTTGCGTGGCAGTACACGCAGCACGTGGTCGACCGATCGCTCGCCGACCTCGCCACCGCCATCTCCAAACAGATCCAGATCGCCGGTCCCGACGCGCCCGTCACCGTGCCGCCGCTCGCCCAGGCGATGTTCTCCGACCCCGTCGAGCATCTGGTCTATCGCATCAGCAACGGCGAAACCGAAATCGCCGGCGATCACGATCTGCCCCTGCAAGGCACCAACGTGCGCCGCATGCATTACGCGTACGTGTTCGAGACCATTTATCAGGGCGTGAGCGTGCGCGTGGCGCAAGTGCGCGTGCCGCAGCCGCACGGCAATCCGATCGTCGTGGAAGTCGGCCAGCCTGTGCATCACCGCTTTCGTATCGCCGCCGAATTCCTCGTGGCGATCATGATGCCGCTGTTACTGCTGCTGCTCGCGGGCTGGGTGATCGTGTGGCGCGTGGTGAACCAGCAGCTCAACCCGCTGACCGATCTCGCCGATTCGCTCAACCGGCAGACGCACACGTCGCTGGAGCCGGTCGACGAAACCTATGTGCCCGTCGAGATCCGTCCGCTCACGGGCGCGCTCAACGCGCTGCTCGGGCGTCTGAAGACCGCGCTCGAAGGCCAGCGCAAATTTATCGCCGATGCCGCACATCAGCTGCGCACGCCGCTCACGGCTGTGAAGCTGCACGCGGAACAGGCCGTCAACGCGCGCGAGCCGCAGAAGGTCAACGACGCCGTGCGCGAACTGCGCGCCGCCGCCGATCGCGCGGTGCGCCTGTCGAATCAGTTGCTGTCGCTCGCACGCGCGGAACCGGGCGAACAGGCCGCGCGTTTCGTCGATATCGACATGTCTGCGCTTGCCTTCGAAACCGGCGCGGAATGGGTGCCGCGCGCGCTCGCGTGGCATGTCGACCTCGGCTTCCAGCGCCTCGACGATCCCGAGAACGACACGCCGCTGATGGTGCGCGGCAACCCCGTGCTGCTGCATGAGGTGATCGCCAATCTGCTCGATAACGCGCTCAAGTATTTGCCGCCCGCGCGCGCCGATGGCGGCCGCATCACCGTGACGGTTTCGCAAAGCGTGGCCGATGGTGTGCCGATGGCGGAAATCGTCGTCGAGGATAACGGCCGCGGCGTGCCGCAAGGACAGCAAGCCGATCTCTTCAAGCGCTTCTTCCGCGGCGACGGCCAGAGCGAAAGCGGCGTCGATAGCGGCGCGGGTCTGGGCCTGGCGATCGTGCACGACATCATGACCCTGCATCGTGGCAGCGTGCATTACGAAGATGCGCCCGAAGGCGGCGCGCGCTTCATCGTGCGTGTGCCGCTCAACCAGCGTCGCGCCGGCAGCACGAAAACGCTGAGCCCGGACGACGCGCTCGCGCACAAGAGCGCGGCAGCGCACGACGCGCCTGCAGAGACCAGCGAGAAAAAGCCTTCGCATCAGGCGCCGATCGATCTCTGAGCGCATTCAACGCAGCAACAAAAAACATGGGCCGCAATTGCGGCCCATGTGCTTTTCGATCGCGCGACGCCCAAACAACGGCATCGACGTCAGCGCCTCATTTCTTCTTTTTGCTCTTCGACTTCGCGCTCTTGCCCTTCTCTTCGCTTTTCTCGGGCGGCGCGAGCATCGTGCCGCGGCACTTGCGGGCGCCGCAGCGGCATTCGTATTCGCGCTTGAGCTTCTTGGTCTGCTTCGCGTCGATCACGAGACCGTAGTCGTAGAACAGTTCCTCGCCTTGCTCGATATCGCGCACGGCGTGGATGTACACGTGACCTTCGATCTCTTCGGCTTCGCAGTTCGGCGCGCACGAATGATTGATCCAGCGCGCGCTGTTGCCCTTGATCTTGCCGTCGATCACGTCGCCGTCGTCGAGCGCGAAATAGAAGGTGTGATTCGGTTCGTCGGGGTTATGCGGATGACGCCGCAATGCTTCCTTCCACGAGATGCGCTCGCCCTTGTATTCGATGAGGCGTTCGCCGGCCTCGATCGCATCGGCCGCAAATACGCCCTTGCCGTGTACGCCCGACTGGCGCACGACGATCCTGCGTACACTCATTGATGGAATCCTTGTGAAGTATCGCGTCCTGCGCTTCGCGGCGCGACGAGAAAGCCGCGCTCCACGCAAACACGGCGCCATGTCGGCGCCGCGCTCGTGTGCGTGCATCGAACTGCATGAGCCGTGCGAGGCGCGCCACAACCGGCATCGTACACGTTCGCGCCTCTTTCGTTCAACCTGCTGCACGGAACTCATTCACCGCGCACGATGAATGAGTTCCGTGTTGCGCTTAACGTTGACCGAGCGTGGTATCGCCGAACAGATGCTTCTGCTCGCGCGGTTGCGAACGCCAGTACTGCGGCGGCGCGCTGACCGTCGCGCCCAGTTGCGCAGCGGCGTGCCACGGCCAACGCGGATCGTAGAGCATCGCGCGCGCCATCGCGATCATGTCGGCTTCGCCATCTTCGATGATCTGGTTGGCCTGCAATGCATCCGTGATGAGGCCCACGGCAATCGTCGTCATGCCGGTTTCCTGCTTCACCTTGCGCGCGAACGGCACCTGATAACCGGGCTCGACTGGAATCTTCTGCAACGGCGAAACGCCGCCGGAAGACACGTCGATCCAGTCCGCGCCGCGCGCCTTGAGCGCCTGCGCGAACACGACCGTATCGTCCGGCGTCCAGCCGCCGTCGACCCAGTCGCTCGCCGAAACGCGCACGCCCACGGGCCGGTCTTCAGGAAACTCCGCACGCACGATGTCGTAGATTTCGAGCGGAAAACGCATGCGGTTCTCGAGCGAGCCGCCGTATTCGTCGGTGCGCTGATTGGCGATCGGCGAGAGGAATTGATGCAGCAGATAACCGTGCGCGCAGTGCACTTCGAGCGCGTCGATACCGAGTCGCGCCGCGCGGCGCGCAGTCGCCGCAAACGCGTTGCGCACGCGATTCAGACCGGCGGTGTCGAGCGCGAGCGGCGGCGTTTCGTCGTCCTTGTGCGGCAACGCCGAGGGCGCGTGCGGCAGCCATCCGCCATCGGCGACGGCAATCAGCTGGCCGCCTTCCCAGGGCACCTGACTCGATGCCTTGCGGCCCGCGTGCGAGATCTGCATGGCGATGCGGATCGGCGAATGACGGCGGATGGCGGCGATCACCGGTTCGAGCGCGGCTTCGGTGGCGTCGTCCCAAAGGCCGAGATCGCCGGGCGTGATGCGGCCATCGGGCTCGACGGCGGTGGCTTCGATGCACAGCATCGCCGCGCCCGAGAGCGCGAGATGGCCGAGATGGATCATGTGCCAGTCGTTAGCCTCGCCGCGTTCGGCCGAGTATTGGCACATCGGCGAAACGACAATGCGATTGGCCAGCGTCACGCCACGCAGCGCGAGCGGTGAGAAGAGCTTGCTCATGGGGAAATAATGCGGACGGTGGTGAGGAGCGTCCGAGAATAGCACGCGCTTTTGACAGGCGCTTTCAAGGCCCGCGAGGCGCGCCGGGGCGCCTCGGGCGGCTTATCCGCTGAAGAAATGCGCGGTTAAATAACGTCGCGAAAATGTCGCAGTAACGTCGGAATAGCGTCGCCGACCGTTGGCTTCAGGGCTGCTTCGCCGGCGCGTTTGCAAACTGCTGGTCGAGCGCGTCGAGCCATTCGTGGAACATCAGGCCCGCCTGGGTTTCCAGACGCGGCGCATGCTGCGCCGTTTCGGCGCGCAGGACATTGATGTCGATACCCGCGGCATCGAGTTCGCCCGCGTTGCCGATCAGCCAGGGCTCGAAGCGGTCGGCGCGCACTTCGGGATGACATTGCAGCCCGAGCACGTGATTGCCCCACGCAAACGCCTGGTTCTCGCACAGCGGCGTGGACGCCAGACGCGTGGCGCCCTGCGGCAGATCGAAGGTGTCGCCGTGCCAGTGCAGCATCGAGGTCGAGGCGCCATCGACGTGACGCAGCGGCGATTGGCGGCCGGCGTCGGTGAGCGTGAGCGGCGTCCAGCCGATTTCCTTGTGACCCGACGCATAGACGCGCGCGCCCAGCACACGCGCGATCAGCTGCGCGCCGAGGCAAATGCCGAGCGTGGGCAGACCCGCCGCGATGCGCTTTTCGATCAGCGCGGCAATCGGTGCAAGCGTGGGATAGCGTGCGTCGTCGCAGGCATTGATGGGACCGCCGAGGATCACCATCAGCGACGCAGAAACGGGATTGAGTGCGCCGACGCGGGCAAAGCCGACATCGACATAACGTACCGGCCGGCCCCGGTCGCCGAGCACGCGCTCGAAACTGCCGAGGTCCTCGAAATATACGTGGCGAACGGCCAATACTTCGCGATTCATCGGCAAATCCCTGGGTCAGCTACACAATTCGACGCGTGGCGCCGGCAGCGGGCCGGACACACATCGGGGGTACGTGACAGGCACGCTGGAAGCACGCCAACGCGTGTCACAGCCGTGCGGCAGACGGCGCGGGAACGACGCGCCACAAGGGACGCCTCGCCAACCCGCCCCACGAAACCGCCATGAACGCAGCACGTCAGGCGCAGCCGTCCATCCGATGGACGGCGCGGCTTCGTACCGGCCGCAGGTTTCGTGGGCTTTGCGTGGCGCTACATGGCGTCGTGAGACGCTACGTAGTGCCACGTAACGCTATGTGACCTTAAGTCACATCAAGCCGCGAAGATCTTCCAGTTTTTCTTCTGGGTCGTCGCGTCGGCCTGTTCGTAGACCGAGCAATCGAGACGCAGATCGGTATCCGCCATCTGGATGCCGAGCAGCGCACACTTGTGCGGCGTCTTCTTCGGGGTCTTGCTGGGCTCGAAATGCGTGCAGGACAGGCACATGCGGTGTTGCGGCATGGCTTCCTGCGATTCGAGCACGTAGACGGTCTTGAGCAGCGTGCGGTAGAACGCCGATTGCTCGTCCGCGCGCAGCGTGTTGACGGCCTTCGAGAGGAAATCCGGCCATTGTGCGGCCTTCTTCGCAGCCGTACGGCCACGCGCGGTCAGACGCACCGCGAGCGCGCGGCCATCGTCGAGCGCGCGGCGCTTTTCGACGAGACCCTTGGTTTCGAGCGTGCTCACTGCATCGCTGGTCGTGGCGGCAGTCAGTGCCGTTTCACGGGCGATCTCGCCGAGGCGCATCGGCCCCTTGCGCTGCATCAGCAGCACGAGAATTTCGCCCTGGGTCGGCGTGAGGCCTGCGCCTTCGGCCCAGTCCCACGCCTGGCTCCGCATTGCCGTGCTCAGTCGCAGCAGGCTATGGGTCACCCGCCCGGCTGCCTGCTCTCCGTATACGCCTTCGCTCATAGTCTTTCGCTGGTTATTTGGCAGCTTTCGCTGCGTCGTCAGCCGCCGCATGCGCCGACGGCCTTGTGGGAAACCTTGTAGGCAATCTCAGTGAATCGCCCACACCATCTCAAAAAATTCCTGCTTCGCACGCGCTGAATACTCTCGTAATCGCACGCTGCATCCAGTCATTTCCTGTTGCCTGGCAGACCCGAAGCTTCCTTCGCAACCTCGTGCCCGCGCAGCAAACCGACATTCTATGCGAGAGTGGCAAATCGCACAGCTAACTTATCAAGCCGCAATTGTGGATAACCAGTTAGTAAGTGCACTCAAGGTCTGTGGGCAAATTACCAGCCCTGCACAATTGCCGTTTGATTCGCATTCCGGCTATCGCGATCCGCTCTTGCCAGGCAAGCGCACCGCGTCCTCGCGTGCATGACGCAGGCCCTTGAGTTTTCAGGCATTTCCGCGGTTACCCACAGACACCATGAGGCCCTGCTGCACACTATTGCCCATAACGGCGCAAAGATCAAAAAAATAAGAACACCCTGGTATCTTGCCTGGGACAAAAAATTTTTAGTAAGTCGGCGCAAAAGTCCGTTGTGTGCTTCGACACGGCGCCGCGAAGGCCTTCGGGAAGACCTTCTGGCAAGGCTCAAACGACAAGGGCAGCCCGCAGGCTGCCCTCTCGTACTGCGGTTTTCAGCCGCATTTCAGCGGGTTTTCACCGGCCAGGCCACGCGCGCTGTCCGCCGTTTTCCGCTTTTCATGGCTTTTTCCATCAGGCTCGCCAACGCAGACACTGCTGGCGCACGGCCTCGTGCAGCGATTTTTCATCGGCGACCACGCTGCGCAGCCAGCTCGCATCGTTGTTCTGGTTGCGCGCGATCGTGCCGATTTCGGCCAGCGCGCGCGTCGAGCCGAGCGCCTCGCCATGCGGCGCGATCTTGTCGAGCGTGGCCAGAATGTCTTCGGAGATGGTGCGGCGCTCGCCCGTCTGCGGATCGACACAGGTGCCCGCAAGACCGAAACGGCAGGCCTGGAAGCGGTTGAACGTGTAGACGAGATAGTCGTCTTCGAGCGGCTGGATCGGCCGGTCGATCAGCAGATGGCGCGCCAGCGTCTGGATGTAGCAGGCGATCGCCGCCGCGCGCTCGACCGACAGCGGCGTATCCATCACGCGCACTTCGATCGTGCCGAAACCGGGCTTCGGGCGAATGTCCCAGTAGAAGTCTTTCATGCTGTTGACAACGCCCGTGTGAACCATCTTCGAGAAGTATTCCTTGAACTCCTCCCAGCTCAGCACGAACGGCGCGCGCCCGGACAACGGGAACGCGAACACGGAATTCAGCCGTGCCGAATGAAATCCGGTGTCCACGCCCTGCACATACGGCGACGACGCGGACAGCGCAATGAAATGAGGAATGAAGCGCGAAAGCGAATGCAGCAGGAACAGCGCGCTATCGGCATCCGGGCAGCCGATGTGGACGTGCTGGCCGAACACCGTGAACTGCTTGGCCAGATAGCCGTACAGCTCCGAAAGGTACTGAAAGCGCGGTGTATCGACGATACGACGGTCGCTCCACTGCTGGAACGCGTGCGTGCCGCCACCGCACAGGCCTACGTTCAGACGGTCGGCGGCGGCGACCAGCACGTCGCGGATCTTGCGCAGATCGGCCACCGCCTGCTCGTGATGCGTGCAGATGCCGGTGGACAGCTCGATCATGCTTTCGGTGATTTCGGGCGTGATATTGCCCGGAATCTCCTGATCCTTGATGAGGCGCATGAGATCGCTGCCGGCTTTGGTCAGATCGTAATCGTGCGTGTTGACGATCTGCATTTCGAGTTCGACGCCGAAGGTGAACGGCTTCGAATCGATAAAGGTTTCCAGTGACATGACGTCCCCTCTTTCGGCCACGCCGCGCGCGCCACCCGCTTCATGATGTGATGAAACGAAGGCAGCGCGTGCGGCAGGCAGTGTTTCGTGGCGGCGCGCTCAGAATGGCGCGGCCGCCGCCATCATTGCTCGTCGCGCTCGCCGACGAGCGCCAGCGCCCGGTACACGAGCCACGGCCCGAGCAGCTGCAATACGACGATTGCACACATCATGATCGCGCGCAGACGCGGATCGAAGCCCGGGTACAGATCGTAGGTGTCCTCCATGAGCAGCAGCGCGAGCGCGGACATCGGCGTGAGCGCGATGCCCAGCGCGACGCCCTGCTTCCATTCGAGGCCGCTTGGCTTCGCGAAGATCAGCACGCCGACCAGCTTGGCCACCAGACGCGCCACGATCAGCCCGGCCGCCGCCAGTCCGCCGACCAGAATGTCGTGCCATTCGAACGTGGTCATGGTCAGCACGAACAGGATCACCGTGAGCAGCCAGCCGGCCGTGCCGAAATGCTGCGGCCACAGTTGCGGGCGCACTTCCAGATTCTTCACGATGATGCCCGCGGCCAGCAGGCTCAGGATGGTCGAGAGCTTGAGCAGGTGCGCCACGGCAATCGCCAGCAGCACGAGGCCGAACAGCGCAACGAACGAATGCTCGTCCTGCGGGCTCAGGCGCCGGTAGAACAAGGTGCAGGCGCGCGCGAGCACATACGCGACCACGATCGAGCCGACCAGCAGATAGAGCGGCTGCAGGATGGTGGCAAACACGTTGCCGTAGATTTCCTGATGCAGCCAGCTGGAAGCGAGCTTTTCGATCACGACCGCATACATGCTGTTGAGCGCCGTGAGCGTGATCAGACGCTGCGTGACCTGCCCTTCCGCGCGCAGTTCGGTCTTGAGCTGGATCACCATGGCGGGCGACGTGGCCATCGCAATCGACGCTACGACGATCGCGACCATCGCCGGCACGGAAAGAAAGAGCAACACGGCCAGCACGAGCACGAAGGTGAGCGTGGCTTCGGCAAGACTCGAAAGGATCAGCCACGGACTGCGGCGAATCCAGCGCAGATCGAGG
Organism: Paraburkholderia sp. J69-1; assembly: GCF_905220255.1. Classification (NCBI taxonomy): domain Bacteria; kingdom Pseudomonadati; phylum Pseudomonadota; class Betaproteobacteria; order Burkholderiales; family Burkholderiaceae; genus Paraburkholderia; species Paraburkholderia sp. J69-1. The sequence goes on along the minus strand of NZ_CAJMZG010000004.1, from coordinate 286,243 downwards.
CGGCTGCCGAGTTCGAACAGCAGCAGGCCGAGCGCGACATCGAGCAATGGCCGCGCGGCGTTCGCCGTATCGATATCGATCACACCAAAACCCGCCGAACCGGCGATCAGGCCGATGACGGCATAGCCCGAAATACGCGGCAAACGCCAGGCGCGGTAGCACAGCTCGCCGCACAGACCGGCGGCCAGCAGCGCGAGGCCTGCCCAGAAAATGCCGTCGGGCTGCAACGGCCACGCGGGAAAGAACGAAAACGCCGACTTCATCGTGAAGGCTTCTCCTTGGCAACACCTTCCTGCAGGGGACCGAAGCGGCGCTGAAGCCCGCTTGGGCCGGCACAGAAGACAAGTCCAGCTGTCCGACGTACGAGTACCGCTACGGCCCGCATCATGGGCAAGCCGCGTGCCACGCAGACATAACACATGCGTGGCGAACGCGCGGCGAGGCGGTTCGCGAGCGGGAAGTTCCGCGTCAGCCGGGGACGCGCAAGCCCGCAGCCTGTATCAGGCAGCGGCTGGATTGCAGCGAACGACGGCGGGGAACCTCGCACCGGTGCCGCTTGCGCGGCGCACAGCCGGTCCAGGCGCGTTCTTTAAGGATTGTCGGCGCCTGGGTGGGTGAACGAACGCAGCCGGCTGTCCTGAGCACTGAGATTCAGTTCAGGCGGCATCCGTTCCGTGGACGCGTCGGCCATTTGATACCGATTTGATGTCGCTAGATATGGCGGGTGACGCGGAAAAGAACGGCGATTGTGCCATAGCTTTTTTGCAATTGTCCCGCTTCGAACGATGAAGCCAGGCGATGCCGGTAATTGCGCCCGCTTTGTACAAAGTTCAACGACGATGTGGAAAAAATGACCGTCGGCACGGTGTCGAACTTCAGGCAGCGAATCGACCAGCACAACAGTGCCGTTAACGCTTTTCCTGCCGACAGCGGTGGCGCCAGCTTCAGGTTTACGGTTTACCGTATGTATACGTAGTAGAAGTTAACAAGGGGCGCCCTTTCCTGTGGATAACCCCTGTATACCTATGTGAATCATCGGCTTGGCGTTCGCACAACCCGTCGCATACCGTGTGGCATGTTGCCTGGCAATCAAGAATAACTTTTTGAGGGCGCAAAGCGGTCGCCGAGTTATCCCGTTTACGCCCACATCGCGCCCACACCAAACTTGTCCACAACTCGCGCAGTTATCCACACGTTCGCGGGGATAACTGTATTGGTCGCGTTGTAAGCTTCGATGTAAGGTTTGCTTTCGTTTTCTGGAATCAGAGGCTGCGCTGGCGCAAGGCGCGCTGCAGGAAGCGCGCCGGATCGATCTGTTCGGCCAGTTCGCGTTCGAGCGGCCAGGGTTCGCCTTCGAGCTGCGAAGCGATCAGTTCCGCCCCCAGCGCCGCCCAGACGAGGCCGCGCGAGCCGAAGGCGAATGCGCCGTAAAGGCCAGGCGTGCGCGGCAGATCGAGCGGCCAGGCGCCCGACAGACGCTGGGCGTCCTGGCGTGCGGCGGATTCGTCGCCAAGCTGGCCGATCATCGGCATGCGGTCGCTGGTGACGCAGCGCAGCGCCACGCGGCCGCGCCAGCCAGTCGATGGTTCTGCGGCGGCGGCCAGTTCGGGCAGCATCAGCGCGACGCGTTCGAGGTTTTCCACGTGACCGGGCGCGCGCAGATCGAGATTCGTGTCGTCCACTTCGTAGGTCGCGCCCGCGAGCGTCACGCCGCCGTCGAGCGGCACCGCATAGCCGTCGCCGATCACGGGCACGCGCAGCGCCGCGAGCGGGCTTTCATCGACGAGCGTGAGCTGGCCGCGCACGCTGCGCGTCGGTGCAAAGTCGAGCGCGGCGGCACGCGCGGCATCGTGCGCGTTGGCGAAGATCACCGCGCCCGCCTGCGTAATCAGCGTGCCCTTGTCGTCGAAAACCTGCCAGGCGTCGCCGTTACGTTCGAGTTTCCCCACTTGCACGCCGTAACGCGTTTCCACCTGCGCGCCGCTGTATGCGCTGGCCGCCGCGATCTGCGCGCGGCACAGCGAAGCCGGATCGATCGCGCCGCCAAGCGGATAAAACCAGCCGCCCTGCGCGAGTTCGACACCGGCGAGCGCCTGCGCCTGCTCGCGATCGACGCCGTGCACGAATTCGTTGGGATAACCAAACGATGTCAATGCCGCCGATACCGCGCGCGATTCGTCGTCGGTGGCGAGATGCAGGAGTCCTGCATGACTGCGTGTGGGCGCATGGCCGAGCGCATCGAGCGCGGCCCAGCGTTGCAGCGCATAGAGAAAGCCCGCGCGCGTGATGCGCGAGGCGCTGCTGTCGTCGCGTGAAATCAGCGGATGGAATACGCCAGCCGGGTTGCCCGAAGCTTCGAACGCAGGCGCCGCGTGGCGCTCCAGCAGCGTGACGCGCCAGCCGCGCGCAGCCAGCCGCTCCACCAGCGCGCTGCCCGCAAGCCCCGCGCCGATCACGACCGCGTGCCGTTCGGCGAGCGGTATCGGCAACGGCGGTTCGTAACGGCGCACGCGCCAGCGCGGCGCGAAGCGCCCCGTCAGCATCGCCCATTTGCCGCTGAAACCCGGCGTTTTGCGGAATTCGAAACCGTTTTGTTCGAGCGCGCGTTTGACGTCGCCTGCGCTGCTCCAGGTGGCGAATGTGGCGCCTTCGCCTGCTACGCGTGCGAGCGCCTTGAAGATCGCTGGCGACCAGAGTTCGGGATTTTTCGCGGGCGCGAAACCATCCAGATAGATCGCATCGGCGCGTAACCACATTTTGGGCAGCGCCTCGACGGCGTCGCCGAATGTGAGCGTGAGCGTCACGCGCCCGCCCTCGAATTCGAGCCGATGGGTGCCCGGCACGAGCATCGGCCACGCTTGCGCCAGTTGCTGCGCGAGCGCGGCGAATTCGCTGCGCGGCGCTTGCGCAGCAACTGTGGCGAGCACCGCGCGCAGATCCTCGCGCGCAAACGGATGCTTTTCCACCGAGACAAAATGCAGGCGCTCGCATCGAGCGGGGTCGGCGCGCCACGCGGCCCAGGTCGTCAGGAAATTCACGCCAAGACCAAAACCCGTCTCCAGCACCGTAAAAATGCGCTGTTTTTGCCAGCGTTCGGGCAAATCGTTGCCCTTCAGAAACACGAAATCGGCCTGTTCGAAGGCGCCTGAAGGGCTGTGATAAACGTCGCCGAAGGTGGGTGAAAACGGTGTGCCGTCCTCGCGAAAGGCGAGCGTGGCGGGAATCAGGGTGGCGGTCATGACTGGCGCGAAGGCGGCGAAAGCGGGAAATTGCGGCGAAATGCCCGTGGGCTCTGGGTTTGCGGCCGCAAAGCGTTGGCGGGACGCAACGCGAGAATGTTAAATCTATGCATGCCGGCTGCATTCCTGAAGCGGCAAACATCAAAAATGTGGGATGGCGCAAAAAAACCCGCGCGGACCCCTCTAAATCTTCGAAACCCTTGTCGTTATTGGGTTTGCGCTGCGCTATCATAGCAAGCGCCGCCCAGGGAAGCGGCAGCACGGACGTTGCGGGAAAGTGCAGGCACTCGCCAGCCCTTCAAGCCGCGACGCAAATCCCCGGGGTGCTCCGGGTCCGCGCTGCTCGACGGCGCGGCACGCGTCCGTATAATCGGCGCGTTCGCGCTGTTCGTGTCAACCTAAACACAGAAAGGAATATCTCAATGAATAAACAGGAACTGATCGACGCCGTCGCAGCACAGACGGGCGCTAGCAAGGCTCAAACCGGTGAAACGCTGGACACGCTCCTCGAAGTGGTCAAGAAGGCTGTGTCGAAGGGCGACGCAGTCCAGCTGATCGGCTTCGGCAGCTTTGGCTCGGGCAAGCGCGCGGCACGTACGGGCCGTAACCCGAAGACCGGCGAGACCATCAAGATTCCGGCAGCCAAGACCGTCAAGTTCACGGCTGGCAAGGCGTTCAAGGACGCCGTCAACAAGCGTTAAAGCAATACCGCTTTAAGTTGACACCCGCCCCTGGCGGGTTTTTTTTCGTCCAACGGCGCCGCATTGCACGGCGCCGTTGTGGTTTTCGCCCGCATTTCGCAGGCTATTTTCAGCGTCGATCAATCGTGACGATGGACGATTTCGCCTTCGCCATCGTGGTCATGATCGTCGTCTTCGTCGAAATCCCAGACCGGGAACGGGTCGGCGTAAGCCTGCCAGGCGTCGGGGCCTGCTGCGAATTCCGCATCCGTGACGAGGCAGGCGTCGAGCTTCGCGCGCCACGCCGCATGATCCAGATTCACGCCGATCATCACCAGTTCCTGGCGACGGTCGCCAATGCGCGCATCGTTCGCGTCGCCAAACCAGTCGCGCGCGATTTCGGCTTCGAGTTCGGCATCCTGCGGCCATTCTTCGCGCGGCTGCGCGGCCCACCACGTGCCCGCCGGACCGTGGCGGCACACGCCGCCCGCCTGCGAAAGCTGACCGGCCACGTCGTTACGCGTGGCGAGCCAGAAAAAGCCCTTCGAACGCAGTACGCCGGTCCATTCCTGATTCAGCAGCGCCCACAGACGCTCTGGCTGAAACGGCTTGCGCGCGCGATAGACGAAGTTGCCGATGCCGTAGGTGTCGGCTTCGTTGCGATGCTGGTGATCCGGATGGCTGCAATGCGCGCCGCAGGCATCGCCGTGGTCGTGGTGGTGATCGTGATCATGATCGTGCGCGTGATCCGCGTGATCGTCTTCGTGCAGCGAAGCGAGCCAGCCCGGCGCGCTCGCGGCGGCGTCGAAATCGAAACGGCCCGTATTGAGCACGGTTTCCAGCGGCACTTCGCCGAACCGGCTCACCACCTGCACCGCGCGCGGATTGATGCGCGCAAGGATGTGCTGCAGGCGCGCGAGATCGTCGGCGCTCACGAGATCGGCCTTGTTGAGCACCAGCACGTCGCAGAATTCCACCTGCTCGATCAGCAATTCGACGATGGTGCGGTCGTCGCCCTCGCCCACCGTCACGCCGCGTTCGGCGAGCGGGTCGGCGCTGGCGTAGTCGCGCAGGAAGTTGAACGCGTCCACCACCGTGACCATCGTGTCCAGACGCGCGAGATCGGCCAGCGACCCGCCGTCTTCGTCGGTGAACGTGAAGGTTTCGGCGACCGGCATCGGCTCGGCGACGCCGGTCGATTCGATCAGGATGGCGTCGAAGCGCTGGCCCGCCTGGGCCGGATCGGCCAGACGGCGGATTTCGGCCAGCAGGTCGCCGCGCAGCGTGCAGCAGATGCAGCCGTTGGACAGCTCGACGAGACGTTCCTCGACGCGCGAAACCGCGGAGGCGTCGCGCACGAGCGCCGCGTCGATATTGACGGCGGCAAGATCGTTGACGATCACGGCCACGCGCAGACCGGCGCGGTTGGCGAGGACGTGGTTGAGCAATGTGGTCTTGCCCGCGCCCAGAAAACCGGAGAGCACGGTGACGGGCAGTGGCGTCTGGTTCATCGCAGTGTGCAGTAGAAAAAGGCAGGAAAAACGGTCCGCGCGGGCAGTCCGGCGGCGCAAGCCTGCATTTTGCACCATGCGGGCGTGCTGCGCTGTCAGGCGCAGCGCCGAAGCAGGTTCAAGCCTTACGGGGCGCGGGATGCTCGGCCGTCAGGGCATCAGCTTCCATTTACGCAGAATGGTGGCGATCTGCTGGGCGTACTGATCGCGCAGCGCCGGCGTTTCCGAATGGTAAGCGCCGACTGCAGACCAGGTATTGCCGTATTTATTCATCTTCTGGCGCAGATGCCAGGCGGCAATGTAGACGTTCTTGCACGGCTCCATCAGCGTGCTTTGCGAAATACCGTACTGCGCGAGCGCGGGCAGATGAATCGAGTTGATCTGCATCACGCCGTAGTCGGTCGAACCGTTCGCATTCCTGTGCATTGCATCAGGCGTGTTGTGCGACTCCTGCCACGCGATGGCGCGCAGGATCAGCGGATTGACCTTCTGGTAGCGGGCGGCTTCGTCGAAACAATCGGCGCGTGCGGGCGCGCTGGCCAGTGCGGCGAGCGAGAGCAGAACGGCGATCGTGGAGGACGCAACCTTTTTCATTGCAACGGCGATAGAAGTGCAAAACGGAATGAAGCGGTCTGGACGACACCGCGCGCGAACTCACGCGAGCCGGTGAAACTGCGGGAAAACCCGCGTCTTGCCGATGCAAGCTGCGCAGTCCCAGATCCATGCCGCCCGTATGATACCGGCAGTCGATGACGCTTCAAACAGACCGAACGGCCAGAATGCCTGCTTCCTTACGCAGGTCAATTCTTACAAATGCCTTGTGCCGCGATCAGCGTACTAGAGGAAATCCCCAGACGTTTTCGCTTTGTGACAAATTCGACACGAAAAGCTGCTACTGTTCCTCTTTTTGGTGAGCATCGGTTGCCGGGGAGGAGCGTCGGCAGTCGGCGGCGGTTGGGGAGCCAGGCGGGTGCACTCGAGTGCACCAGGCGGGCTGTTCGCACGGGCACGATGCACACGTTGAGCACGATAAGTACGACTAGCCGGCGGTGTCCATTGCCGGCTTCGATATGACACCCATGAGAAGAAATCGTATGGCTTTGCGTCGCGTCGCCACGGCGCTGCTCGTGAGCGGACTGATGACGGCGCAGCTCGCCTATGCCCAGGTCACGCTCAACTTCGTCAACGCCGATATCGATCAGGTGGCGAAGGCAATCGGTGCGGCCACCGGCAAAACCATCATCGTCGATCCGCGCGTGAAGGGGCAGCTCAATCTCGTTTCCGAGAACCCCGTTCCCGAAGATCAGGCGCTCAAGACGCTGCAATCGGCGCTGCGCATGCAGGGCTTTGCGCTCGTGCAGGACCACGGCGTCCTCAAGGTCGTGCCGGAAGCCGACGCCAAGCTGCAAGGCGTGCCCACCTACGTGGGCAACGCGCCGGCCGCGCGCGGCGACCAGGTCATCACCCAGGTGTTCCAGCTGCGCAACGAATCGGCGAACAATCTGCTGCCGGTGCTGCGTCCGCTGATTTCGCCGAACAACACGATCGCGGCCTATCCGGGCAATAACGCGCTGGTCGTGACCGATTACGCCGACAACGTGCGGCGCATCGCGGCGATCATCGCGGGTGTCGATACGGCGGCGGGCCAGCAGGTTCAGGTCGTGCCGCTGCACAACGCGAATGCGCTCGACATCGCGCCTACGCTGCAGAAAATGCTCGATCCGGGCGCGATCGGCGGCTCCGATCCCACGCTCAAAGTGACCGTGCTGGCCGATTCGCGCACCAATTCGGTCATGCTGCGTGCATCGAATCCGCAGCGCCTCGCGGCCGCGAAGGAACTGGCGAAGCAGCTCGACGCGCCGACCAGCATGCCCGGCAATATGCACGTGGTCGCGCTGCGCAACGCCGACGCCGTGCAACTCGCCAAGACCCTGCGCGGCATGATGGGCAAGGGCGGCAACGATTCGTCGTCGTCCGGCAGCGGCGCGAATTCGTTCAACCAGAACGGTGGTGGCGGCAACAACAGCACCTCGACCGGTGCATCGGGCACGCCGCCGCTGCCGAATTCGCTGAGCAACAGCGGTTCGTCGAATAATCCGATGGCGGGCGGCGGCTCGTCGAACGGCAACAACAGCGATTTCCTCGGCGACAACAGCAAGGACAAGAGCGACGACAACGCGTCGGGCGGCGGCATGATCCAGGCCGACGCCGCCACGAATTCGCTGATCATCACCGCGCCGGACCCGCTTTATCGCAATCTGCGCAGCGTGATCAACCAGCTCGACGCGCGTCGCGCCCAGGTTTATATCGAAGCGCTGATCGTCGAACTGAATTCGAATACGAACGCCAATCTGGGCATCCAGTGGCAGATCGGCACGGGCAACGTGCTGGCCGGCACCAACCTCTCCACCGGCAGCAGCAACAGCATCATCAACCTGACGGCAGGCGCCGTGGAATCCGGCAGCCTCGTCAGTTCGCTGGGCAATCTGCAGCAAGGCCTGAACGTAGGCTGGGTGCACAATCTGTTCGGCGTGCAGGGGCTGGGCGCACTGCTCCAGGCGCTCTCGCAGACCAACGACGCGAACGTGCTGTCCACGCCTAACCTGATCACGCTCGACAATCAGGAAGCGAAGATCGTCGTCGGGACCAACGTGCCGATCCAGACCGGTTCGTACTCGAATCTCACGAGCGGCTCCACGAGTTCGGCGTTCAATACCTACGATCGCGTCGATGTGGGTCTCACGCTGCACATCAAGCCGCAGATCACCGAAGGCGGCATCCTCAAGCTGCAGCTGTACACGGAAGATTCGGCGATCGTGAACGGCACGACCAACGCGACGACCAATCCCGCCGGCCCCGATTTCACCAAGCGCTCGATCCAGTCGACCGTGCTGGCCGATAACGGCGAAATCATCGTGCTCGGCGGCCTGATGCAGGACAACTATCAGGTCAGCAACAGCAAGGTGCCGCTGCTCGGCGATATTCCGTGGATCGGCCAGCTGTTCCGCTCGGAAAACAAGACCCGCTCGAAGACCAATCTGATGGTGTTCCTGCGTCCGGTGATCATCAGCGATCGCGATACGGCGCAGGCGGTTACGTCGAACCGTTACGACTACATCCAGGGCGTGACGGGCGCGTACAAGTCGGACAACAACCTGATGAAGGACAAGGACGATCCGGTCGTGCCGCCGATGCCCCTGGGCCCGGCCGAAGGCGGTTCGGCGCTGAATCTGTTCGATATCGACAAGATGCGCCGCGAGCAGGTCATGCGCTCGGTGCAGCCGGCCTCGGGCGCGAGCGCGGCGCAGATGCAGCCCGTGCAGACCGCGCCGGTGCAGACCCAGACGATCCCGGTTCAGACGATTCCGGCGCAAACCGCGCCCGCGCAATCGGGCGATCAGCAGCCGCTGACGACCACGCCGAGGACACAGCCTTGAGCACGGCCGATACGCCGCGCACTGCGCCCTCGCCGATCGCGGCGCGCCTCGTGCCGTACAGCTTCGCGCGCAGCGGCCAGATCCTGGTCGCGCAACAGCACGCCGACGGCCTGGAAGTGTGGATCAGCGAGCGCACTTCGGGTGCGTCGATCGCCGAGGTCGCGCGCAACTTCGGCGCCTTCACGCTGGTACGCGTGCCCGCCGACGAGCTTGCGCTCGCCATCAACCAGGCTTACGCGCGCCAGGACGGCAGCGCCGCGCAGGTGGTGGGCGAAGTCGAAGGCGAAGTCGATCTTTCGCGTCTGATGCAGGACATTCCCGAAGTGGAAGACCTGCTGGAGTCCGAAGACGACGCGCCGATCATCCGCATGATCAACGCGCTGCTGACCCAGGCGGCGCGCGAGCAGGCATCGGATATTCACATCGAGCCGTTCGAAAACGCGTCGGTTGTGCGCTTTCGCGTGGATGGCACGCTGCGCGACGTGGTGCGGCCGAAGAAGGCGCTGCACGGGGCGCTGATCTCGCGTATCAAGATCATGGCGCAGCTCGATATCGCCGAAAAACGTCTTCCGCAGGACGGCCGTATCACGCTGCGCGTGGGCGGGCGGCCGGTGGACGTGCGCGTGTCCACGCTGCCCACGGGTCACGGCGAGCGCGCGGTGCTGCGTCTGCTGGAAAAAGACGCGCAACGCCTGAATCTGGAAGCGCTCGGCATGGCGTCGGATACGCTCGGCCAGTTCGACCAGCTGATCGCCAAACCGCACGGCATCGTGCTCGTGACCGGGCCGACCGGTTCGGGCAAGACGACCACGCTGTACGCGTCGATGTCGCGGCTCGAAACCGCCACGACCAACATCATGACCGTGGAAGACCCGATCGAATACGATCTTTCGGGCATCGGCCAGACGCAGGTGAACGAGCGCATCGGCATGACGTTCGCGCGGGCGCTGCGCTCGATCCTGCGTCAGGACCCGGACATCATCATGATCGGCGAAATCCGCGATCTGGAGACCGCGCAGATCGCCGTGCAGGCGTCGCTCACGGGCCACCTCGTGCTCGCCACGCTGCACACGAACGATGCGGCTTCCGCGGTGACGCGTCTGACCGATATGGGCGTCGAGCCTTATCTGCTCGCGTCGTCGCTGCTCGGCGTGCTGGCGCAGCGTCTGGTGCGTCAGCTTTGTCCGCATTGCAAGGAAGCGCGCGTGGAAGAAGATGGCCGCACGCGCTATCACCCGGTCGGCTGCGAGCGCTGCGGCAATTCGGGCTACTCGGGCCGTCGCGGCGTGTATGAACTGCTGCTGATCGACGAACCGATCCGCGCGCTGATTCACCGCAACGCCGCCGATGCCGAAATCTTCGCCGCCGGCCGCGAGCAAGGCATGCGCACGCTGCGCGAAGACGGCGAGCGCTGGCTCGACAAAGGCACGACCTCGCTCGAAGAAGTGCTGCGTGTGACGGGCGGAGCGTAGCGGTCATGCCGGCATTCCGTTTTGAAGCGATCGACGCCGCGGGCAAAGCGCAAAAAGGCGTGCTCGACGCCGATAGCGCGCGCAGTGCGCGTCAGCAGTTGCGCGGCCAGGGCCTCACGCCGCTGGTCGTCGAACCGGCCGCAAGCCGCACGCGCGGCGCGCGTCAGCAGCGTCTGGCGCTCGGGCGCAAGCTCTCGCAGCGCGAGCAGGCGATTCTCACGCGCCAGCTCGCGAGCCTGCTGATTGCGGGCCTGCCGCTGGGCGAAGCGCTGGCCGTGCTCACCGAGCAATCCGAGCGCGACTACATCCGCGAACTGATGGCCGCGATTCGCGCCGAAGTGCTCGGCGGCCATTCGCTGGCCAATGCGCTGGCGCAGCATCCGCGCGATTTCCCCGATATTTACCGCGCGCTGGTTGCGGCGGGCGAACACACGGGCAAGCTCGGCATCGTGCTGTCGCGCCTGGCCGACTACATCGAGCAACGCAACGCGCTCAAGCAGAAGATCGTGCTGGCGTTCACGTATCCGGCGATCGTCACGTTGATCGCGTTCGGCATCGTCACGTTCCTGCTCAGCTACGTGGTGCCGCAAGTGGTGAACGTGTTTGCGAGCACCAAGCAGCAGCTGCCGTTTCTGACCATCGTGATGATGGCGCTGTCGTCGTTCGTGCGGCAATGGTGGTGGGCGGTGGTGATCGTCGTGGCGCTGGTGGCGTGGGTCGTGCGCGCGACCTTGCGCCGGCCCGGCCCGCGTCTCGCGTTCGATCGCTGGCTGCTGACCGCGCCGCTCGCGGGCAAGCTCGTGCGCGGCTACAACACGGTGCGTTTCGCGAGCACGCTGGGCATTCTGAGCGCGGCGGGCGTGCCGATCCTGCGCGCCTTGCAGGCCGCGGGCGAAACGCTCTCGAACAAGGCGATGCGCAACAACATCGACGATGCGATCGTGCGCGTGCGCGAAGGCACGTCGCTGTCGCGCGCGCTCGGCAATACCAAGACGTTTCCGCCGGTGCTGGTGCACCTGATCCGCTCGGGCGAAGCCACGGGCGACGTCACGACCATGCTCGATCGCGCCGCCGAAGGCGAAGCGCGCGAACTCGAGCGCCGCACGATGTTCCTGACGAGCCTGCTCGAACCGTTGCTGATTCTGGCGATGGGGGGCGTGGTGCTGGTGATCGTGCTCGCGGTGATGCTGCCGATCATCGAACTGAACAACCTCGTGCAGTAAGCAATGCAGCGCTGCGCTGCACGAGGCGGTTTTTTTAACGCACGTAGATGGTAGGACCGCCGGGGTTGGCGGGCAGGAAGATTTCGGAGTGCACGCCATGGCGGTCGATCACGATCGAGCGGGCGCGCACTTCGGCGAGCTTCGAATCCTGGCCGATCAGGCCGCCCAGCGAGATCGCCTTGGCCGGTTCGCCGCCGATGCTGACGATGGCCGCAGCGCCCTGCGAGAGCGCGAGGATGCCGAACAGATGGATATCCTGCGCGACGTTATGTTCGAGCTTGCCGCCGAACGGCGTGCCGGCCTGATCGAGCGAGACCGGCGCCTGGGCGGCGGCGGCTTGCACGGGCGCCGCGCGCGTAGCGGCGATTTCGAGTGTCCACCACGCTGCCGTGGCGCAAAACACCGCGAAGGCAGCGAGTGACAAAAGACGGATTTGTAGTGGGTTCATGCGTTCCATTGTACGGAGTAATGTGAACGTTTTGATGGCAGGAAGATGGCAGGAATCAGTGCGCGAAGGTTGTTCGGGAAAGTACCGGAAACGTTCGCGAAAAAGCGGGTCGCGAAGGCGTCATCGTGTGACATTACAATGACCCGTCATGTACGCGGATACGCTGCGAAACAGCTAGTGAAGCACGCAGCGAACCACGATCAACACCAGGAAACATCAGGAGGGAAGCAAGTCATGTCCATGTGGGCCAAATACCGTGGGCCAATCAGCCGCGACGTCATCGAGGGCCGGCGCGCGCGCCGTCAGGGCGGCTTCACGCTGATCGAAATCATGGTCGTGATCGCGATCCTCGGCATTCTTGCCGCGCTGATCGTCCCGAAGATCATGAGCCGTCCCGATGAAGCGCGCCGTGTGGCCGCCAAACAGGACATCGGCACCATCATGCAGGCGATGAAGCTCTACCGCCTCGATAACGGCCGCTATCCGGCGCAGGATCAGGGCCTGCAGGCGCTGGTCCAGAAGCCCACCACCGACCCGGTGCCGAACAACTGGAAGGACGGCGGCTATCTGGAGCGCCTGCCCAACGATCCGTGGGGCAATCCGTACCAGTATCTGAACCCGGGCGTGCATGGCGAGATCGACGTCTTCAGCTATGGCGCCGATGGCAAACCCGGCGGTGAAGGCAACGACGCCGACGTCGGTTCCTGGCAGTAGCCGCCCAGCCGCGATGTCACGCGTGGCGCGATCCGGTCGAATGGTGTTGAACGCATCCGATCCTCGCGCCGCGCGGCTTCGCCCCGAGTGCATGCCGATACGCCCCTCGCCGCGCATTTTCCTTCCGCTTGACCTCTTTTCAGCCCATGCAATCCCGCCCCATTCGCATCCCGCGCCGCTGTGACCGCGCGCCGACGCCTGCGCGCTCGGCGGGTTTCACGCTGCTGGAAATGCTCGTGGTGCTGCTGATCGCCGGGCTGCTGGTGTCGCTCGCCTCGCTCTCGCTCACGCGCAATCCGCGCACCGATCTCAACGAGGAAGCGCAGCGTCTCGCGCTGCTGTTCGAATCGGCCGGCGACGAAGCGCAGGTGCGCGCCCGCCCGATCGCCTGGCAGCCGCTCTCCGGCGGTTTTCGCTTCGATGTGCGTACCGAGGACGGCTGGCGCCCGCTGCGCGACGACCTGCTCGGCCCGCGCCAGTGGGAAGGCGGCGTGACGGGCGTGTCGATCACTTATCCCGGCGGCGAAGACGATTACCACGCGAACCGGCTGATTTTCGGCACCGAAGCGGTCGAGCAGCCGGTCGAGATCACGCTGTTTTCGGCGGCGGGCCGCGCCACCATCATCGGCACCGGGACTGGCCGTTATGAGGTTCGTTGAGATGCGCGCCCGTGGCTTCACGATGATCGAAGTGCTGGTCGCGCTTGCCATCGTGGCGATCGCGCTTGCGGCTTCGCTGCGCGCCGTGGGCAGTCTCGCCGCGAGCGAGGCCGAACTGCACGACCGTCTGCTGGCCGGCTGGAGCGCCGACAACGCGCTCGCCCAGTTGCGCCTCGCGCATGCCTGGCCCGATCTCGGCGAACACAGTTTCGACTGCTCGCAGGGCAATCTGCGCCTGACCTGCACGCAGCATGTCGCGGCCACGCCCAATCCGGTGTTTCGCCGCGTGGAGGTCACGGTGACGATGCCGGGCCGCGACGGCAATCTCGCGCAACTCGTCACGGTGCTCGGCAATGAGACGAACCGGTCCCTGTGATTTCCCGATGAGTATCCGACGCGCCCGCCCCGCCCGCGGCTTCACGCTGATCGAGCTGCTGGTCGCCATCGCGATCCTGGCCGTGGTGGCGATTCTGTCGTGGCGCGGCCTCGACCAGATCGTGCGCGGACGCAACGTCATTTCCACGTCGATGGCCGAAGAGCGCGTGTTCGCGCAGATGTTCGACCAGATGCGGATCGACACGCGCCAGGCCGTCAGCGACGACGAAGCCGGTTCGCCCGCCGTCGCCGTCGATGGCGGCGCGCTGCAGATCGTGCGCGCGTTCGCGGTGCCGCCCGGCGCGGCGCCGCGTCTGCAGGTGGTGCGTTATCGCGTGAGCGACGGGCGTGTCGTGCGTTACGCCTCGCCGCCGCTTGCCACCATCGGCGAATTGCGGCGCGCGCTGCGCGGCGGCGAAAGCAGCGCCTGGAGCGCTTTATCGATGATGCAGGGCGTGGGCTCGATCAACGCGCGCCTTTATGTGCCGAAGGTCGGCTGGACGTCCGATATGGGCGAAGTGCGCGGCCAGCTCAACGCCAACAATAACGGCGTGAAGGTCCCGCAGCTCGGCAACGCGCCGGTGCCGCGCGCCGTGACGGGGCTCGAGGTGAGCGTCGGCGCGCACGCGCTCGCGCGGCCCGTGACACGCGTTTTCCTGGTGGGGGAATGAGCATGCGCCGCCCCTTGTTTTTGCCTGTTTCACGGCTTTCGAGACTTTCCCGGCTTTCCCGACGTATAGGCGCGCGCGCAAAGCAGCGCGGCGCGGCGATCATCACCGCGCTGCTGGTAGTCGCGCTGTCGGCGATCCTGGTGTCGGGCATGCTCTGGCGCCAGCAGGTGCAACTGCGCCGCATCGAGAATCAGCGTCTGCTGACCCAGGCGCAATGGATTTCGCGTTCGGCGCTCGACTGGACGCGTCTCGTGCTGCGCTCGGAAGCCGATACCTCGGCGGGCGTGACCTATCTGGGCGGCGCGTGGGGCATGCCGGTTGCGCGCACGCGGCTGTCCGACTTTCTCGGCCAGATTGGCGAAGTGCGCGCCGATCAGGGCGCCGACACCTGGCTCTCCGGTTCGATCGAAGACGCCCAGGCGCGCTACAACCTGCGCAATCTGGTGACGGCGTCCGCGCCCGGCGCGCTGCAGCTCAATCTCACGCAGATCCAGGCGTTCGCGCGCCTGCTGCAACTGCTTGGCGTCGATGGCCAGCTCGCGAAGAACGCGGCGGTGTATCTGCGCTCGGGCCTGGCGTATTCGGTCACGCGCTTTCAGACCGCGTCGGCGGGCGTGACGGCGAGCGGCACCGCCGCGACCCAGCCGGTTGCGGGCGGCGCAGGCGGCGGCGCGAACTTCACCAGCAACCCCGGTCTTTCCGATGGCGACAGCAACAGCGGATCGGCGCCAATCCTCATGACGAGCGTGGACGCCCTGCTCGACGTGCCCGGTTTCACGCCCGACATCGTCGCGCGCCTGCGCCCTTTCGTGACGATCCTGCCGACCACCACGCCGGTCAACATGAACACGGCGACGGCCGAAGTGATCGCCTCGATCGTCCAGGGCATGAGCCTGTCGAGCGCGCAGGCCTTCGTGTCGCGACGCCAGACGGTGTTTTTCCGTAATCTGAGCGATGTGCAGCTCGCGCTGACCGGCGCCGGCAGCCCGCAGACCGGCATCGACTCCACGCTTTGCGACGTCAATTCGAATTACTTTCTCGTGCATGGCCGCGTGCAGCATGAGCGCGCGGTCGTGGACCGGACCACGCTCGTCTGGCGCGACCCGCTTACCCATGTGACGCGCATCGTGCGCGTTCGCGACGAATCATGAAACCGTACCAGTCCAACATCGAAAAGAGGTGCGTGTGAGCACGCTGATCGTCCTGATGCCGCCGCGCGACCCGGCGGTCCACTCGCAGGAATGGCAGTTGCCGGAACTGCCGTTCGCGCTGCTCGACAAGTCGGGCCGCACGCAGCGCGCGGGCCGCGCCGCGCTCGGCCTGTTGCCGAAAGCGTCGGCTACCGTGCTGCTGATCGCCGCGCGCGACCTGCTGATGATTACGGCCGCCGTGCCGCCGCTCAAGGGGCCGCGACTGCGCCAGGCGCTGCCCAACGTGGTCGAGGATCATCTGATCCAGGACCCGCAGACCTGCCATCTGGCACTCGATCCCACGCGCCTCGCCGATGGCCGGCAGACCGTGGCGGCGATCGATCGCGGCTGGTTCCGCTTTATCGTCGAAGGCTTTACGGGCGCGGGGCATCGCAACCTGCGCGCGGTGCCGGTGGCGCGCTGCCTGCCGCTCGCGCAAAGCATCGTGGCGCCCGTGGCCGAACCGGCGATGGCGGGCGAAGGCGCCACCGCTTCGAATCCCGCCGAACGTGCCGATAGCGCCGTGCGCGAAGCCGTCACGGCCTGCGTGCTCGGCCAGGTGATGTCGACCGCGCCGGAGCTGCTGCCCGATCTGGCGGCCGCGCCTGCCGCGCCCGCAGCCTTGCTCGAACTCGCCATCGTGCGCGGCACGGCGGCCGAAGGCTTCGCGGTGCCGTCGGCGAGCGTGGCCGCGACCGTCGACGCGCTGGCCGGCGACGCCGACATCGCGCGCTACGTGCTGACCGGCCTGCCCGGCGAACCCACGCGTGCCGCCGACAAAGCCGCGCTGGCCGCCGCCCTGCCCGGCGCGCAGCCGCTCGCCTTCGAAACGCTCGCGCAGCGTGCGCTTGCCTGCAAGTTCGACCTTTGCCAGTTCGAGTTCGCCGCGCAGCCGTGGCGCCTCGACCGCGCGACGCTGCGCCGCCTGCGCGTGCCGATCGTGCTGATCGCGGCGTCGCTGGTGGTGGCGATCATCGGCGCGAATGTGCAGTGGCTGATGCTGGCGCGCCAGCGCGACGCCATCAACACGCAGATGACCGAACTGCTGCTCAACGCCTTCCCGAAAACCACCGTCGTGCTCGATCCGGCCGGCCAGATGGCGCGGCAGCTTTCGCAGCTGCGCGTGGCCGCCGGCGAGCCCTCGCCCGACGACTTCCTCGCGCTGTCCGACGCGCTCGCGCGCTCGCTCGGGCCGATTCCCGCGAACGGCATCGCGGCGTTCGACTATCACGAGCGGCGCCTGGACGTGACCTTCAAACCGGGCGTCAACGTCGATGCCGATCTGGCCAAACGCCTCGCGCGCAACGGCCTGGCGGGCACGCAGGACAGCAGCACCGGCAAATGGACCATCAGGAGCGCGTCATGAAGACATCGGCATTGAGCGGCGCGTGGGCCGATACCTGGAACGAGTTCTGGGAAGCGCGCTCGGCGCGCGAGAAGGTGCTGCTGACGTGGGGCAGCGCGGTGCTGGCTGTGGCCATCGGCTATTCGGTGCTCTGGCAGCCGGCGGCGGACGGCCGCGCGAAGCTGCGCGAGAGCCTGCCCGCGATGCAGCGCGAACTGTCGCAGATGACCGCGCAGGCCGACGAGGCCCGCACGCTCGCGGGCGCGGCGGCCAGCGTCGCGCCGGGCGGCCAGGCGCTCAAGGACGCGCTTACGGCTTCGCTGGCCGATCACGGCATGCCGGGCGCGCAGGTGCAACTGATCGGCACGGCCGTGCAGGTGCAGATGAAGAATGCGTCGTTTCCGGTCTGGACGGGCTGGCTCGACGACGTGCGCAAGCAGTTCAAGGTGCAGGTGGTCGAGGCGCATATCACCGCGCTCAAGGCCGACGGTCAGGTCGATCTGACCGCGTCGCTGCAGCCCGCGAACGCGCGCTGAAACACCGTCAGGGGTTGATCGTATGTCTTACTGGATGCGGCGCGTGCGCGCCGCGCTACCCTGGCTGATCGTCGCCGTGCTCTCGGTGGGCACGGTGCTGCTCGTGCGCCTGCCCGCCGCGTGGATCGCGCCGCAATTCGCGCGCGTGACGCAAGGGCACGTGAATCTCGTCGATCCGCAAGGCTCGCTCTGGCACGGCTCGGCCACGCTCATGCTGGCTGCGGGCCGCGACGTGCAAGGCGCGACGCTGCTGCCTGGACGCATCGAATGGCGTGCGTCGTTCTGGGCGCTGTTCACCGGCCGCGTGCATCTGCAGATGCGCCAGACCGAGGCGATGCCCGATCCCATCGACGTCGAGGCCACGCCGCGCGGCGCCACGGTGACGGCGGGCGCGCTCGCGGTGCCGGCCTCGCTGCTCGCGGGTCTGGGCGCGCCGTTCAATACGCTCGATCTGGATGGCAATGTGCGGCTCGCGTGGAGCCCGTGGCGCGTGTTCGGCACCGATGCGTTCGGCCGTCTCACGGTCACGCTCGGCGACATGAGTTCGCGCGTTTCGCTGGTGAAGCCGCTGGGTTCTTACGAGGCGGTGCTGCAGGCGCAAGGCGCGTCGTCGACGCTCGATCTGAGCACGCAGAAAGGCCCGCTGATGCTCGATGGGCACGGCACGTTCTCGCGCAATTCGTCGATGTTCAACGGCACCGCGAGCGCCACGCCCGATCAGCGCGACAACCTCGCGGGCCTGCTGAACCTGCTGGGCCGCCCGATGGGTCCGGGACAGGTTGCGCTGACGTTTATGCGTTGAGCTTCAAGCGCTGGGCGCTTACTGTGCCTGTGTATTGACCGGGGTGACGGCGGCCTGGGTGACGGCGGCCGTGCTGGCCGTCGCACCCGAGGCTGCCGGCGCAGGCGCCGCCACGCCGCCGTTCTCGCGCGTCATCTGCGCGGTATCCCAGCCGCCGCCGAGCGCCTTCACCAGTCCCACCGACGACACCATGCGCTGCCCCGCGAGGCTGGCGAGCTTCTGCTGCGCCGTGAACGCGGTCGTCTGCGCCGACAGCACGTTCTGGTAATCGATCGTGCCCGCCTTGTACTCGTTGGTGACGATCGCGAGCGCATGTTGCGCCGACTCCACCGCCTGCTGCTGCACCACGATTTCCTGCGCGAGGATGCGCTGCGACGCGAGGTTGTCCTCGACGTCCTGGAACGCGGCCAGCACGGTCTGGCGATAGGTCGCGACCTGCTGGTCGTATGCGGCGCGCGCGGCTTCGGTTTGCGCGCGGCGCAGACCCGCATCGAACACCGTGGCCGCGAGCGACGGCCCGAGCGTCCAGAAGCGCGACGGCATCTGCAGCAGTTGCGAGAACACCGAGCTTTCGAAGCCGCCGCTCGCCGACAGCGTGAGCGTCGGGAAGAACGCGGCAATTGCCACGCCGATCTGCTCGTTGGCCGCCGCCGCCTTGCGCTCGGCCGACGCGATATCGGGACGCCGTTCGAGCAGCGCGGAAGGCATCGTGACCGGCACGACCGGCGGCGTGGCCGTGAGCGGCGACACCGGAATCGAGAACGACGAAGCCGGCTGGCCGACCAGCACGGCAATCGCGTGTTCGTCCTGGGCGCGCGCAACGCCGTTGTCGATGGCGGAAGCCTGCGCGGATTGCAGCTGCGTTTGCGCCTGGATCACGTCGGCGCGACCTGCTACGCCCTGCGCGTACTGGTTCTGCGTCAGCGTGAGCGACTTCTGATAGGCCGCGACGGTGTCGTCGAGCAGCTTCTGCTGGGCGTCGAGCGCGCGCAGCGTGAAGTAGGTCTGCGCGAGCGTGGCCTGGGCGGAAAGGCGCGCATTGGCGAGATCGGCGGCGGCGCCTTGCTGGCCCGCTTCCTCGGCGCTCACGGTGCGGCTCACCTTGCCCCAGAGGTCGGGTTCCCAGGTGGCGTCGAGGCCCAGATTGATGTTGTTCGTGATGCTGCCGGACGCACTGCCCGTGTTGCTCGACACGCGCGACGCCGTGCCCGAGCGCGTGCCCGCGAACGACGCGCTGACCACCGGGAAGTACGCGGCGCGCGCCTCGCCCACCAGAGCGCGCGCCTGACGATAAGCGGCGGCGTACTGCGCGACGGTCTGGTTGTTGGTGTTGAGCTGATCCATCAGCCCGTTGAGCTGCGCATCGTCGTAGATGAGCCACCAGGTACCGCGATCGATCGTATCGGACGGTTGCGCGACCTTGAAGCCTTCCGGCGCCTCCTTGTAGGCCGCTGGCACGGCCGTATCGGGCCGATGGTAGTCGGGGCCGACTGCACAGCCGCCGAGCTGGAAGGCGAGCACGGCCGCTGCGCCGATCAGCGCGAGCGTAGGCGCGCGACGGCGCAGCGAAACGGAAAGGCGACCGGGAACAACGAGACGGCGGGACATGCGGGAATTCCTGTCGATGCGGCTGGCAAATGATCGAATGGCGGGGCGGGCAGCGCGGCAAAACACTCGGCGTGCAAGACTTTGGCGCGTCGCTGTCAAAGCGGTTAAGGCCGCTGACGCCCGCGCAAGGCTGCGGCAATGGTAGCGCACGCGGATTGCGCCGGGCGCAATCCGCAAGCGTAAGCCGGGAACGGGGACGGATGTGTTACGGCGCGTAAGTTACAGTTTACGCGCCGTTACCGCGCCAGCGGCGCAGTGCATGAAGGGCGTCGTGAGCACGCAGTCGCGCGTTGCGTGCGATGCCTGCGCAGGAGGGACGGCAGGCGCGCTGGGCGTGGTTGCAGGCGGCTTTTGCCGCTTGGGCGATCGCAGGCCCGGAGGCGCCGATGGCCGTCACGCTCGTGACTTGGCTGCCGCGCTGCGAACGGCGGCGATCGGCCCACATCATCAACACGACGGCGATCGAGCCGCCCGGCAACACGAACATTGCCGCATAGAGCCCGATCTTGCGCCAACGCGCTGCCCCGCCGGCATGCGCGAAGGCATGGCGTGCTGTGCAGGTAACCGAGCGGCCAATGCCGCCGAGCGCGTTTTTGAGGTACAGCATGGCGCGACCAAAGAAGAAATTCGGGAATCCGATGAGTTTAAGTGCTTGCCTGCAATAATATTGACTATGCAAGCAAATCTCAACATACTTTGCACTGCGTCATTTCTGCTGTTGTTTTTACGCTGCGATAGCGACAGATCGATGAACGCTGCGCCCAGGTGAGCGCTGGGTGAACATCGGCGACGCCACACAATCCCGATTTATTTACCTGCCCAGGCAGGAAAATAACCGGCTAGAATGCCGGTGTTTTCGCGATCGAAGAGAGCGTTTTACCCATGAGTAGCGATGAATAGCGGCCCCGATATTCCACAAGACGTGCCCCACGTTCCGTACGTGCCGGGCAAGGTCGGCGTGGTGCCGAGTCTCGGTTATTTCCTCTCGACCGCGCGCAACGTGCTGGCCACCCGCATGGACCGCGCGGTCGCGCCGCTCGGGCTGACGTCTTCGCAGATCGGCGTGATTTTGCTGCTCTGGTACCAGCGCGCCCGCACGCCCAACGAGATGTCACGCGTGCTGTCGTACGACACCGGATCGATGACGCGCATGCTCGACCGGCTCGAAAAGAAGGGCTTTCTGGAGCGCCAGCGCAGTCAGGCCGACCGTCGCGTCGTGGAACTCGAACTCACCGAACTTGGCCGCGAAGCAGCGCAGCAATTGCCCGATGTGATCGCTTCGGTGATGAACGAGCAATTGCATGGCTTCAGCGCGGACGAAGTCACGACGCTCATCAGCCTGCTGCAGCGTTTCATCGCTAACGACGCGCAAACCCAGGCGGTATGCGGCCATGTCGAAGGTCTGGCGAGCGGCGATTGAAGGTGGGGTTGGCCTGACGCCAACCGTTGCTTGACCCCCGCCGCGCACCGTCGCGCAAAGGCCGTATTGCAGTCAAATAACTGTCTGGGCAGACAATGCCCCGGCATATAAAGACGCACGATCGTTCGGCTGCAGCTCGTTGATGCGGCAACGGTCCTGACGTCGAAGAATTAATCGAGATAAATCGAGCCAAATCCGGCCAACGATCCTGATCAAGGACCCGACGATGGACGCTTCAACCGCCGCGCCCGCCTCCTCCCCGGCCAGCGCCGAACCTCGGCCCCTGAGCGGCGGCACGCTCGCGCTGCTGACCGTGGGCCTCGCCCTCGGCACCTTTATGGAGGTGCTGGACACCTCGATCGCCAACGTCGCCGTGCCGACCATCTCCGGCAATCTGGGCGTGGCGAACAGCGAAGGCACGTGGGTGATCTCGTCGTACTCCGTGGCCTCGGCGATTGCCGTGCCGCTCACCGGCTGGCTCGCGCGCCGCGTGGGCGAAGTGCGGCTCTTCACGCTGTCGGTGCTTCTGTTCACGATCGCCTCGGCGGCCTGCGGCTTCGCCTCCAACTTCGAGACGCTGATCGCCTTCCGTCTCGTGCAAGGTCTCGTATCGGGGCCGATGGTGCCGCTATCGCAGACCATCCTCATGCGCTCCTATCCGCCCGAGAAACGCGGCCTGGCGCTCGGCCTCTGGGCGATGACGGTGATCGTCGCGCCGATCTTCGGGCCCGTGATGGGCGGCTATATCACCGACAACTACTCGTGGCCGTGGATCTTCTACATCAACGTGCCGATCGGTTTGTTTTCGGGCATCTGTGCCTACCTACTGCTGCGCGGCCGCGAGACGAAGACCACGAAGCAGCGCATCGACGCCGTGGGGCTCGCGCTGCTGGTGATCGGCGTGTCGTGCCTGCAGATGATGCTCGACCTCGGCAAGGATCGCGACTGGTTCAGCTCGAAGTTCATCGTCGCGCTGGCGATCATCGCGGTGGTGTCGCTGGCCTTCATGCTCGCGTGGGAGTTGACCGAAAAAGAACCGGTTGTCGATCTTTCGCTGTTCCGCGACCGTAATTTTGCGCTCGGCGCCTTGATCATCTCGTTCGGCTTTATGGCGTTTTTCGGCTCGGTGGTGATCTTTCCGCTCTGGCTGCAAACGGTGATGGGCTACACGGCGGGCATCGCCGGTCTGGCAACGGCGCCGGTCGGGTTGCTAGCGCTCGTGCTTTCGCCCTTGATCGGACGCAATATGCACCGGCTCGATCTGCGCCTGGTGGCGAGCCTCGCGTTTCTGGTGTTCGCGTTCGTTTCGATCTGGAATTCGACCTTTACGCTCGACGTGCCCTTCGGCCACGTGATCCTGCCGCGACTTGTGCAGGGCATCGGCGTGGCGGGCTTTTTCGTGCCGATGACCACCATCACGCTTTCGAGTATTTCCGATGATCGCCTGGCGAGTGCGTCAGGCCTGTCGAACTTCCTGCGCACGCTGTCGGGTGCGATCGGCACGGCGCTTAGTACGACCTTCTGGGAGAACGATGCGATCTATCACCACGCGGTATTGTCCGAATCGGTGAGCGTGTATTCGCCGAATACCACGGCGTACCAGGACGCGCTGGCGAACATCGGTTACGCGGGCCAGAGCATCACCGCCAAGCTCAACGACGTGGTGACCACGCAGGGTTACATGATGGCGACCAACGACTTCTTCCGCATCTCCTGCGTCGTGTTCCTCGTGCTGGCCGCGCTGGTGTGGATTACGAAGCCCAGAAAAGGCGCGGGACCGTCGATGGGCCACTGATGGCTCAAGAACGGTCCCGCGGTTGAACCTGCAGTTGAGCCTGCAGTTAAACCTGTTATGCAGGTTTATCGTGCAGTCACACCATTGGTCTGGATTTCGACGCGGCGGTTCTGCGCGCGGCCTTCCACGGTGGAGTTAGGCGCGACCGGGCGGGTTGCGCCGTAACCGTGCACTTCATACTGGCCAGCATGCAGGCCGTGCGATTGCAGATAGTTGCGCACGGTTTGCGCGCGGCGTTCCGAGAGGCGGTCGTTGAGCGCCTTCGAGCCGGTCGAGTCCGTATGACCGCCGATGACCACCGTGCCGATGTTCACGCCGTCGCTATCCGCGATGAACTTGTCGAGCGCCTGCTTGCCGGCCGGCAGCAGATCGTACTTGTTGATCGCGAAGTTGGCGTCCGCGTTCAGCGTGATCGTGCGCGGCTTGGTGTCGACGACCGGCGGGGGCGGCGGCGGCGGAGGCGTTTGCGGCTGGACGACCGGTTGCGGCGCCTGACAGACAAACATGATTTCACGCGGATCGTTCTCGGGCGCGAAGCCCGAAGCGGCGCGGTCCACCGAAGAAACACGCAGCGGCTGCTTGTCGCCGCAGATCTCGTTGACCTTCTTCATACACGCCTTCGAGCTTTCGAGCAGGCCCTGACACTGCACGCGATAAGCCTGTGTGCCGTTAGCGAGCGTCACGATGTCGAGATTGTGCATGGGCCCCGACGCAGTAGTGCAGCCAGCGGCGACGGCGATCAGAAAGGCCAGCAAGGTGGCTGGCAAAAATCGCATTTTCATTTTGGATTCGATTGATTGAAGAGGAATGAAACCGTCCGGCACGCGCCGAAGCACGGCCACAATACGGTTCCTCGATCCATCGCCCAATCAGAAAATGCCTAAATCCGCAATCGAATTGATTCGATTCGGAGTCCATCTTATTGCGCAAGGTCGTCTTTAAGACAAAGACGCGCGCCCCGGACAATCCGGGGCGCGAGAAGACCGGCTGGCGCCGGTGTGGACTCAGGGCGCCGAGGCCGAAGCCATCGGTACCGCAGCCGAAGCAGGCAGCGGCGCGGCGCCGGTTTCGCTCGCGTCGTTGGCGCCCGGAACCGACTGTTCGATACCCGTGCGCACATACTGCTTGAAGGCGGCACCTGCGGCCCACGGATCGGGCTTGCAGCCGATCGAGCTATCGCAATGCGCCGCGAAGCCGATCGTGGTGGTGCCGTCGCCGTTGACGGTTTTCGTGATCTCGTAGGCGAGCGCGCGCTTGCCGCCGCCGGGGCCGGCGGTGAGGATCAGCGAGTCGGTGACGGTCTGCACTTCGTATTTCGAATGGCCGCGCACCCAGTCCTGGGCGCGTTGCCACCAGATATCGCACTGCGGTTTGTCGCTGCAGGTGAGCGGCGCGGTGGCGATCTGCATGACGTCGGGGTTGACCTGGCCGCGCGGCGCGCAGGCAGCCAGCGCCGCGCAGAGCAGGATCGGCAGGATTCGTTTCATCGCTTGGGTTCCTCCCTGTGTCGGCCGGCGCGCGCTTGAACCCGCTTGAACCGAGAACGCGCGCGCAGTGCGGCCGGACCGTTTGTCGTTGGCGTGACTATAAGGGATGAATGCGCGGCGCGCGCCGCTCGACGGCACGGCGTCAGGCCCGTGAAGGTTGGACCGCGCCG
Organism: Paraburkholderia sp. J69-1; assembly: GCF_905220255.1. Classification (NCBI taxonomy): domain Bacteria; kingdom Pseudomonadati; phylum Pseudomonadota; class Betaproteobacteria; order Burkholderiales; family Burkholderiaceae; genus Paraburkholderia; species Paraburkholderia sp. J69-1. Next base: position 261,461 of record NZ_CAJMZG010000004.1, on the reverse strand, counting down.
GCCCGTGGGCGTTTCGACGCAATTGCGATGCCCGGCCCGTAGTGCGGACCCGGCATCGCGTCCGCTCGGGCGTCAGACGCTGAAGCGGTTGAGCGTGTAGGCGCGATAGGCGGCCACGAAGGCATCGAACGAGCCGACTTCTTCGCGTTCGAGCCTGGCCTGCTCGTCGACCGATTCGCGCGCGAGTTGCTCGAAGTGCGCGGTCGTCTGCGCATCCAGCGGACGCGCGAGGAAGTCCGCCGCATGACGCTCGCTTTGCGCGAGTGCAAATTGCAGGAAGGTTTGCTGCTGATCGCGCATGGTTTGCAGCACGCGCGCCGAAGGCGTGAGCGACGCATCGGCGAGCTTCGCGCGCTGGGCCGCAAGCGCTCGCGCGTGGGCGTCGCCGCCATGCAGCGCGTCGAGTACTGTGGCCGTGCGCTCGATCTTCGCGAACAGCTCGTTCGCCCAGTCCTGCATCGCAACCGGCTGGCCGTCGCGCGTCAGCGCTAGCCCCGGCTTGCGCCCTTCCTTCGTCACGAGGCCGAAGTTCTCGTTGGCTTCGGCGTATGCCGTTGCGGGCAGCGACGCGCTTTCGTCGAGCGCGCAGGCGAGCAGGTAAGCATCGAGAAAACGCGCCGTCTCCAGCGAAATGCCGGTGGGCTCGAACGGATCGATATCCATGCAGCGCACTTCGACGTATTGCACGCCGCGCGCGGCCAGCGCATGCAGCGGACGCTCGCCGGGCCACGTCACGCGCTTGGGGCGGATCGTCGAATAGAACTCGTTTTCGATCTGCAGGATGTTGGTGTTGATCTGCACCCACTCGCCGTCGCGATGCGTGCCGATCGCCTCGTAAGGCGGATACGGCTGGCTCACGGCCTGGGCGAGCGCGTCGAGATAACCGGGCAGCGTGTCGTAGTCGGCGTGCAGCGCGGATTGACCCGTCGTGTTCGAGTAGCCGAGATCGCTCATGCGCAGGCTGGTCGCGTACGGCAGATAGAGCGTGTCGGCCTCGAGGCTTTCCAGCGTGTGCTCGCGACCGCGCAGGAAACGCGCATCGAGCGCGGGCGAGGCGCCGAACAGATACATCAGCAGCCAGCTCGTGCGGCGGAAATTGCGGATCAGCGCGAGATAACGCTCCGACTGGTAATCCGTCTGCGTGGCCGTCGACTGATCGTGCGCATGCAGCACGCGCCACACTTCTTCGTTGAGCGAATAGTTGTAGTGGATGCCTGCGATGCACTGCATGGTGCGGCCGTAACGCAGCGCGAGACCCATGCGGTAGACGTACTTCAGCGTGCCGATATTCGAACTGCCGTAGCGCGCGATGGGAATGCCGTCGTCTTCCGGCGGCAGCAGGCCCGGCATCGATTCGTTCCAGAGCATTTCGCCGTCGCGCGCGAGCACGCTATAGACGTAGCGATGCAGCTCGTCGAGCTTGTTGAGCGTGATCGACGCGTCGCTTTCTGCGGGCGTGATGATTTCGATCAACGCTTCCGAATAATCGGTCGTGAGCGACGGATGCGTCAGCGCCGAACCCAGCGCGGCGGCGTGCGGCGTCATGGCGAGCGCGCCGTCGCGCGTGACCCGCAGGCTTTCCTTTTCGATGCCGCGCAGACCGCGCGTGAGCGCGTCGCGATGCGGCCCGGCGCTCAGCACGGAAAGGCGCTGCGTGAGAACGTCGTTCGTGCGTGTAGAGGTCGTGTCTGGCATTGAGGGCTGGTCGGGCACTGGCCGGCGGTGGTGCCGCTGTTGCACACACGCACACACCGCTGGCAGGGAATTTTTCGGTAGCGGGCACTTTAACATCTCGCCGGAAGACCTGCTTGAGGCCACTTCGGGCCTGCCTTTGCGGCCGATGCGGCAGCGCCGCAAGCCAGTCCTGGCGCGGCTTTTGCCGATTTTCCCTGGCCGGGCGGCCAGGCTTCGCTCATGCGGCGATGGCGCTTTACGCGTTGCGAAAGCGGGCGCCGACGCTACCGCATCGATAACCGTGTTGTTGCATGTATGCGGACAAGTACGCCGGGAACCCGGCCGGAGAATTGGGCGGCGTCACCCGCCGCGTGCGGCCCCGGCGCGATCGGCGATTTCGTTCCACAAATGCATGGCCGCGTAGGCGCGCCACGGCCGCCACGCGTCGGTGCGGGCGCGTTGCTGAGGTGCGCGCACGAGTGCGGGATCGCGGGCGGCGATGGTTTGCATCAGCACGAGATCGGTGGCGGGCCAGGCGTCGGCGTCGCGCCAGGCGCGCATCGCCACGTATTCGACCGTCCACGGGCCGATGCCCGGCAGCGCGAGCAGCGCTGCGCGCATGGCGTCGAGCGTGGCGCGTTCGGTGTCGGCATGGGCGTTGAGATCGGCGGCGTTTTTGCGCCGGCGGATCGCAGGCGCCGGCGTGCGCTCGATCGCCACCGCGCCGCTTGCCACGGCGGCCGCGAAACCCTGCAGCGCCGCGATGCGTTTGCCCGGCATGCCGATGCCGGTGAGATCCGCCGCCGCGAGATCGGCCGGCGTGGGAAAACGCCACGCCGTGCGCGTATGCGCATGACCGTCGATGCGCTTGCCCACGCGTTCGACCAGTCGCCCGACGATCGTCGTCGCGGCTTTCACGCTGACCTGCTGGCCGACAATCGCGCGCACCACCAGTTCGAAGCCCGACCACGCGCCCGGCACCCGCAAGCCAGGCGCCGCAGCGACGAGCGGCGCGAGCCACGGATCGGCGCTCAAGCCCGCGCCAACCGCAGCGGGATCGGCGTGAATATCGAAGATGCGCGCGAGCGGCACGGCGAGCGCGGCGGCGTGCTCGCTTACCGGCCCGTCGATGCGCGCAACGAGGCAGCGCTTGCGCGCATGGCGGCGCACGGCGAGCGTGCCGCTCGCGCCGTTGAAGTCGATGGCGCGCAGCCACGCGCCATCCTCGACGGCCTCGACACCCGGCGTCGCACGGCCGGTGAGAAAGCGCAGCATGCGCGGCCAGTCGTAGGGCTCGCGAAACGGCAATTCCAGTTCTGCGGATGCTGAAGAGAAATCGGAAGAAGCGTGCTGAACGGCGCTCAAACAGGAATCTCCGGCGTGGTGGCGGCGCGCTCGCGCCGGGCGGCTTGGTCCGAGGGTTCTACCACGTCGAGCGTCACGAGGACTTCACCCGCGCGCGCTTCGGCATCGATGAGCGCCGCCTTGCGCGCCAGCCCCCAGCGATAGCCCGCGAGCGCGCCGCCCTTCTGCACCACGCGATGACAAGGAATCGCCAGCGCCACCGGGTTCGACGCGCACGCCGTCGCCACCGCACGCACCGCGCGCGGCGAGCCCACGGTTTCGGCGATCTGCGTGTAGCTGCGGGTTTCGCCGTACGGAATGCGCTGCAGCGCGTCCCAGACGCGTTGCTGGAACGCCGTCGCGGCGATGTCGAGCGGCAGCTCGATGCGCTCGCTGCGGCCGTGCAGGTAGGCGTCGATGTGCGCGATGAACGGCGCGAGCGCTTCGGTGTCCTCGATACAGCGCGCGTTCGCGAAATCGGCGCGCAGGGTATCGACGAGGGTCTTCGCGCTGTCGCCGAAAGCGATCCGGCAGATGCCCTTATCGGTCGCCGCGATCAGCACGCGGCCGAGCGGCGTGGCCGCGCCCGCATGGCGGATCGTCAGGCCCGCGCCCTTGCGCCGGAACGCCGATGGCGCCATGCCCAGCTCGCCCGCCACGCTCTCGTAGAGCCGCGACGACGAGTTGAAGCCCGCGTCGACGCTCGCCCGCGTGACGCCGGCGCCTTGCGCGAGCGCGTCGCGCAGCACGGCGCCGCGGCGCGCGGCCTGATACTGGCGCGGCGAGACGCCCAGCACGCGCTTGAAGAGGCGCTGCAGGTGGAACGGGCTCAGATGCACGGCGTCGCCAAGCTGGGCGAGCGTGAGGCGCTGCTGCGGATCGGCGTCGAGCGCGGCGCAGGCGCGGCGCACGATCTCCAGTTCGCGCGGCAGGCCGCCCGGACGGCAGCGCTTGCATTCGCGATAACCGGCGGCGCGTGCGGTATCGGCATCGGCGAAAAAGTCGACGTTTTCGCGCCGAGGCAGGCGCGAGGCGCAGGACGGGCGGCAGAACACGCCGGTCGTGCGCACGCCGTAGAAGAACTGGCCGTCGGCGCGGGCGTCGCGCCCGGCGATGGCGGTCCAGCGCGCGTCATCGTCGGCGAAATCGAGGGTGTCGGGTGCGGCGGACGGGGCGGCGTTCATGTCAGGACTCCCAGTGAGAGCAGATTCGATGGTCCCACTGTATCGGCGCGGACCGGCGGCGGCGCGCCGGATCTTGCGCTGTCGTTCGAACCGTTATTTTGCGCTTTCGGCGCCGTCAGACGTGACTGCGACAATTTGGCACGATTGCGGGTTTTCCCTTAAAAACTTGTTGCAACGCGTCAGGCCGCTGTGTATAGTGATTCTTGTCTCCTCCATGTCTCCTCCTGATATGGATTAAGCCCGCTCACAGCAGCGGGCTTTTTTTCGTCCAGCGCTTTTGCCGCGCTCGTCTACGGCGTTTTTCCTACACTGCCTGCATGCACCCGCAACGGGAAACGCCATGCAGATCCAGATTCTCGACATCGATCATGTGGTGATTCGTGCAGCCGATCCGGCCGCCATGACGCACTTTTACTGCGATGTGCTGGGTTGCCGCGTCGAACGCGAAGAACGCGAACTGGGCCTCGTGCAGTTGCGCGCGGGGCGCGCGCTGGTCGATCTCATCACCGTGGGCGGCCCGCTCGACCGCAACGCCGAGAGCGGACCGGGGCGAAACATGGATCATCTGTGTCTGCGCGTGGAGACGTTCGACGGCGATGCGCTGAAAGCCTGGCTCGCCCAGGCGGGCGCGCAGCCCGGCGATGTGGCCGGGCGCTATGGCGCGGAGGGATTCGGGCCGTCGCTGTATCTGTTCGACCCGGAGGGCAATATGGTGGAGCTCAAAGGTCCACCTGCCGCGTGATGGGTTTTAAACGTTCTCGGGCGCCTTGAACACGGTCCACTCGACCGCGACCGGCTCGCTCGTCGTGCTGCCGATCCAGGCAGCGCCATCCTGCACCGTGCATTGCAGACGCATGGTGCGCTCCGCAAGCTTGCCGAGCGCATTGGCCACGCCCTCGCCCAGCGACCAGACGGTGACGTTGCGCAGGCGCTCCACCTTGCCGCGCACGCCCTGCCACCAGATATCCGAGGTGCGGCCGCCATAAGCGATCACGATGACTTCCTCGGCGCGGCCGCTGGCCTTGGAAATGCGGCGCTCGTCGGGCTGGCCGACTTCGATCCAGGTCTGGATCGCGCCCGTGTAGTCCTTGACCCAGAGATCCGGCTCGTCGGCGTCGGAAAGCCCCTTGCAGAACTCCAGCCGCTCGCCGGCGAACAGCGCGAAGGCGGCAATGCGCACCATCATGCGATCGTCGGTTTCGGACGGATGGCAGGCGATCGTGAGCGCATGGTCGGCGTAGTAATGCCGGTCCATGTCTGCGATCTGCAGTTCTGCCTTGAAAATCGTCGATTTGAGTGCCATACCGAATCCCGCGCCGCGCAAAAGCCGCACATGATAGCGAGTTTCCAGCACATCCTGTGCCGCATTCATCAGACGGCGCTGTGCGGGTCCTTTCCGGATGGTCTGACGCCAGAATGACGGCGCCATGACGCGCGGGCTCGCCGCGCGCGGTATTTCATCGACTGTTTGTCTGCTTGTTACCCTTTTATCACCCGCTTATTGCCTGATCGAGCGATCGCTGGTCCAGAGACCCTGATCGTCGGCGTTGGCGGCGTTCACGAATTCGACGTCGTGACCGACCACGCGCACGACGCGATACGTCTGGTTATCCGGCGTGGAAAGGCAGCGGAAATCGGCGAAATATTCCTGCATCTGCTGATGCTCGCCGGCCTGTTCGTGCAGGGAAACGGCGTCGAGCTTGTCTTTCGACAGGCAGCCGTAGGAGCCGGGCTTGAGTTGCACTGTCTGCTGCGGTTTGATCGCAGCGTCCTGAGCCTGGACGGAAACAGCGCAGAAGAAACCAGCGGCGAGCGCCACCACGGCGAAGTGTTTTTTCATGTTTGCCTCCTCGCTCCGGGTCCTTTCCGGTCCTGCTGGAGCGGCGGGAATTTTATTCAGGTTAGCTATGTATTTAACGGCGACTCCCGACCCACATTTTTGAATCTAGGAGACCGTGCGCGGACCGCAAGAAGTTCTTGTGTGCGGATGCAGCAGGACCGCGCATCGATTGTGCACAGCGCGCGCCGCGCCGGGTTGCCGCGACGCACATAGTCGCTATGCGCAATTCGCAGGCAGGGGCGCGAAAAGTCGCGCAGAACTCGCCAGACGCTGAAGAAAATCCATGCCAGGCAGGCACTTGCGCCGCGGGAATCTTCGTGGATAAATCGGGCATCCCCACTGGAGAACGTCATGACGCTTGCTCACTGGCTGCCATTTGCGATTGCATCGGCGATCCTCGTCGCCATTCCCGGACCGACGGTGCTGCTCGTCGTGTCCTACGCGCTCGGCCACGGCCGCCGCTATGCGCTGGCCACCACTGCAGGCGTCGCGCTCGGCGACTTCACGGCGATGACGGCGTCGATGCTCGGGCTCGGCGTGATTCTCGCGGCATCGGCGACGCTGTTCTCGATGCTCAAGTGGGTCGGCGCGGCCTATCTGATCTATCTGGGCATCAAGCTCTGGCGCGCGCCGGTCATGAACACCGATTCCGCCGATACCTCCGAAACGCGCACGGGCCGCATCTTCGCTCACGCCTACGCAGTGACCGCGCTCAACCCCAAGAGCCTCATTTTCTTCGTGGCGTTCGTGCCGCAGTTCATCGATCCGCACACCGCCGCGATGCCGCAAATCCTTATCTTCGAAGCCACGTTCCTCGTGCTCGCCACGCTCAATGCGTTTGGCTACGCGCTGCTTGCGGCGGCCGCACGCCGCGCCGTGCGCAGCCCGCGGGTGCAGCGGCTGATCAATCGCACCGGTGGCTCGCTGCTGATCGGCGCGGGGCTTTTTGCGGCGGTCTGGAAAAGATCGGCGACCTGACGCAGCGCCGCTGAAGCGCCCTGGTGAACCTGGGAATGCATGGGCACGCCGCCTGCTCAGTTCAGTACGTGCGGCGGCGCACCCTGCTTCCGATGAATCAGTATTCGCCCCCAGTACAAGCTGTCGCTTTCCAGCTACAATGAAGTCGCAATCGCTTGACAACCAGGAGGTTATCGTGATCGAACACGTAATACTGGGCGCGTTTCTGGTTATTCCCCTCGTCATTGTGGTTTTTCTGTTTTCGGATGAAATCCTCGAGGAGCATCGGATGCGCGTAGAGTCGGGCGCTCCTCATATCGACTGGCGTCACCCGCTGCGCAGCATCCTGCACCATTAAGGGCGGCGGCGTGCGCCGTGGCCGGGAGCGATCCTGGCTGGAGTGCCCACGCGCTAATCCGGCTGCTCACGGTTCAGGCGAGGGATGGAGGCACTCGTGGAATTCGAGTTCTCCTGGATGACGTACTTCGTCGCTCTGTTCGCGCTGATGGTTTGCTCCATCGCGCTTTCGTTGCTCTGTCCCGGCGCAGGCCGGCGGCACGACTCACCGCCTGATAAGGCGGAACACGACGCCTGAATCCGCTCGGATTCGGGCTGTTCACCTTCCCTTTAATTACGCCCAGACCGTAATTCATCGTCTGCGTAATTCGTCGTTACCACTTGCAGCACCTGTAATGGTTCATCGCGGCGACAATGGCTCGCATGTTTTCAAAGGTTCTCGAGGAGAACATCATGCGTAAGATTGCAGCCGTACTGGTAATGGCAGGTTGTGTGGTCGCGGCGAATCCGGCCAGCGCGCACGGTAATGGCGGCGATGTGGTGGGCGCGCTCGTCGGTGGCGCGCTGATTGGCGCCGTTGTGGGCGCCGCGGTCAGCGGCCCGGCAGTGTATGCTGCGCCGCCCGTCTACGCCGAACCGGCTCCGGTAGCCGCGCCGGTTTATGCCGCGCCCGTTTATGCCACCGCACCGGCTCCGGCGGGTTGCTACGACCAGTATTCGGGCCGTTATGTGCCCTGCGCACCGCCGCCGCCCCCGCCGCAGTATGGCGGCTACGGTCAGCCGGGCTGGTAAGCGCTGGAGGAAGCGGGCCGCGCGCCCGCTTCGCTATGCCAGCAACGCCTGTTCGACAGGCGTCAGCATCAAGGTCAGTTTCTGCGTGAGCCGCACGACGGTGAATTCCACCGCACGACCGATGCGCGAGGCGTCCAGCAGACGCTGAAGCGCATCGATTCCATCGACGGGCAAGCCGTCGATCGCCACGATCGTATCGTCCACGCGCAGCCCGCCCAGCGCGGCCGGACCGCCCTTCACCACCTCCATCACCCGTACGCCGCTCGTCGAGTCGAGCCCGAAAAAGCGTTGCACCTTGGGCGCGATCGGCACGTTCGTCCCTGCAATGCCCACGTGCGCGCGGCGCACGCGCCCATGCGCGAACAACTGCGTGATGACCCATTTCGCCGAATCGATCGCCGTGGCAAAGCAGATGGCCTGCGCACCCGGAATGATCGCCGTATTCACGCCGATGACCTGTCCCGCCGAATTGACGAGCGGCCCGCCCGAATTGCCGGGATTGAGCGCGGCATCGGTCTGGATCACGTCATAGATCATTCGTCCGGACTCCGAACGCAACGAACGTCCTAGCGCCGAGACCACGCCCGTGGTCACGGTCTGCGCAAGGCCGAGCGGACTGCCGACGGCAATCGCAATCTGCCCAACCCGCAATGTCGCCGATACCCCGAGTTCCGCGTGCGGCAGCACCTCGCTCGCGCCGATGCGCAGGACAGCGAGATCGGTGCTCGGATCGTCGCCGATCAGATCGGCCTCGTAGGTGGCGCCATCGGCCAGCGTGACGCGTAGCGCGCTGGCGCCGTGTACGACGTGGCTATTGGTGAGCAGATAGCCGTCGGGCGTGAAGAGGAAACCCGAGCCGGTGCCGCCGCGAACGGGGCCTGAGCTTCCCGCAGGCGCGCGGCGCTCGACGGCGATGTGGGCGACGGCCTGCTGCACGCGCTCGAGCGCGCCGATGACGGTTTGCGAATAGGCGTCGAGCAAGGCCTCGTCGCCAGTGGGACGGGGGCTCGCGCGGCTGGCTGCGAGGTCGCGCGCGAGATCGTCGATGAAGGATGGACGGCTTCCCACGATCAGAATTCTCCGATAAAAGTGGACCGTACATGCAGGGAGCGCGAGGCGTTTTCAAGAGGGGCGCTGGCCTCGGGTGATCAGCGCGGCGAGCCAGATTTAAGGGGCAAATCGCGAGTGATAGCCGAAGGTCAACGATTGTCAGATCGGCCTCGTAGCCATTGAAGGCTCTGATAAGAGCCCCGACAATGGTTTCGCGGCGACGTCCCCTCGCGCCGTGTTGTTAGTAGTTGGCAAAGCCTTTCGCCGCGGCCCCTGCCGCGGCTATTTTTTGCGCTTCGGAAACCTGGCAGCCCGACGGGCGTATGCGCCGTCCAGAAAGAAAGAAGCCCGCACTGAGGCGGGCTTAATCCATGCTCGGGTTACATGGCGAGGTAAATCAAAACGGTATTGCGGCGCCCTTTTTAGGTATATCGCGGGATGGGCTGCGCGCCGGTCGACTCGTCAGGCAGCGAGGCGCGCCTTGACCTGAAGACGCTCGAGTTGCGTCATCAGCGAGTCGATCGTACGAAATTGGGTTTGCGAAAGCTGGGCCGTATCGAGCAGGTTCGAAAGACGGCGATGCCAGTATTCGACCGTGAGGATCGGCACCGTGCCATCCGTCAACAGTGACGGCACCATGACGCGCATGATGTGCGCGATTTCCTGATCGATGAACATCATTTTGTTTCGGCCCCCGGATTAGTTCGGATCTCATTAATTGGATCCGTGAGGTCACTCTAGTTCGCTGGTAGCCGGTGCCTAGCTATCACAATTGATAGGGGGGGGGAGAGGGTCGAGGTAGGGTGGCGCGCGAAGCCCGCCAGGCGGGCTTTCCAGCGCACTGGCTATCTGGTTGACAAGCTTGATCCAGGAGATATCCTGGTGTTGTGCCGGTGTCCTTAATGACGCCAGCCATGGCCGTAATAGCCACCGACGCCGACCCCAATATCGACTGAAGGCGCGGCGTAATACCCTGGCGCGTAACCGTAGCCATACGCCGGTGCCGGCGCATACGCATAAGGCGGGGCGACGACACAGCCTGTGAGGGTCGCAACGCCGGCGGCGAGTGCCAATGCACAGAAGAATCGAATCGTTTTCATGACGTCCTCCTAATGCGCTTATTGTGGGCAATAGCGAGGTTTGAAAACGAAACGATGTGTGACCGCTGGTTACTGCCGTAACGTTTGTTTTGCGTGGCTTGGGTGGTCGGCGAAAGTGGTATGGGATTGGTTCACTATCCTTACTATTTGCCGATATTTAATTTGATTCGGCATCCTGCCGACCATCGACTACTTCCCAATACAAAACCGGCTAAAAATCACCCCAAGCAGATCATCGGACGTGAATTCGCCCGTGATCGAATTCAGCGACTCCTGCGCAAGCCGCAGCTCTTCGGCGAACAGATCGAGCGACTGCGCATTCTGCTGCGCGTGATCCGCCGCCTGCGCGAGTTGTTCGCGCGCCGCGCGCAGCGCGATCAAGTGGCGCTCGCGGGCGAGGTAGACGCTCTGCGCATCCGCCTGCCAGCCTGCGATACGCAGCAGTTCGGCGCGCAGCAGCGCCACGCCATCGCCCTGTTTGGCCGACAGGCGCACTTCGCAAAGCTCCGCGCCATGATCGGTCGTGCGCTTGCCCACTTCCGGCGCCGCGTCGGTCAGATCGGTCTTGTTGAGCACGCGCACCACCGGAACACCCGCCGGAAAACGCGCGGCGATCGCATCGTCTTCCGTTGTCATTCCCACACGCGCGTCGAGCAGATGCAGCACCACATCGGCGCGGCCAATCTCGCTCCAGGTGCGCTCGATACCGATTTTTTCGACTTCGTCTTCCGTGTCGCGCAGCCCCGCCGTATCGATGATGTGCAGCGGAATGCCTTCGATCTGGATCGTCTGCGAAATCTTGTCGCGCGTCGTGCCGGCCACCGGCGTGACGATGGCAAGCTCGGCGCCCGCGAGGGCATTGAGCAGCGACGATTTGCCGACGTTCGGCTGCCCCGCGAGCACCACCGCGAGCCCTTCGCGCAGCAGCGCGCCCTGGCGCGCTTCGGACAGCACATGGTCGAGCTGCGCGCGAATGGCCGCAAGCTTGCCGCGCGCGTCGGCGGCTTCGAGGAAATCGATCTCTTCCTCGGGGAAATCGAGCGTCGCTTCCACCAGCATGCGCAGCGTCACGACATCGTCGACCAGCGCGTGGATGTCGCGCGAGAATGCGCCGTCGAGCGAGCGGCCCGCCGAACGCGCGGCGGCTTCGGTGCTGGCCTCGATCAGGTCGGCGACGGCTTCGGCCTGGGCGAGGTCGAGCTTGTCGTTGAGGAAGGCGCGGCGCGTAAATTCGCCCGGTTCGGCAAGGCGCAAGCCGAAGGCACGACCCGCTTCGATGCAGCGCTGCAGCACGAGTTGAAGCACGATCGGGCCACCGTGGCCCTGCAGTTCGAGCACGTGTTCGCCGGTGTACGAATGCGGCGCCGGAAAGTAAAGGGCGATGCCGCGATCGAGTACCGTGCCTGCGCCGTCGAAAAACGGCACGTAGCTCGCATGGCGCGCGGTCAGCGTCTGGCCCGTGAGCGCCTGCATGAGCGCCTCGGCGGCCGCCGCACCGGCGCGGCCGGCCGACACGCGCACGACTCCGATTCCGCCGCGACCGGGCGCAGTGGCAATGGCGACGATGGGATCGGTATCGGTGGCGAGCATGGCGGGAGGAATCGAAGTGAATCGGAGAAATGGAGAGATATCACGCGACGCCGGTCAGACCCGGACGAGTGCGCGAAAAGTGCCTGGATTGTAACGCGAGGGCTGGGCGCACCCGGGTTGAGGCTTTTGGGCGCGAGCCGTCCTAATTTATCTCAAATTAGATAAGCTTTGTCTTAAGTTTAACAAGTAACATTAAGACAAAAAGCGCGCCCAGATGGGAGAAATAACCAGCCCGTGTGCTTTTTCGTCCAGGCATCAACTTGTTGAGGTAGTTGCGTTTTTAGGCGATTTGTTGCTTTTATAAGCTATATGTAGCCCATCTGGTTGTCAACTTCGATGAAAGCCGATTGCACAATCAGCGTCATGCCCACATCCGAAGAAAAAGCCGCCTTCTCCGAACGCCTCAAGTTCGCCATGAAGCGCGCGCCCGAAAAACTGCGCGGCAGCACCGACCTCGCGAACCGGTTCAACCTGCGCCATCAAGGCGATCAACCCGTTTCGCCGCAAACCGCCCATAAGTGGTTGAGCGGCCGCACCATTCCGACCAACGACAAGCTGGCGACGCTGGCCGTCTGGTTCGACGTGGATGTGCATTGGCTGCATTACGGTCCGTCGCCGGGCAAGAACACGCCGGCGGTGCCCAAACCCCGCAAGCCCGACGACAAATACCCGCTTTCCGAGGAAACCCTCGAACTGGCTTCGAAGATCCAGTCCTTGAGCGAGCATCACCGCTACCTTGTGGAAGAACTGGTGACGCAGTTCTACGGCGGCGCCGCGAAGATCTAGCTGGCTAGTATCGCCCGAGCACGCTTTGTGGCGTCAAGCCAATGGCGCACGCCAGGTTTGACCAACGTCACACGCGATACGAACAGCCATGAAAAAAGCCGCCTGGCAGTGACGCCAGGCGGCTTTGTTTTTACAGCCAGGAAACGACTCGCTTACGCGGCTTCCTTTTCCTTGTTCTTGCCTTTGCCCATCATGCGCGTGATGTAGTACTGCTGCGCGATCGACAGCACGTTGTTCACGACGTAGTACAGCACCAGACCGGCCGGGAAGAAGAAGAACATGACCGAGAATGCGATCGGCATGAACATCATCATCTTGGCCTGGACGGGGTCCGGCGGCGTCGGGTTCAGACGCGTCTGCAGGAACATCGAGACGGCCATCAGCACCGGCAGGATGAAGAACGGGTCTTGCTGCGACAGGTCGTGAATCCAGAGAATCCACGGCGCGCCACGCATTTCCACCGACGACAGCAGCACCCAGTACAGCGAGATGAACACCGGAATCTGGATCACCACCGGCAGGCAGCCGCCGAACGGATTCACCTTCTCGGTCTTGTACAGCTCCATGAGCGCGGCGTTCATCTTCTGCGGATCGCTCTTGAAGCGTTCGCGCAGCGCCTGCATGCGCGGCGTGATTTCCTTCATGCGCGCCATCGACTTGTAGCTCGCGGCGGACAGCGGGAAGAACACGGCCTTGATCAGCAGCGTGAGCAGCACGATCGCCCAGCCCCAGTTGCCGACGTAGCTGTGGATCTTCTCCAGCAGCCAGAACAGCGGCTTGGCGATGATCGTCACCCAGCCATAGTCCTTCACGAGTTCCAGACCCGGCGCGATGCCTTCGAGCATGCGCTCTTCTTCCGGACCGGCGAACAGACGCGCCTGGATGTTGTCGGTCGCGCCCGGCGCGATCGAACCCAGCGGCTGCTTCACGCCAACGCGATACAGCGAGTTGTCGAACTTCTCGACGTAGATGTCACGCTTGACGCCTTGCTGCGGAATCCATGCCGTCGCGAAGTAATGCTGCACCATCGCCACCCAGCCGTTATCGGCCTGGTTGACGAAATCGGCCTTGTTCTTGTCGATGTCGCTAAACGAGATCTTCTGGAAGTGATGCTCGTTCGAGTACACCGCCGGGCCGATGAAGGTGTGCGAGAAGCGCGGCGTTTCGACCGGCTGGCTGTCGCGCACGAGTTCCATGTAGAGCGTGGGCGAAACCGGCGTGCTGCCGACGTTCTGCACCTTCGTGTCCACGCCGATCACATAGCTGCCCTTCGTGAACGTGTAGGTCTTGGTGACCTTCACGCCGCCCTTTTCGGGCGAATCGAGGCTGATCTGGAACGAACCGGCTTCGCCGCTCAGTTCGCGCGGACCGGGCGCCGCCGTGTAGACGTCGTTGTGGTTCGGGAAGTCGCCACCGAGCAGACCCGTACGGGCGAGGTACGTGTGATCCTTGGTGTGATCGAACAACGTGATGTACTGGTCGGGCTGCTTGCCGTCGCCTTCCTTCACGAGCGACAGCTTCGTGAGCGTGCCGCCGCGCGTGTCGATCTCACCGTCGTAGACGTCGGTGTGGAAGTGCACGAGCTGGGCGGTGGCGGCGGCGGGTTGTGCCGTGCCGGTGGGCGCCTGGCCTGCGGCGGCTGCCGGCAGGTCGGAAGCGGCGTCAGGTGCGCTGGCGGGTGCTGCACCGCTGGCGGCGGTCTGCGTTTGCGTCGCGCTCGGGAAGAACATCGACTGACGTCCATGGTCGCGCTGCCAGTTGTCGTACAGCATGACCGCTGACATGAAGAAGATGACCCATAGGACGGTGCGTTTGATATCCATGCGTTGTCTCAGTGTCGATGGAATGGCGCATCAGCGCTTATTCGGGGATGCAGGCGGGACCGGATCGACGCCACCCGCCGAAAACGGATGGCAGCGGCACAGCCGCCGGGCGGCGAGGTAAGTCCCGCGCGCGGCGCCATGATACTGGATTGCCTCGCGTGCGTAATCCGAACAGGAAGGGTAAAAACGGCAGCGGTTGCCGAGATAGGGACTCACGGCAAGCTTGTAGAAACGCAGTAAAGCGATCAGTACCGTTTGCATGGCGTGGCGGCCAGACAGCGCCGCGAGAAAGACAGACAGCGAAGACGGACATCTTGCCGCACCCGCAAACGTGGCGGGTGAAGCATCGGCGGCGCAAACACGCGGTTCGCGCAGCGTGCTCATGAAGCTGCGGGCGCTGGCGGTGCCGCGTTGCGCTTTGCGATTTCTCGCGCCGCTTTTTCGAGCAAATACTCGATTTCGGTGCGGCAAAGCGTTTTGAGCGGCGGCGACGAGGCGCCCGGCATGGCCTTGCGGTCGAATTTCGTATGCAGACGCAGCAGCAGGTCGAAACCTTCGAACTGCGCGCGGCGCACGCGAAACGTCTCGCGGGCAATGCGACGCACCAGGTTGCGCGTGACCGCGCGCGGCGCGTACTTCTTGCCGATCACGAGCCCGAGCCGCGCGTCCTGACCCGTGGGCCGGCCGTACACGACGAAGTGTGCGGAGCGGCGCCAGGGGCGCAAACGAAAAACGGATGAGAACTCATCCGTTTTCAGTAGCCTTGCGGCCTTCGGGAAAGCGGCCTGCGTTCGCAGCGTGGCGGCGCACACATCCTCCGCTTTGCCCGATTCTTCCGGCAATTTCGGCTGTTCCGGCAGTGTCACGTCAGGCTCGCTATCAATCGTGCGGATAGCGATGCTATCGACAACACTTGTGCAACGTCGCTTAGATCGCGAGGCGCTTGCGACCCTTCGCACGGCGTGCGTTGATCACTTTGCGGCCACCGGCGGTCTTCATGCGCACGCGAAAGCCGTGGGTGCGCTTGCGACGGGTAACGGAAGGTTGGTAAGTACGTTTCATGTTGCTCTCACTTGTTGAGAAATGACCGCGGCGAGCATCGCGGAAAAAAGCAATGGCCGGTGGTACAAGGGATTGGTTTTCGCGGAACCCGCTATTTAATCCCGTTTTTCTTTGGCCGTCAATAGCTTAGGGTATCGAGAAGCGTGAAATTACCCTGGTCTGGTCCTGACGGCGCCCTCGCGCGACCAGGTTGTGGCCACGTTGAGACCTGGCCGTATGGATGGGGTACGAACACGCAATGCGTTGATCCGTCCCTGTGGATAACTCCCAGGCCAGGAGAAATCGGCGTTAGAATCTCGCCTATCCCAAGAATCCTGCATGCCGCTCCGGCCCGCCTGCTTGCCGCAAACCCTTTGCCGCGCGGGCTTCCGGAGCATTTGCCGTCGCCCCGACAGGGCCCGTTGCATCTGTGCGACACGCGCGGCGCGGCCGCAATGCCTGCAAACAAAACGACCACAGCAACTCGATGAACGATTTCTGGCAACACTGTTCCGCACTACTGGAGCGCGAGCTGACGCCCCAGCAGTACGTGACGTGGATCAAGCCGTTGGCCCCGGTTGCCTTCGACGCTGCGGCGAACACGCTGCAGATAGCTGCTCCTAACCGCTTCAAGCTCGACTGGGTCAAGAGCCAGTTCTCGGGCCGGATCACGGATCTGGCGCGCGATTTCTGGCAGACGCCGGTCGACGTGCAGTTCGTCCTCGATCCGAAGGCGGGCATGCGCGCGCCTGCTGCGACCGCCCCCGCCGCACCGCGCGCGCCGCTGGCGAGCGCGCCGGCCGCCGAGCCCGCATTGCAGGCAGCCCCCGCGTATCAGGCATCCCAGCAAGCAAACGTAATGAGCCCGGCCGGTCCGGGTTCGGCAGCGCTGGCCGCTGCCCAGCTTGCTCAGGCGAATGCCGCCGCAGCCGCCGCCGCACGTGACGACGCCGCCGACCTCGATCTGCCGAGCCTCGACGCCAATGAAGCCGCCGCCGGCCGCCGCAGCTGGCGCCCGGGCCAGAGCGCAGCCGCGGCTGCCGCCGCCAATGGCGCCGAGCCGGACCCGACCTACGAGCGCTCGAAGCTCAACCCGGTGCTCACGTTCGATAACTTCGTGACCGGTAAGGCGAACCAGCTTGCCCGCGCCGCGGCCATCCAGGTCGCGGACAACCCCGGCATCTCGTATAACCCGCTGTTCCTGTACGGCGGCGTGGGTCTGGGCAAGACCCACTTGATCCACGCGATCGGCAATCAGCTGCTGGTCGACAAGCCGGGCGCGCGCATCCGCTACATCCACGCGGAACAGTACGTTTCCGACGTGGTGAAGGCGTACCAGCGCAAGGCATTCGACGATTTCAAGCGTTACTACCACTCGCTCGATCTGCTGCTGATCGACGATATCCAGTTCTTCTCGGGCAAGTCGCGCACGCAGGAAGAGTTCTTCTATGCGTTCGAGGCGCTGGTCGCCAACAAGGCGCAGGTGATCATCACGAGCGATACGTATCCGAAGGAAATTTCGGGTATCGACGACCGTCTGATCTCGCGTTTCGATTCCGGCCTGACGGTGGCGATCGAGCCGCCCGAGCTGGAAATGCGCGTGGCCATCCTGATGCGCAAGGCGCAATCGGAAGGCGTGAGCCTGAACGAAGACGTGGCGTTTTTCGTCGCCAAGCATCTGCGCTCGAACGTGCGCGAGCTGGAAGGCGCGCTGCGCAAGATCCTCGCGTACTCGAAATTCCATGGCCGCGAAATCTCGATCGAGCTGACCAAGGAAGCGCTCAAGGATCTGCTGACGGTGCAGAACCGCCAGATCTCGGTGGAAAACATCCAGAAAACGGTGGCGGACTTCTACAGCATCAAGGTCGCCGACATGTACTCGAAGAAGCGCCCGGCGAACATCGCGCGGCCGCGCCAGATCGCGATGTACCTGGCCAAGGAGCTGACGCAGAAGAGCCTGCCGGAAATCGGCGAGCTGTTTGGCGGGCGCGACCACACCACGGTGCTGCACGCCGTACGCAAGATCGCCGACGAGCGCACCAAGGACGCCCAGCTCAACCACGAGCTGCACGTGCTGGAGCAGACGCTCAAGGGCTGATCTGCGGCGGGCTGGAGCCGGCGCCGTCCGGCAGCGGTCCCGCAACAAGCAGGAAAAAAAGAACTGGAAATGCACGGGTGCCCCGGCGGTCTGGCTGCCGGGGCACTGTTTATTTCCCGGATCGCCCCCAATTTAGGGAAGTGGTCCGTTTTCAGGCACAATATGGGTTTAACTGCGGGCGGCTGGACCGCCCGCGGATTTCACGCCGCGGCCTGCGCTGCAGGGCGGCGCCAGGGTTTATCGCCACGACTGGCGTGCCCTGGACGGGATGCGCAGACCGCCACATCAACGAAGGAACTCTATGCAACTGGTCAAGACCGAACGCGATAACCTGCTGAGGCCGCTGCAAACGGTGAGCGGCATTGTCGAACGCCGCCATACGTTGCCGATCCTCGCCAATCTGCTGATCACCAAAAACGGTCCCGACGTCTCGTTCCTGTCGACCGACCTCGAGTTGCAGATCACCACGACCGCCGATTTCGGCGTCGGCAACGACCAGGTGGCCACCACCGTCGCCGCGCGCAAGCTGCTGGACATCCTGCGCGCGATGCCCGACGGCCAGGTCACGCTCACGCTCGCCGACAAGCGCCTCACGGTGCAGTCGGGCAAGAGCCGCTTTGCCCTGCAGACGCTCGCCGCGGACGAGTTCCCCACGGTGGCGCAGGCCAAGGACTTCGGCGCGAATCTCGCAGTGCCGCAGAAGACCTTCCGCCAGTTGCTCGGCATGGTCTATTTCGCCATGGCGCAGCAGGACATCCGTTACTACCTGAACGGCATGCTGCTCGTGGTGGACGGCGACCAGCTGATGGCCGTGGCCACCGACGGCCACCGCCTTGCGTTCTCGTCGATGAAGATCGAAGGCTCGTTCGCGCGCCAGGAAGTCATCATCCCGCGCAAGACCATCCTCGAGCTGCAACGCCTGCTCGAAGATATCGACGACACGCTCAAGATCGACATCGGCTCGACCCAGGTGAAGTTCACCTTCGGTCAGGTCGAACTGGTTTCGAAGCTCGTGGAAGGCAAGTTCCCCGACTTCCAGCGCGTGATTCCGAAGGCGCACAAGAACACCTTCGAGATCGGCCGCGAAGAACTGCAGCGCTCGCTGCAACGCGCGGCCATTCTCACGTCGGACAAGTTCAAGGGCGTGCGCTGCATCATCGAGCCGGGCCAGCTCAAGATCATGTCGACCAACGCCGACCAGGAAGAGGCGCAGGAAGAACTGGAAATCGCCTACCAGGGCGACACCATCGACATCGGGTTCAACGTCACGTATCTGCTCGACGTTCTCGCGAACCTGAAGGTCGACACGCTTCAAGTGAGCCTTGGCGACGCCAGCTCCAGTGCACTCATCACGATTCCCGAGAACGAGGAATTCAAGTACGTGGTGATGCCGATGCGCATCTAAAAAGCGCGACAGAAGAAGACACCATGGGGGCGCTGCGCCCCTTTGGCGTTTTTATGGCTTTTCGAAAAAGTCTCGAGCAGCAACCCAGGCAGTACGCAGAACCGGAAAAAATCCATGACTGATACGAACAACTCGCAACCCGACAACAGCTACGGCGCCTCGTCGATCCAGATCCTCGAAGGACTGGAAGCGGTGCGCAAGCGTCCCGGGATGTACATCGGCGATACGTCGGACGGCACCGGTCTGCACCATCTCGTCTTCGAAGTGCTGGACAACTCCATCGACGAAGCGCTGGCAGGCTACTGCAACGACATTCATGTCGTGATCCACGCCGACAACTCCATCTCGATCACCGACAACGGCCGCGGCATTCCCACGGACGTGAAGATGGACGACAAGCACGATCCGAAGCGCAGCGCCGCTGAAATCGTCATGACCGAGCTGCACGCGGGCGGCAAGTTCGACCAGAACAGCTACAAGGTGTCGGGCGGCTTGCACGGCGTGGGCGTGTCGTGCGTGAATGCGCTCTCCAGCTTCCTGCGCCTGACCGTGCGCCGCAACGGCAAGAAGCACTTCATGGAATTCCACCGTGGCGTGGCGCAAAACCGCGTGCTCGAAGACCGCGACGGCGTGATGGTCTCGCCGATGCAACTGCTCGGCGACACGGAAAACCGCGGCACCGAAGTGCACTTCATGGCCGATGAAACCATCTTCGGCAGCGTCGAATATCACTACGACATTCTCGCCAAGCGTATCCGCGAACTCTCGTTCCTGAACAACGGTGTGCGTATCCGCCTGACCGACCAGCGTTCGGGCAAGGAAGACGATTTCGCCTTCGCGGGCGGCGTGAAGGGCTTTGTCGAGTACATCAACAAAGCCAAGACGGTCCTGCACCCGACCATTTTCTACATCTCGGGCGAGAAGGACGGCGTGGGCGTCGAAGTGGCGATGCAGTGGAACGACAGCTACAACGAAAGCGTGCTGTGCTTCACGAACAACATCCCGCAGCGCGACGGCGGCACGCACTTGACCGGTCTGCGTGCGGCCATGACGCGCGTGATCAACAAGTACATCGCCGATAACGACATCGCCAAGAAGGCCAAGGTCGAAACCTCGGGCGACGACATGCGCGAAGGTTTGTCGTGCGTGCTCTCCGTGAAGGTGCCGGAGCCGAAGTTCAGCTCGCAGACCAAGGACAAGCTGGTGTCGTCGGAAGTGCGTGCGCCGGTGGAAGAAGTCGTGGCGAAGGCGCTCGAAGAATTCCTGCTGGAAACGCCGAACGACGCGAAGACCATTTGCAGCAAGATCGTCGATGCCGCGCGTGCGCGCGACGCCGCGCGTAAAGCGCGCGAAATGACGCGCCGCAAGGGCGTGCTCGACGGCGTGGGCCTGCCGGGCAAGCTCGCGGACTGCCAGGAAAAAGATCCGGCGAAGTCGGAAGTCTATATCGTCGAGGGTGACTCGGCAGGCGGTTCGGCCAAGCAAGGCCGCGACCGTAAATTCCAGGCCATCCTGCCGCTGCGCGGCAAGGTGCTGAACGTCGAGAAGGCGCGTTACGACAAGCTGCTGTCGAGCGAGCAGATCGTCACGCTGATCACCGCGCTGGGCTGCGGTATCGGCAAGGAAGACTACAACCTCGAGAAGCTGCGTTATCACCGCATCATCATCATGACGGACGCGGACGTGGACGGCGCGCACATCCGCACGCTGCTGCTCACGTTCTTCTATCGCCAGATGCCGGAGATGATCGAGCGCGGTTATGTGTATATCGCGCAGCCGCCGCTCTACAAGCTCAAGGCGGGCAAGGACGAGCGCTATCTGAAGGACGACGCCGATCTGAACGCGCACATGCTGCGTCTCGCGCTCAACGGCTCGGAACTCGTGCCGACTGAAGGCGCAACGGCGATCGCCGGCGATGCGCTCGGCGAACTCGCGCGCTCGTACCAGCTCGCGCGTGGCGTGGTCGATCGTCTCTCGCGTCTGTACGACGTGCGTGCGCTCGAAGCGATCATGGACGGCGTGGCGATCGATCTGTCGAGCGAAGCGTCGACGGAAGCGTCGGCGCACGCGCTCGAAGCGCAACTGCGTGACGATCCGCTCAAGCCGGAAGTCAGCGTCGTGGCGATGTACGACCCGGTGCGCGAGCAGCGTTCGCTGCGCGTGGAGCGCACTCACCACGGCAACGTGAAGGTGTCGGTCATCGACGAGGAATTCCAGCTCACGGCCGATTACCAGCAGCTCGTGAACACGGCGAATACGTTCAAGGGTTTGATCGGCAAGAACGCCTTCATCAAGCGCGGCGAACGCAGCATGGCCGTGAACGACTTCAAGAGCGCGATGAAGTGGCTGATCGCCGATGCGGAACGTAACGTTTCGAAGCAGCGTTATAAAGGGCTGGGCGAGATGAACCCCGAGCAGCTCTGGGAAACGACGATGGACCCGACTGTGCGTCGTCTGCTGCGCGTGCAGATCGAAGATGCGATTGCCGCTGACGGCATCTTCACGACGCTGATGGGCGATGATGTGGAGCCGCGTCGCGCGTTTATCGAGAGCAATGCGCTGCGTGCGGGGAATATTGACGTTTGAGGGTTAATGTAGACGGACGCATATCCCTGGAAAAACGGACGCATAACCCGAGAAATTTATGGGTTGAGTCGTCTTGATAGCTTGGGTTGATGGCCGCGCAAAACTGTGATGGCCAAAGTCCGAAGGGCCTGTAAGTCCAGATATTTACAGGCCCTCTTTGTTCTGCGCTCGGGGTTTTTGCCTAGGGGTGACGGAAATACACAAGGACCGGAATCACGAGCAAAGTCACCCGGCTCCAGAGCCGCGCGTTGACGAGTCAGGTCTTCGACCCAGACGTCTTGTTGTCGCGGCTTGCATCGATAAGTACGATGTCCTCCCTATCCTGAAGCTTGAGGTCGTTCAGAATGCCCATAATTTTCACCAGCTCGGCATCCGAAAAGTACAAAATAACTTTGATAGCACGGTCCGTTTGACTAGCCTTCGCATAGACTTCGACTTGCTTCTCAAGGTTACGCCTCAGGCTTGAATTGCTCGCCAACTTGAATTCAACGAGGCTAGCATTCCGTTTTCCCTTCGAGACCTTGTAATCCACCGGGCCACGACCATTATTGACCTCGGCGTTTACGTCGAACATCGTTGCGTACCAAGTCAGGCGAAACATGGTGTGAAGGTCGCTCTCCCGCTTGACAGGCATACCGTCCACGTAGAAAACCCGATACCCGTCGTTGTCTTCAATGACATGTTTCAGGTACCTTACTCGCTGCAGAGCCTCATCATATGAGTCGCCTTTTTCGTAAAACTCTGTGCCAGCCAAGTGTTTCAGAACCAGCTCGCGAATGTTATCCACGAACTGTGTATGGGTTTCTTGAACCTTCTTGCCGCTGACCACATGCGCGTCAGAAGCGTGCTCCTCCTTCCCTTTGATGTAGTGGTCAATCAGCACGGTGAACTGCTCAATAGTTCGCAAAGCTGCGGCTTTACGTTCATCCTGCGTTGAACGTTCGTTGATTTGCCGCAGGAAGTGGTCGTTGACCTGAGCGCGGAGATGCTCGTCCGGCAATGACTGCCGGAGCTGAAAAAATTGACTCAGCATGTCCCCTTGGTTAATCCATGCTTCGTCGCGGGTCAGAATCTCACACGGCGTGAGGATGACATAGTCGCCGGCGTGCCATGGCAACGTAAAGTGTCGAGACTGCCAGCGTCTCGTCTCATAGTTAAAGTTGACCCGCTCGACGTGGACTTGCTTCAACTGGCTGGAATCCAGATGCTCCCGTGCAAAATCCTCGGTGTATTTGAGCAGGAAACCCTTGATGAGATTCGTCGTGAAATCGCTCAAGTGGTCCCGCCCAACACCACCGCTGAGCAGGCCGAGTTTTTCCAAGTGTGAGCTCTTCGTCAGAGTCTCCGTCCCAAAATCGCGAAATACCCTTTGAAAGTTCCGGGCAAGCGCCAGAGCAAAATGTTTCCCGAGCCCCGTACCATTATTCCCCTGCCGGCTGAATCCAAGCCAATTTTGCTTGACCTCGCGGAAGAAAAGCCACTGGGATATGGCACCCTCGGTTAATTCATTCGCTTGGGCCCGGTCACGCACAAACACTAGGTAATTAATGATGTCGTCGTGTAACGCCCGTAATTCTGGGCGCTTGCTATCGAACAGGAGAAACGGGTCGACGAAAAGCGGCAGGTCGTTAATCAGCGCAATATTGAAAGCACCATAGGCATCGAGAACATCGGGCTCGACATTGAATAAATCGGAGAAGTAAATCACCTGCCACACCTCCTTTTTTTCTTCTTTGCTGTCTACCTCGCCACAAACCAGCTGATTGGTGCGTTCGATTACGCTGCCTTGCTATATCTCGACCCCAAACACCGCCCGCTCCAACGCTTCGTGTTCACGCCGCCATCCCGGCATCATCTGGGCAACCAGACTCCAGAAGACCCGGGTGTGGTTCTTTTCGATGGTGTGGCAAAGCTCGTGGACGATGACGTAGTCCTGCACGCTGCCAGCCAGTTCCATCACCCTGGGGTGAAACTGCAACACGTTCGCAACATCACAGCTTGCCCATCGGCTTTGAAAATGCCGGATGCCGGCTCCCGCAGCTTTTAGCCCTGTTTGGCGTTCCCAATGGCGGACCCGGGGCAGCAGTTTTTCTTCCGCGCGCTCGCGGTAAAAGCCTTCCAACAGAGGAACCACGGCTTCGGGCGTGATTGCGCTGCCCCAAGGGCACTCCACCACGAAGCGTGACGCGGTAAAAGCCAACCGTGGCGCGGCGAGAGCCGGCATGTGCCGGACCTCCGTGAAGTAGCTGCGCCCGTAATACTTCAACCGGCTGCCGGTCACGATAACGTCTTCGAGCTGCGGCCTGTTGACCAGCGCCAGCTTCTCACGTATCCACCGGGCACGCCGCCGTACCAGCGCCTCCTGCTCTGACACCTCTACCCATGGCCCGCGCAACAACACCGGGTGGCCACGCTCGACCGTCACATAGTGGCGTTTCAGCCCTGCATCTAGCTGGAACTGCCACTCGATGGTGGTCTCTCCGTACTGCAAGCTCGGCATGGCTCAGTTCTTCAGCAAGATGGTCAGCAGGTTACCGGCGTGGTCTCGCGCCACGGCGCGCTGCCAGCCTGCCAACGGCACCAGCAAGCTTCTGATGCGCTTCTTGATGTCGGGGTGCAGGTCCGGCATGGCCTTCCAGTTGCCGGATGCCATGGTGTGGCTGAGTTCCTCGTCCTCGAACAGCTTCGTTGTCACGCCCCGGGCCACGTCGCTCGATAAATGCGACTCCAGGTAGTGGAACGCAGCGGATTGGGCCGGACTGGAAAAGCCGGTGTTGTCTTTCTCCTTGACGCGCTGACCGAACAGGTCCAACTGCTCCAGAAACTTGGCCTGGGTAATGCGGCCAGACTTTTCTTCTTCAAGCAGCTTTTCCAGCTCTTCCGCCAGCTTGTCGAAGAACACAGGGTCTTTGTCGCGACCGGTCGCGATGGTGTGTCTCAGCTGGTTTTTCATCACCAGCGCCCGGCTGCCGGGGCTGGCCAGTTTTTTCAGCCGGTCCATGTCCGAGGCATCGAGAATCGACACCTCTTTGCCGAGCAGGCTCTTGGCTGGGCTGGCGTTGATGTACTCATCCAGCAGTTGTTGCAGCAGCATCGATTCGAGCTTAGTGATGCGCTCGCGGTACGCCGTGCCGGGCAGTTTGTCCCGCAGCATCAGGCGGATTTCAGCAAACAGCGTGAAGTACGGTTTGAATGGCACCCCGCGCACGTCGGGCAGGATGATGTCGATGCTGCGGTTGAACTGTTTGACCAGTTCCAGAAAATCTTCCACCTTATCCAGCCGGCTTGCCGGGTCGAGGAAGGCTTCGGCATCGACCTTGTAGTCCTCACGCTGGCTGACCGGGTCATGCTTGCGCGGCAGGAGCTTGAGAATGCGCTCCTGGGTCGCCTGCAATTTGGGCAGCTCGCTTTCGATACCCTCCCACACCTGTGCTGGCTTGACCTCGCCGCCGTAAACTTTGAGGGCATGGTCTAGATGCTCTACCACGCCGTGATAGTCCACGATGTAGCCCGCGTTCTTGCCTGCCAGAGTGCGATTGACACGTGCGATGGCTTGCAGCAGGGTGTGCTCCTTCAGCGGCTTGTCTAGGTACATGGTGCTGACAATTGGCGCATCCCAGCCGGTGAGCAGCATGTCAGACACGATGATGAGCCCGACGTTGTTGGAGTGGACCTTGCCGTCCTTGCCCTTGGTTTCGTCGCCATAGGACAGTGGAAACAGCTTGCTGACGAAGTTGGCAATCTGCTCCGACGGCATAGCGACCGGCGCTTTGCCGGCCTTGATTTCATCGCGTACGCGCTCTTCGATGGTGCGTACCTTATCGACGCCGACACCCTTCTCGGCAGCCGCTTCTTTCTCAGACGCACCGGTGCGCGACGCTGTGATGCTGCCCAGCGATACCACCACCCGGCTCTCGAAGGTGGGCAGCCCCTGCCCGGTGCGCTCCTTCATGATGGCGTCCAGCAGGTCTTTGTAGCGCACGGCCATCTCGCGCCCGTCACACACCAGCATGCCTTTGAAACCTTTGGCCCGCACGTTGGCCAGAAAGTGCCCGACCAGATGGTGCGCTATCTTCTCCATGCGGTCGCCGGCCTGTCGCCATCGTGTGAGAAGCTCTTTTTTTAGGGCGTGCTGCCGCGCCTCGGGCTCGTTGACGAACTGCTCTTTGAACGCCTGGTCGAGGTCAGCATCGGGCGCCAGCGACACCCAAGCATCCTGATACTTGATGGGCAGCGTAGCCCCGTCGGCCACGGCCTCGTGCAGCCGATACTCGTCGATGTACTCCCCCCCGCCGAACTCGGCCAACGTGTGTTTGTCGTCGTTCAGGAGCGGCGTACCGGTAAAGGCAATGAACTTGGCATTCGGCAGGCTGGCTCGCATGAAGGCGGCCAGAAAGTCGTACTGGCTTCGGTGCGCTTCGTCCACCAGTACATAGAAGTTGGGCTTGGTGCTCAACACACGGAAGTGGACCTTCTCGCGGCTGACCTCTTCCCATTCGGGAGGCAGCAACACCCCGTTTGCATCGTACTGGCCAAAGTTGGTGTTGCGCTCGTCGACCATGAAAAAGTCCTTGCCGTCACGCACACGCCGGTGACGGGTCGCTAGAAGGCTCTCGTCGTCATCCGGCGAGGGGTCCGCCGATGCGTCCACCTCAGCATCAACCTCGTCCTTCTCCTGGAACTTCTGCACCGTACTCGTGAACACACTGCCATAGTCGTTCGACAACATCTTGACCAGGCCATCGACGGAGACTGCCTGGATGGCCTTGATGCCCACCGCGTGAAAGGTGTCGAAGATTTGCTTGTCGAGGTCTCGCCGGTCGGTCAGCACGAGCACCGTAGGGTTGTCTAGGCCCGTGCTTTCGGCGCGCAGCAGGCGAGCCAGCAACGCCATGGTGAGCGACTTGCCGCTGCCCTGCGTATGCCACACGACACCGCCGAGTGGCTTGGGCGCGGTCAGTCGCTGCACCGTTTTGCGCACGGCTCGCCACTGCTGGTAGCGCGGCAGCTTCTTGACCGTCTTGCCGTCGCGGGTTTCGAACAGTACGTAATGGGTAATGAACTCTAGCAAGCGCGCGGGCTCGAACAGCGCCCACAGCAACTTATCTTGTTCGCTCGGCTCATCCCCCAGCAAAGCCGCCACCTCCGCACGCTCGGCGTCTTGCAGCCGGTAGTGCGCGTAGAACGCTGGGGGCGTGAAGATAGCGCCATACAAACCTTGCCGGCCATTCAGCCCCACGCTGACCTGATTGAAAACAAACTGGGCCGGGAAGGTCGCCCGGTATCCATCCAGTTGCGCGAGGGCCTCGTCCAGCCGGTGATGGCTGGCCTTGCACTCGATGATGGCCATGGGCAGGCCGTTAACAAACAGCAGAAGGTCCGGGCGAAACACATCGTCGTCGGCATTGCGCCCCACGTACTGGTCCACCACGTGGAAGTCGTTGTTGGCCACAGTGCCGGCGTCAAAGAAACGCACGCTGCGCGGTTTGCCCTCGGCATCGTTGACCTGGATGTCGGAGCGGTTCACCACCTGCTCCCAGAACGCCTTGTTGGCTGGCAGCAGCTCGTCGGTGACCCGTTTGCGCAGTTCGATGAGGGCGGCATTCACACCGCCGGGTGCGGATTCCAGCCATGGATTCAGTGCCAGTAGCCTAGGCTTGAGGACATTTTCCAGCACCGGGGCCAAATGCCGATGTTCGACCACAACCTTGCCGCCCGGCAGGTGGGTGTAACCCAACCTGACCAGCCATTCGATAGCAGGAACTTCGACCCCATTCTTTTCGGCGTTGGCCATTGGCGTTACCCTTCCAAGTACTTGTCCAGTGCGGCGCTCAGGCGGCTATTTCGGCGACGGCCGCCTTGACGCGCCATTCGCCGGTCAGCAGCTTTTGCATCAGTCCTTGTTTAAGTGCCTCACATTGAGCACGTCTAGCTAATAGCGAAGCGGTCTTCTTATCCACCTCATTCAGCATGAGTGAAACCTTCTTCTGCTGTGCAAGCGGCGGAAGCGGAATAGGGATATTTGCAAGGGCACTCAGACCGAGAGTCTTGTTTCGCCCTGCCCCACCTGGGGACGCAAGCTCAAGTAGCGCCAAACCAGCAGAAGTGGTCAGGAATCTAAAGAGATAATCCACTCTTGCGCGGGACTTATCAACTACACACGTTATGTATCTATGGGAGCCAAAACGACCGTCATCCTCTTCCCGCGCCACCGCCACTGCGCCCTCCCATGCGAACACATTAGAGAAAAGCAGGTCACCCTCTTTGATTTCGAAAAGGCGCTTGTTTCCAACCTCTTGCCCTCGCAATGCAGGCTTGTGAAATGTCCCTTTCCCATAAGAGCGCAAGCCGAGCTCGGGATATATTCCCTCCGAGTGTACATCGACGGGCCGCCTGACAAGCGGTGCGATGTCTCCCAATCGAACGACTTGCCATCCGTTCGGCAGAACACCAGGGGGGGACAATGAAAGGTTCCTGGGCGTCCACTCGCCATGCATATCATTGCCGACCGCACCTCTGCTAAACAATTTTTGTATCAAACCGCGCTTTAAAATTTGTGCGACTTCGATTTGACGGGAAATCAAATTCAGTTTGGAATCCACCGTTATGAGTATCTCAGCGATTCCCCTTTGCTCGTGCAGCGGAGGCACAGGTAGCTTAATGTCGAGCACCTTTTTCTTTGAGATGTTATAGCGCGTCGACCCTTGAGCTAGGAACGTAATTCTCCTTCGCATGTATTCGGACCGAAATGCATAGCCTGAGTAGGCAATGTCGAGACACGATTCTCTCGGTCGAAACCCAAAACAAAAGCTATTGAGGTAAAGCTCCTCGGCTGGCTTGTGCGCGACCACTGACGACATCCCGACCTCCTCCGGCGTTTCGGAGGAAATCGTGAAGAGTATGTCTCCCTTCTCCACCTGACTCTGGGTTTCCCCAGGCTCTATCGCGACTCGCTCGAGAAAGTTCTCTGACACGAACGCGTTAAGAAAGACGTTTTTGTACGGAACATAGGTGTAACCGTCGCCGAAGTCTTCCTTCGACTTTCCTGACAGCCCGGAGTATGAATCACCAAAGTCGCCTAGGCGACGAAGCTTCCATTCCTTTGGGTATTGACACACAACGTTCGCGTTACTGTTAGTAGTAGACTTCACTTGCTGTCTCCTTCAACCGCAAGCTCAGCCAAATACTTCTCCAACTGTGCATCAATGAGAGTTTCTTCCTGCGCAAGCTTCGCCAGTTGTGCCCAGGTCGCTGCCACATCGACAGTCTCTTCTACTTTGCCATTGTCGATATATCTGGCGATGTTGAGGTTGCCGTCGTTCTTGCGTATTTCGTCAAGCGTCACTACTCGACAATAGCTCTGTACTTCAGTCTGATGTTCGAATGCATTCTTATGCGCGCTGGAGATACGACGAATGTCTTCAGGTCTAAGGCGATTCTGCACCTTATCGTCGCCAAAGTCGGCGCTCGCGTCGATAATGATGACCTTGCCCTGTAGCCCTATGGGTTTCCGCTTATTTAGCACCAGCACGCACGCTGGGATTGGCGTGTTGTAAAACAGCGCAGGTGGCAAGCCGATAACGGCTTCGATAAGGTCGCCTGGCTGGCTACCGCTGGCCGCGTCAGTGCCGAATAGCAACCCCTCACGAATCTTGCCTTCCTCGCCGCTGCGGAACAGCACGCCATGCGGCAAGATGACCCCCATGCGGCCATCGGCCTTCAGGCTGGCGAGCATGTGCTGAGCAAAAGCCAAATCCGCATAGCCGCGCGGCGGAACGCCGTAGCCAAATCGGCCATACGGGTCGCTGACCTGCTTGTAGTTTGGCGCCTTGGTTTTCTTTTCTCCCTCCTGCTCAGCTTCGGCGGCGAGTTCCAGCGGTGCCCACCACGCCTTGGCCGAGAACGGCGGGTTCGCAATCACCCTGTCGAAGGTTTTCAGATAATCGCCGTTCAGGTGCTTGGGTTCAACCAGGGTGTCGCCGCGCTCAATTTCGGCCCGCATGTTGTGCAGGTACAGGTTGAGCTTGGCAATGGCCCAAGTGCCCAGGTTCTTTTCCTGACCGTAGAGCAGCACATTGGGCTTGCCCATGAGCGTGCCGTTTGGCAGCTCGGCGATGTGGTGAGCGCTCTCCACCAGCATGCCGCCGCTGCCGCAGGTGGGGTCATACACGCTCATGCCGGGCTGCGGGTCGAGGAGCTCTACCACCAGTTGCACCACGCCCTTGGGCGTGTAGAACTCGCCCCCCTTCTTGCCGGCGTCGTCAGCAAACTGCTTGATAAGGTATTCGTAGGCATCGCCCAGCATGTCGGCCTTGTAGAGGTCGGCATTGCCCAGCTTGTACTGGTTGAAGTGGCGCAGCAGGCGTTGCAACGTGTGGTCAGACAGCACACGCTTGTCGCCGTACTGCGTGGCGGTCAGTACGTGCTGCAGGTCGGTGCCTTTCACGCCGGCTTCGATGTCGTGGAAGGCCTTGTCGAGCGCTTCGCCAATGTTCTCAGTGCGGGTGGTGAGCCAGCCCCAGCGTGCCGTTGGCGGGAAGGCGCCTTGGTCCTCGCAGACTTCAGCGTCGGCTTCTTCTTGGCTCAATCCTTCGTCAGCCATCAATTGGCTCACACGCTCTTCAAACACATCGTTGAAGCGTTTGAGGAACAATAGGCCGAAAATGTAGTTCTTGAAGTCGGATGAGTCGATGGAGCCGCGCAAGATATTGGCGGACTCCCAGAGCCAGCTTTCCAGCGTGTCGAGGGTCAGTTGAGCCATGTGTTTGTTCAGTTGTTCATGTGAGGTATTGGGAGCAGCCCGTCAAACGGAGCCGCGGCTTATTGGAGCGTCTCTGGCCAGCGTCGCTGCGAAATGTCTGCCATTTCTCCGCCGAGGCTGGCGACTTGGTGTTCGAGGTGGCAAAGCTGGTCGTAATCTTGCCGGATTTCCACACAGGTCTGCGCGGATGGCAGTGGCACCATGACAGCACTCATGAGCGTCCCCGGACTGATGTGCTGTACGCCCGCGCCGACCTGGAGACCGTCAAGTTGCGCCTGGCCATGCGGGGAGCGCAAGTACATGACAAGGATTTCCGGCGACAGGTTCTTTTCGCGCCATTGCGGGTCCAGACGCAGCACGAGGCAACTCTGAGACACGACGGTTGGCCGGTGCTGCGCGGCAGCGCCCATCAGGGCGACCCGACCGACCGAGCCCTTTATGGAAATCACGATGTCCCCGGGCTGTGCCAGCATTGCACGTTTGGGCGCGGACTTCAGGTAAACGGTCTTTTCGATGTTGCGATTGATAGGTTGCCACTGATGCAGGTCTGGCAGTCCCACCTCTGCGACTTCAAAGGGCGTTTCCTCCTTGGTGGAAGCAGGGGGCCTGATGGCCTCGCAGATGTGGCCAAGCTTAACCGCGTCATCACCGAGGTCGGCGACGCGTCGCAGGTAGCGCGAAGGGGCGAAGCTGAATTCGTTTGCCTCAATCTCGGCATGGCTCACGCGCCGGGCTTTCTCCGACTGACTGCGGCCAAGAGCTATCTCCCGGCTCGCGGAAATAATGTCTCCAGCCTCCTGAAGCGAGCGGCGGCCGCTGCCCAAGTCAGCCATATAGATAGCAGCGTCTGGCCGACTGCCGGCGTTCAGCACCGTAATGGCGCCGGCAATGCCAGTGTTCCTGAACACGCCAGGCGGCAGTGAAATAACAGCCTGGACGCTGGTGCCTTCGCCGCCCCTGTCTAGCAGGTATTCACGCAGACGTTGCTCCTGTCCCTTAGTGAACAAAACACCTTGGGGCGTCACAAACACTGCACGCTTGTCGACACGGTTCGCGAACTCGAACAGGGCCCAGGACTCGCTACGAGCGAATTGCTCGTAAGCTCGGGTTTCGGTGACGTCCCACATTGACATTGAACTGCCCTTGATGGGCATGCCAAAGGGCGGCATCACCAGCGCATAATCTGCACGCCCTACCGGACGACCAGCAGCGTCACGCTCGACATCGTCGCGCACTAATCGCGGCTGACACTGTCCAGTTTCAATGGTCAAAAGAAGTTGTCGAGCCAACTGCCAATACGTCAACGGAGAAGCTGCAAGAACATGCCACCCACGGCGCAACGCTTCGACTGTCAACTGCCCTTTGAGGTCAAACGGAATCCAGACTTCACTACCTGGAGGCGCATCAACCATGTCCATCAGCAGCGAAGCCATCTCCGGTATCACCAAGCCTTCGGCCTCGCCAAGCCGCCCCGTCAACTCGGACATGTACGGCAGAACATCCCAACGGTGCCGTCCAAGCTCCCGCTCCAGTTCCGATACGATAGCTGCCGCCGCAGCGCGCTGACCGATGTCGTGGGCGGCAGAAGAGCGCTTGGCTGCAACGCGGTCGAATGCCTCCGATGGCAACCCGGCTACCAGTAGCTCATGCCACGCCTCAGGACCAGTAAGTTGGTCAACCGTGGAAATGTTCCCGGCTTTACCTTCCACGACCATCCGGCCTGCGGCCAGCCAAGTCAGGACAAATAATTGGGTATCGAAGGCCCCATCGGCACGCCCAAGGTCGGCGAGTTGCCAGCAGGCACGTGCGACCGGCGTATCAATTCGTGGCATGGTGTTATCTATCGTCTTCAGTTGTAGCGGTGGCCCATCGTAACGACGGTCGGGTCTTCAACGCTGACCAGAGCGTAGACGCCAGCGAGCGCCTGTACTTGCTTCGTGCGGCCAACGGCGCGGCAAAGCGTGTCAAGCGCATCAGATGTCATCGTGTAGCGGATACAGCCCTTGCCATCGAACTCTCGTTGGCCGTACGCCAACAGCAACGGCAGAACGGCCTTGTCGATGCCGCGTTGTTGCGCACGTTTGGCGCTACCGTCGCGCATCCATTTCCCACGCATGCGGACAGGTCGCGACTCGAATGCTTCGTTGCTGTAGCTCACAATAATTGTCGTCCGCTCGATGAATTGCATCGTAGCACGCTACAAAAAATATGCAAGAGGGGATGTTCTGTGGTTTAAAGGCTCCCTTTTGGCACCTGGCCCCGTTTTTTCAAGTTGTGACCTGTGAGTGTGCGCGAGGCGGGCCGCGGTGAGTGTCAGCTATTGAGCGGCGAAGCAGTCAACGCGATGACCTGCAAACCGTCCTTGCTCGAAGGATGTTCATGAAGCTTCTCGCAAGAACCCGTGCTTATTTGCGTTGCATGCTCGCGAGCGACCATTGTCGTTGATTGCAGCAACCTGCAAATGAACGAGGGCGAGCCATATTGTTCCGCCACGGGTCAGTGGCTTGCGAGAATCGCCTGAAAGTTGGAGGGCACATCGGGGAGTCGGGGGGCGTTGCATGCCAGCTTGAAAATCCCTCCGGCGTTGTCTAAGGTAAAACGGCGTCAGTGCAATGCTGACGTGCTGTTTTGAGAATGAACCTGTCCTCGCAGTTGGGCCGCGATATGCGGTCGGACCCCCTATTTATGAGAGGGTACGACGCAGGAGCGGGCGATGGGACAGGTTATCTTCTGGACGGCTCGGTGGGATGTCTGGCGGCGCGACGCGCAGCATCGCGCTTCTGGCGTCGCCGTTTCGACGAATGTTGGTGTCATTTGCGCCGGGCAGCAACGGGCAGCCAGGACCAACCCTCGGGAATCGGGCCAAGGCACCGACTGTTGCCCAGTCCGCCACAACCACAACCTGAGAAAGGTTCGATGCCTTGAATCGCCTGCCCGCAATGCAGTTCCGGGTCGTCGTACGCGCCGTGTCAGGCTCCGCAATTCCGATTTTCGACGCTGTGTAACGCTTACGTTACAACGATGTAACGCGAAAAATATTTTTGCAGAAAGGACGCTCGTTACACCGGTCGTTGCCGGGCATTCGGTGCGTAACGTCGCCCAATCGGGCGCTAAATTCCGCAGAAATCCCGCCGTAAGCCCTGCAGTTATTCACTCGTTGAACTGCATTGTGTACGACCGACATCACCTCACATCGTCAGACCGGCTCGGACGGGTCGACATGGCTTCGCGCATCACCGCCCATCCCATCTTCTTGACCAGGCTGCATCTGACGGCGGGAGGTGCGCGATGAGCCGCATCGCTTACACCTACGGTCGCCGCGGACGTCTAAATTCCGCGAACAGCGGCATTCGCGAAACCGCACCGACATACGGCAAGTCGCGCAACAGCTCGTTCAATGAGAAGGCGGGCGGGCACTTCAAGGTCGAGCTCAATAACGAGCGGCTGGTTGCGCATCTGCTCATCATCGACCCGCGCGTCAAAGCGTTCCAGCCACAGCCGTTCACCGTCGACCTGATTGACCAGCGCATGCTTTTCACGCGAGACGCCGCTCGGCAAGCCTGGCACAAGCATCGTGATATTCCTGGCCCAAAGTTCTACACCCCGGACTTCAGCGTCGACTGGACGGATGGCTTGCATCACGCCATTGAGGTCAAGGGCGAGGGCAATGAAGGCGACGACGTCTATTGGGACAAAATCGCGCGGGCCCGCTCGCTTCTGGCGGCCAATGGCTATCCGCTACGCAGCGTTGTCGTGCCCCAAAACGGCAGGCACCCGCTGCGGATGAACCCCGGTGTGCTGAAGCAGGCCATTCACCGGCTCGATGCCTGGCTGACCGATGAAATCATTGCACGCGTGACGTCCCGCTGTGAAAGCGGCCCCATATCGGTCGGCGCGCTGTGTGCAGACCTTCGTCTCCTGCCTGGCCTGATTCCCGTCCTCCTGGTCGGCGGCGTCATCTCGGGGGACATCGCGCATCACATCATCTGTTCGACGTTAGAGGTCGGCCTGGCATACGGCGACCTCTCTCACCTGTACCTCCTCGAAGAAATGGAAAACGCACTGGGGGTGACCGGATGATTCTTACGCTACGCCTGCGGGACCGGCTCGCCCCGCCGGGAAATCACGATGCCTACAAGGAAGTGCTCGACCCGCATCCGCACGGCGGATGCATCAAGGTCTTCGATTCCACAGAAAGACAGGACCGATACATCCCAATCGCGGAAATTCATGACGACATTTATCGCGGGAAGATAACTGTGCTGCGCACAGGCAAGCCGCGTTACAGTCTTGCCGCGCAACCTGATGATGCTGAGCTGCATGAAAATAATCAGTTCGCCCGCAAAATCATGGGGAGAATCAAGGAGATTCAGAAACAGCGCGGCGTAAGCTTCCGGCATGCCTATCAGCTGATGGCCGATGAGTATCAGAAGAACGCCTCACAGGATTCACGCCCGCTGCCCAAGCAGGCAACGATGTACCGGTACCGCGAACGCGACCTGGCTGGCGAACCGATGCTGCGAGGTAAGGCGAATCAGGGAAACCGGTCGTTGCGGCACCCTATCGAAGTCATCAACACAATTTGTGTGGTTGCCGAGGACCTCTACCTGGTCCCACATTCGCGTTTGACGCTTGTGGACGTTCTGAACGAAGTCAATATGCGGGTGCATGGCGAGCTTCACCCGAAAGTCGCGCGCCCAATCAGTCTCAGGTTTATCCAGAAGACCATTCAGCGCTATCTGTCGGCCGACCCTGAGCACGACCGGATGCTTCCTGAGGACGCGATTGCGGGCAAATCCATCGCAGCGAAGCGCATCATCGCTGACCTGCCGTTCCAGCGCGTAGAACAGGATGCCGTGCATCTGCCGTTCTATGTCGAAACGGAAGATGGGGTTACCAGCGACCTCTGGCTGATACATGCCATTGATTGCGCGACGAGCTACCCACTTGGCTGGCGCCTGGTTGTTGGGTCACCGACCGAACGCGAGGCGCTCGCATGCATCGAAATGTACATGGCACCGCTCAAGCTGAAGCAGCTCAAAGAGCTGGGGGTCGACCACGAGATGAACATCTGTGGGACACCCGGCCTCCTGGTTTTCGACAACGGTCCGGAAAACAAATCGGCGCGTATCGATAACCTCGAGAAACTCGGAACGGAGACCAGGTATTGCCGGGGCCGGGCTG
This sequence comes from Paraburkholderia sp. J69-1, assembly GCF_905220255.1. Lineage (NCBI taxonomy): Bacteria > Pseudomonadati > Pseudomonadota > Betaproteobacteria > Burkholderiales > Burkholderiaceae > Paraburkholderia > Paraburkholderia sp. J69-1. The sequence goes on along the minus strand of NZ_CAJMZG010000004.1, from coordinate 225,949 downwards.
GGCAGGAAAAGCCCTTCATTGAACGCCTGAATCTCTCGCTGAAGAAAGCAATCGGCAAGCTTATCGGCAGCACGAGATTTGACGATAAGGACGGAACACGCGACCCGGTCAAACTGGGCGACCACTTCAAGACGAAGGAAGAGCTCGAACGCTGGATTGTCCGCTGGTACTACGAGAAATGGATTCACAAGCCGCTCGAACGCCTGGAATGGGGCGTGGTGTTGTCCGAATCGCTCGATGGCGATACGCCTTACGAGCGCTGGAAGCATTTCGAATCCTCGTGCTACGCGATTTCGTTGCCCCCGTCGCGAGCCGAATGGCTCGCCGCGCTTTATTCGCACCTTGAACGCCGACTAAGTCGCAAAACCGGCATCACGATTGATGGATTCCATTTCAAGGGCGAGAACCTGCCTGGTCTGATTGATAAGCATGGTGAGCAGCAGTATCTGCACGTGCTCTATAACCGCGACGATTTCCGCGAGCTCTACATCTACGACGGCGATGATGTTCCGCTCATCGAGCTGAAGAATGAGCTCGCGACAGAGGAGACGCCTGCGTACTCGTTCGCAGAGGCTAAGGAGAAGCTCAAGAAGCACAGGGCAGGTTTTAAACCCGCTCCCCAGGCTGAAAAGTTCGACCATGACCTGCACCAGGAGATTATGTCTGACGCAGTGGCGCCGAAGCGAAAACGACCGAGCCGACGTCAGCAAAACCAGGAAACAAAGGCCCGCACCAGGGAAACCGAAGCCGTCAAGCGCGCGGCCCGGCGGCCAGCACCACCGCTGCATCCTTCGGCGCAGCAGTCGCACATCGCGCCATCTGCAGCGCCCTCGGCGACCGCGTCGTTTGCCGACATACCTCCACTTGCCATGCTGAACCGCAATAGCGGGGAGGAGTTGATTTGACACCCGCACAAAAACTGCTCGTCGCCATTGAGACGTGCGAGCTTCCGCATCCGCACTTCATGGAGCATTTTCAGCCGCTGAAGCAGCGCATCGAAAATGCGCTGGCGATGCTCGACGAGTCCGCGCCAGTACAGACGGCGCGTGCCAGGCGGCAGAATCTCGACGAGCACGTCGTCCGCATAGCGCAGGCCCGCTTCGTCGTCGGCGAGATCCATTGCGACGAAGTGCTGCGCGAGTACATCCTGCGCGTCGCGGCGCAGCCAGTCGGCGAGGGCGGCGTCGGTGAGCGGCGCATCGAGTTGCGCGGTCTGCACCGAGAGCCGTTTGAAGGGATCGAAAGCGCGGAACTCACCCGGTTCCAGCACTTTCACGAAATCGCCTTCGTTCATCAAGAGCGCGCGTTCGTTCTTTTTCACTACATGACGCATCCACATATCGTTGTCCTTATTGTTTGTTCAGGGCCAGTTGGCGCGCGCCGCACGGATCGTGACGCGACGCGAACGGGTGAGCGGAGCGAAGGACTCGCGATGGCCGATGCGGCGATGTCTCACTGCTGACTTCGTCGTATCTGTCTACGCTGGCCACTTCGGCCGCCCGGCCGTTCGCGCGGCGTCGCAACCGGTGCGACGCGCGGCGGGCCTCACGGCCCGCACCGGCGGGTAATGCTTATCGAGAATCTGCCCTTGCGGACAGCGTTCGAGCGGGATTCGAACCCGCTACCGTCCGGCTTGCGCCGGCAGCTCTACCAGGTCGAGCTATCGAACAAGGTGGACGCTCCGGGATTCGAACCCGAACAAAGCACACCCGTGCGCGCCCCAGGCCGTCGTCTGTCCATGGCGGCATGCGCTGCCGCGACGAAGCGATTCGGCGGCGGCGCACCAGCAAGGCGTTTGAACCTTGGCTCGTGGGTCAGCGGGACATCAGGCTGCACTCTATTTAGCGAGGAGCGTGCCAGTGCTGCCCCTCTCGTCTGCAGAATTTCTGCAAACCCTTGAATTAGCGCAGTAATTTATTTTTTGTACGCGCCAGGGCGGTGACCGATCACAATGAGAATTCGCCGGATATCGATACAATCGGATCGGCTCTTATCTTTCTGGATAAATGCGCAAGACTGTTGCGATCGGTTTCCTCGGCATCGTGCTCGATCAGGGCGGGCGCCCGCCGCGCCGCTGGCAGAAGTGGCGCCCCACGATTTCGCTCTGTTCGCAACCCGAATGGCCAATCGACCGGCTCGAACTGTTGCATCCGCCGGACTACGAGCGGCTCGCGAATCGCATCAAGGAAGATCTCGCGCGGCTCTCGCCGCATACGGAGGTGCGCCTCACGCCGCTGTCGATCGGCGATCCGTGGGATTTCGAGGAGGTCTACGCGACGCTGCACGATTACGCGCGCGGCTACCCGTTGGACCTCGAGCACGAGGACTATCTGATCCACATCACGACCGGCACGCACGTCGCGCAGATCTGCTGGTTCCTGCTCGCGGAAGCGCGCTATCTGCCTGCACAACTCGTGCAGACCGCGCCGCCGCAACGCACCGATGAAGGCCCAAGCGGGCCGGGCACGATTTCCGTGATCGATCTCGACCTGTCGCGCTACAACCGCATCGCGCAGCGCTTCACGCGCGAACGCGACGAAACCGTGTCGTTTCTCAAGGCGGGCATCGCCACACGCAACGCGCAGTTCAATGCGCTGATCGCACAGCTCGAACGCGTAGCCGTGCGCTCACGTGCGCCGATGCTGCTGGTTGGACCGACCGGCGCGGGCAAGTCGTTTCTCGCGAAGCGCATCTACGAACTCAAGCGCGCGCGCCATCGGCTTGCGGGGCCGTTTATCGAAGTCAACTGCGCGACCTTGCGCGGCGACGCCGCCATGTCGACGCTTTTCGGCCACATCAAAGGCGCGTTCACGGGCGCGCAGACGGCCCGTGCCGGTCTGCTGCGCGCAGCGGACGGCGGCCTGCTATTTCTCGACGAAATCGGCGAACTCGGTCTGGACGAACAGGCGATGCTGCTCAAGGCCGTCGAGGAGAAGCGCTTTTTCCCCGTCGGCGCCGATGGGGAAGTGACGAGCGATTTCGAACTGATCGCCGGCACGCATCGCGATCTGCGGCAGATGGTGGCGGCCGGCACGTTTCGCGAGGATCTCTACGCGCGGATCAACCTGTGGACCTACGCGCTGCCTGGACTCGCCGCGCGTCGCGAAGATATCGAGCCGAATCTCGACTTCGAGCTCGATCGCTTCGGGCGCGAGCAGGGCGAACAGGTGCGTTTCAATGTCGAAGCGAAGCGCCGCTTCCTGGCTTTCGCGACCTCTCCACGCGCGGCATGGGCGGGCAATTTTCGCGAACTATCGGCTTCGATCACGCGCATGGCGACGCTCGCCGACGCCGGCCGCATCACCGAATCGATCGCCGAAGAAGAAGTGGAGCGGCTTGCCCGCACGTGGACTGGCGAGCGCGAAGAACAAGAACTCGTCGATGCGGTGCTGGGCGCGCAATCGACGGAAATCGACCTGTTCGACCGCGTGCAACTCGAACGCGTGCTCGATGTGTGCCGCGTGTCGGCGAGCCTGTCCGAAGCGGGGCGCACGCTCTTTGCCGTATCGAGGCAAAGCAAGAAACAGCCGAACGACGCGGACCGCCTGCGCAAATATCTGGCGCGCTGCGGCCTCGAATGGGAAGGCGTGAAACGCGCGCTGGCCGCCGAAAATTGAGCGGCGCAGGCGCGGCTTGCTGGCGCCTGCGCGACTCACACCGCTTATCCACACCACCCAGCGGATAACCCGCGGACAACCCCAGGAATTCGCTGTGCACGAATCGGGGATAACTTTGCACCTGGAAAAACTGTGGAAAAGTTGTCCCAGGCAGCCGGGAATTTTCCCGTTTACGCCCGCAGACTTATGAATTTTCCACAGCCTTGTTTACTCAATGGTTTTCCCCGGTTATCCACAGATTACCCCGGGGCTTGTTAACTATTACTACGTTTACGTATACATAAATCTTTAAAACCCTAAAGCCCATTCGCGTAAACGCAAAAACCGCTGGATAACCTCCCAGCGGCTTCGTCACGTGCTTCGTGCGTTCAGCGAATCGCGCCCTCAGACGAGCGGAATATAAAGCTCGGTCTTGAGATCCTCCGGCGCGGCTTCATCGGGCGTGTTCAGATAGACCTCGAACGACGGCGCCGAAAAATCCGGCTGACGCCCGAGCTTCTGCAATCCCTCGTTGTAAAACCACATCCACGCTTCCTGCAGTCCCTGGTAAGGCCCTTTGTGCAGCACCAGCGCATGCGCGCCGCCGCGCAACTGCAACGCCTCGACCGGCGAGAGGATTTCCACATCGGTTTCCTCGCCCAGATGCAGACAGGCCTTGGAACGCAGCTTCGACGCCTCCACCGTGTTCGGATCGTCGTAATAGACGCCGACCATCCTCGCGCCCGCCGTGCGCACATTGCGCTCGCTCAGCCACTGCGCAAGCGTGTAGAACGCATCGCCGATCTTCATATACGGACCTACGTGACCGACAGCGAGCAGATCCATCGGCTCCAGCGTGACGAGTTTCACATCGCGGTCTTGCATGATGGCGTCTCCAGATTCGGCGGCCGCTTGGGGCCGCGCAGGGGCGGGTGCGCGAAGGCGCATGGGATGCGTTTCACGATATCACCGCGTCTCGCGCGACGTTCTTTCCCTGGCCGGATCGACGCAGCCGTCCTTCAAAGGCTGACGCGCGCGACGGGATGCGCTTCGAGCCACGCGTTTTCCTCGTCGTCATAGAGCCGCGAGCGCGTGAGAAAACGCAGTCCGGTAGGCCGCTCCAGCGAGAACATGCCGCCATTGCCCGGCACGGCGTCGATGATGAGTTGCGTGTGCTGCCAGTATTCGAACTGCGCTTCGGTCATATAAAACGGCATGCCGCCGATCTCGCCGAGTTGCACATCGGCATTGCCGACCATGAATTCGCCGATGGCAAAGCACATCGGCGCGCTGCCGTCGCAGCAGCCGCCCGATTGATGGAAGAGCAAGGGGCCGTGCTCGCGCGCGAGTTGTTCGATCAGCGCGAGTGCGGCGGGAGTGGCGATGACGCGTTCGACCATGTCGCGATCCTCCGAAGTAAAACGTAGAAGCAGGAAGTAAAAGCGAGCAGGGCGCCGCACGATGCGACGCCCTCGTTGTTGCCCGTGCCTGAAACGCGCTTAGAAGAAGCCGAGCGGTTTGTCGCTATAGCTCACCAGCAGGTTCTTGGTCTGCTGATAATGATCGAGCATCATCTTGTGGTTTTCGCGGCCGATCCCCGATTGCTTGTAGCCGCCAAACGCCGCATGCGCCGGGTAGGCGTGATAGCAGTTGGTCCACACGCGGCCCGCCTGGATTTCGCGGCCGAAGCGATACGCACGCGTGCCGTCACGCGTCCAGACGCCCGCGCCCAGACCGTAGAGCGTGTCATTGGCGATTTCCAGCGCTTCCTCTTCGGTCTTGAAGGTCGTCACGGAAACGACCGGCCCGAAAATCTCTTCCTGGAAGATGCGCATCTTGTTGTGGCCGCGGAACACCGTCGGCTTCACGTAATAACCATCGCCCAGTTCGCCGGACAGCGGATTGCGCTCGCCGCCGATCAGACATTGCGCGCCTTCCTGCTTGCCCAGATCGATATAGGAAAGAATCTTCTCGAGCTGCTCCTGCGAGGCCTGCGCGCCGATCATCGTCTTCGTGTCGAGCGGATGGCCTTGATGGATCGCCGCCACGCGCTTGAGTGCGCGCTCCATGAAGCGATCGTAGATTTTCTCGTCGATCAGCACGCGCGACGGGCAGGTGCAGACTTCGCCCTGATTGAGCGCGAACATCGCGAAACCTTCGAGCGCCTTGTCGAAATAGCTGTCGTCGTGATCGAGCACATCGGCGAAGAAGATGTTCGGGCTCTTGCCGCCCAGTTCCAGCGTCACCGGGATGATGTTCTGGCTCGCGTACTGCATGATCAGGCGGCCGGTGGTGGTTTCGCCGGTGAAGGCGATCTTGGCGATGCGCTTGTTCGACGCCAGCGGCTTGCCCGCTTCGAGGCCGAAGCCGTTCACCACGTTGAGCACGCCCGGCGGCAGCAGGTCCTGGATCAGCTCGACCAGCACGAGGAAAGACGCGGGCGTTTGCTCGGCGGGCTTGAGCACCACGCAGTTGCCGGCGGCCAGCGCGGGCGCGAGCTTCCAGGCGGCCATCAGGATGGGGAAATTCCACGGAATGATCTGGCCGACCACGCCGAGCGGCTCGTGAAAGTGATAGGCGACGGTGTCGTGATCGATTTCGGAAATGCCGCCTTCCTGCGCGCGCACGCAGCTCGCGAAGTAGCGGAAGTGATCGGCCGAAAGCGGGATATCGGCGGCGAGCGTTTCGCGCAGCGGCTTGCCGTTGTCGATGGTTTCGGCCACGGCCAGCTTGTGCAGGTTCTGCTCGATGCGATCGGCGATGCGGTTGAGGATGTTGGCGCGATCGGCCGGCGAGGTTTTGCCCCACGCGGTCTTGGCCTTGTGGGCGGCGTCGAGCGCGAGTTCGACGTCGGCTTCGCGCGAGCGCGGAATCGACGTGAACGCATGGCCGGTGATCGGCGAGATGTCGTCGAAATATTCGCCGCCCAGCGGCGCCACCCATTCGCCGCCGATGAAATTGCCGTACTGCTTCTTGTAGGGGAACTCGGTCGTCAGAAATTGCATGTCCGCGTGATTCATCTGCGTGCTCCTCGTTGTGCTCTATGTCGATATGGATGGGCGCGCCTCGATGAACGGCAGGCGCGCGACCGGTGCACGCTTACGCCAGAAGCATGCCAATCGGCCTGCGGGCACGCAGCGGCGGGCCTGAGCGGGGAAAGGAGGGCGCGAAGCGTCGAGATTGAGCGCCAGACAGCATGAGGCGGAGCGCTCAGGCTGTATCGCTGCGGAACAGCGTGCGGCGGCCCTGCTCAGAAAATGAACAGCGCCGCGACGATGCGATGGGAAAAAACCGCCGCGCGGGGCGCGCATACGGTAGGCTTTGCACCCGTAACAGCCAGGAGAATCTGCAATGTCCGAAGAAACCTTCATCTGCCGCAATCAGTCGTGCGGCACCCCGTGGGAACAAAACGAAGTGGTCATCAAGAACGAAGGCCAGGGGCCGCTGTTCCGCTGCCCGCTGTGTGGCGCGCGCAACTACCTCGAAGTGTTCGAGGACGACGACGGCAAGCCCGTCTACGAGCAGGTCGACGGCAAGCCGTTCCTTTGATCGGCGCGCGCCTGCGCGGTCCTCACAGGATTTCGGAGGCGAGCGAAATGCCGAACACGATGCCGCCCGCGAGGCCCATCAGGCGGCCTAGCAGCAACAGGTTCAGGTCTTCGTCGAGCAGGTTGGGATCGCGCTTCGCGTGCAGCACCGTGCGGTGCAGCAACGGGCGCGGGAACAGCAGGCAGGCGGAGATGAGCGCCGGCACAGCCAGCCGCAACGGCGCGCTGTAATGGCGGTCGGACGGAAAATCGAGCCAGACCAGCAGCACGACGAGCAGTGCGGTGAGAACACCGCCGACGATTGCGCCGGCGACGAGTTTGTCGGTGGGATGACCGTGCATGACTACAGCCTCTTCGGAGTGTGCATTGGATGAGTCATGATCTGATTTCCGTCAGAAAAGACCTATCGGAGCAGTCCGAAAACGGCTGAGGCGCAACTGAGGCGGCCGACGGTGCGCCCGAGCATCGCGCGTGCCCAGGACGGTCCTGAAACGCCAAATTCCCCCTATCTGATCGAGTAGGCTGGCGACGCCCGCCGGGCGTCCTACAGTAACGTCATACGATAAGAAACACTGTAGGACTTTCGAACGGACACCGGGGGCTGGACCATGACGACATTCGTTGAACAGGAAATCGCGCACATCGCGCGCGTGATGCCGCAATCGCTGGCGGGCAATTTCGAGGAACCGGTGATGGGTCCCGAGTATTGGCGCCGGCGGCTGCACGCTTTGCTCCGGCAGAACCACCTCACGCATATGCAACTGGCGACGGTGGATACGATGCTGCGCCAGCTCGACGGCTTCGAGTCGCTTGGACGCTGGATGCCACAACCGAGGAAGGTCGAGCGGATGGTGGTGCGCACGCGTCGCGAAGATCGCGCGCCGGCGGCGGTTTGAATCTGAGGTGAATGGCGGCGAGCCGCCTTGCGCGCGCGCAGTGGCGTAGCAGTCACGGTCGCGCGGAAAAGCAAAAAGCCCGGTCAAAGACCGGGCTTTTTACATGAATTCGCTGGTGGGGCGTGAGTGACTCGAACACTCGACCTACGGATTAAGAGTCCGCTGCTCTACCAACTGAGCTAACGCCCCCAACAGAAGAAAGATTATGCCTGTCGTTTTGAGTCTTGGCAAGACCTTTTCGCAAAATTCCTAAAAAAACTTCGGTGGGCGGTTTTCGCCTCCTGGCGGCGACCTGCGCGGCCCGCGAAAACCACAACCCGTCGCCCTACTCCTGCGCGCTTTCCCTGCCTCGATCCGCCATCGGCAATTTCTGCCGGTATCATGTGCGCACACAGCCGCTGGCGCTGCGGCCCACGTCGCGCGGCACACAATCCCAATAAGTACGAGACAAGCAAGGACAGGCAACAGACGATGGACGATAAGGCAATCGACGCGCTGCTAGAGCGCGTGCTGGCGCCGTGGGTGAAGGCGCTCGGCTTGAAGCCGGTCGAGGTCACGGACGAGCGCGCCACCCTGCGCCTGCCGTTCTCCGGCGAGCTGCGCCATTCGGGCGGCGTGATCTGCGGTCAGGTGTTCATGGCGGCGGCCGATACGGCGATGATCGTCGCGATTTCGGCGGCGCTCGGCGAATTCAAGCCGATGACCACCGTCGCGCTCAATACCAGTTTCATGCGCGCGGTGCGCAAGGGCGACGTGACGATCACGGCGCGCGTGCTGCGCATGGGCCGCAATCTGGTGTTCGGCGAAATAGAACTCTACGACGAAGACGGCCGGATGGCGGTCCACGCCACCTCGACTTACGCGTTGCTCGACTAAGCTATCGCGTTCAGCATTCGCAACGAGACGAGGACATGTTCGATCAGGTTGTCTTTGCCGGCGGCGGCAACCGCTGCTGGTGGCAGGCGGGATTCTGGGACGTCGTGCAGCCGCAACTGCAGATCCGTCCGCGCGTGATCACCGGCATTTCGGCGGGCGCGGCCACCGCCTGCATGATCTACACGCGCGATTCGCAGTGGGTCATGCAGTATTACGAAGAAGCGCTCAAGCACAACAAGCGCAACGCCTATTGGGGCAATCTGCTGCGCAGCGAATCGGTGTTTCCGCATTACCGTATCTATCGGCAGGCGTTGCTCGACATCTACGGGCCGCAGTTCGGCAAGCTGCAGGACGCGCCCGAGATCCGCATCGGCGTGTCGCATGTGCCGCGCTGGCTCGGCGCGCGCAGTGCGGTGGCGGCGGGGCTGATCGCGTACAACATCGAAAAACACATCCGCAAGACGCTGCATCCTACGCTTGGCCAGAAGCTCGGCTTTTATCCGGAATTCGTGACGGCGCAGGCCTGCGAGCGTGTCGACGATCTCGCCGATCTGGTGCTGCAGTCGTCGTGCACGCCGCCGTTCACGCCGGTGCTGCGCCGTAACGGCCGGCCGGTGCTCGACGGCGGCATGGTCGACAACGTGCCCGTGGGCGCGCTCGACGATACGCCGGGCCGCGTGCTGGTGATGGTCACGCGGCTGTATCCACGTCCGCAGATGTTCGTGGTCAAGCACCGCACGCAGGCGGGCGGCGAGCAGCAGCGCCTCTACATCCAGCCTTCGGCGAAGGTACCGATTTCGAGCTGGGACTACACCAGCCCGCAGCAGATGCAGCACGCCTACAACCTCGGCTACGAGGACGGGCAGCGCTTTATCGAGCGCGTGTCCGATGTGTTCGAGGCGGCGTCGCACGCCTGAAAAGAGCGCGGCAGCACGAAAAAAGGCGGCCCGGTATGAAAACTGGGCCGCCTTTTTGTCATGCAAGGGCGATCGCTTACTTTACTTGCGACGGCCGCCCTGCAGCGCTTCTGGGTTCGCCACGTGCGAAAGATCGCCCGCATCGAACCCCAGGATATTGCGGAACGCCGCACCGAAGTACAGCTCGTAGCTCTCGCGCTCCACATAGCCGATGTGCGGCGTGCAGATCACATTTTCCATGCGCAGCAGGCTGTAGCCCTGCAGGATCGGCTCGCTTTCGAACACGTCGATGGCGACCATGCCCGGGCGGTTGTGCGACAGCGCGCCCAGCAGCGCGTTTTCTTCCAGCAGTTCCGCGCGGCTCGTGTTGACGAGCAGCGAAGTCGGCTTCATGCGCAGGAGGTCTTCCTGGGTGACGATGCCGCGCGTGTCGTCGTGCAGGCGCAGATGCAGCGAGAGGATGTCGCTTTCCTCGAACAGCGCTTCGCGGCTGGCGGCGGCTTCGTAGCCGTCGGCGCGCGCGGCTTCGAGCGAATGCTCGCGGCCCCAGATGATCACGCGCATGCCGAACGCCTTGCCGTAACCCGCCACCAGACGGCCGATCTTGCCGTAGCCCCAGATGCCGAGCGTCTGACCGCGCAGCACCTGACCGAGGCCGAAGTTCGGCGGCATCGCCGAGGTCTTCAGGCCCGACTGCTGCCACGCACCTTGCTTCAGATTCGCGACGTACTGCGGAATGCGCCGCTGCGCCGCCATGATCAGCGCCCAGGTGAGTTCGGCGGGCGCGACCGGCGAGCCCGTGCCTTCGAGCACCGCGATGCCGCGTTCCGTACAGGCGTCGATATCGATATGCGGACCGGCTTTGCCCGTCTGGCTGATCATGCGCAGATGCGGGAGTTTGTCGAGTAGTTGCGAGGTGATGCGCGTGCGTTCGCGAATCAGGACAAGCGCCTCGACTTCCGAGAGGCGGCTGGCGAGCTGGCCGAGGCCGCGCACCGTGTTGTTGAAGACCTTGACCTCGTGTTCGGCGAGCAATTGAAAGCAGTCGAGCTTGCGGACGGCGTCCTGGTAGTCGTCAAGGATGGCAATTTTCATGGCAGCTTGGGTAAAGGTGTAGCGATTCGGGGGGTAGCGATTCGGGTGTGGCACTTGGGATAAAGCTCGCCGCGAGGCCGTACGTCGCAGTGCAACACGGTGTTCATCTGGTGGTTATCCCACTATGCAGCGCCGTGAAGGCTGGTATGAATATCAGGGAGCCATTCGTTGCACGGAATCCATGAAAAACATGAAGCAGTCGGGCACTCAATTTGCGTTTCGTGCGACGGCGCTCAATACGGCTGGATGCGGTTTGAACGAGAATTTTTCACTTTTATCAGCTTGACGGGCCGCGATGCAAGCCGCTTTACAGACGGTTGCGAACCCCTTGCTGAGAAGGCCTTGACGATCTGCCCATCTGCGCGGAACAAGGTGCCCGAAGTGGTCGCCTCGCAGCAGTTACGCCTCTCGCCAGCAGCGTCGAAAAGGGCCTGAAACGATTTTTTATCAGCCCAGTTGGAGACACTCGATGAATCATCCCGATTTCCCCGCACAGGCCGCCGCGCAGGCGCCGGCCTGGGTTCGCCACCGAAAACTGGTGGAGTGGGTGCAAAGCGTTGCCGCGCACACCCAGCCCGAACGCATCGTCTGGTGCGACGGTTCGCAGGAGGAATACGACCGCCTGTGCCAGCAGATGGTCGATGGCGGCACGATGCGCCGTCTGAATCCGCAGAAGCGGCCGAATTCGTATCTCGCCTGCTCCGATCCGTCGGACGTGGCGCGCGTGGAAGACCGCACCTTCATCTGTTCGGACAAGAAGGAAGACGCCGGCCCCACCAACAACTGGATGGCGCCCGCCGAAATGCGCGCGACGCTGGACGGCCTGTTCGCCGGCTCGATGCGCGGCCGCACGATGTACGTCGTGCCGTTCTCGATGGGCCCGCTCGGCTCGCCGATCGCGCACATCGGCGTCGAACTCTCCGATAGCCCGTACGTGGCCGTGAACATGCGCATCATGACGCGCATGGGCCGCGAGGTGTATGACGTGCTCGGCGAAGACGGCGCTTATGTGCCGTGCGTGCACAGCGTCGGCGCGCCGCTGGCGGTGGGCGAGCAGGACGTGGCCTGGCCGTGCAACAAGACCAAGTACATCGTCCACTTCCCGCAGACGCGCGAAATCTGGAGCTATGGCTCGGGTTACGGCGGCAATGCGCTGCTCGGCAAGAAGTGCTTCGCGCTGCGCATTGCGTCGACGATGGGCCGCGACGAAGGCTGGCTCGCCGAGCACATGCTGATTCTGGGCGTGAAGTCGCCGCAAGGGCGCAAGTATCACGTGGCGGCGGCGTTCCCGTCGGCGTGCGGCAAGACCAACTTCGCCATGCTGATCCCGCCGGCCGCGATGAACGGTTGGGAAATCAGCACGATCGGCGACGATATTGCGTGGATCAAGCCCGGCGCGGACGGCCGTCTCTACGCGATCAACCCGGAAGCGGGCTACTTCGGCGTCGCGCCGGGCACGAGCGAAAAGACCAACTTCAACGCCATGGCGACGCTCAAGGAGAACGTGATCTTCACGAACGTCGCGCTCACCGATGACGGCGACGTCTGGTGGGAAGGCATGACCGATACGCCGCCCGCGCATCTGATCGACTGGCAAGGTGAGGACTGGACGCCGGCAATCGCGAAGGAAACCGGCCGCAAGGCCGCGCATCCGAACGCGCGTTTCACGGCGCCGGCCTCGCAGTGTCCGTCGATCGACCCGGATTGGGAAAATCCCAAGGGGGTGGCCATCGACGCGTTCCTGTTCGGCGGCCGCCGCTCGACCACGGTGCCGCTCGTGACCGAAGCGCGCGACTGGACCGAGGGCGTCTACATGGCGGCGACCATGGGCTCGGAAACCACGGCCGCGGCCGCGGGGCAGCAGGGCGTGGTGCGCCGCGATCCGTTCGCGATGCTGCCGTTCTGCGGCTACAACATGGCCGATTACTTCGGTCACTGGCTCAAGGTCGGCGAGCGCCTGACGAAGCTCGGCGCGACGCTGCCGCGCATCTTCTGTGTGAACTGGTTCCGCAAGGGCGAAGACGGCAAGTTCGTGTGGCCGGGCTTCGGCGAAAACATGCGCGTGCTGGAGTGGATGGTGCGCCGCATCGAAGGTCAGGCCGAAGGGGAGGGCCATGCGTTCGGTGTATCGCCGCGCTATGAGGACCTCGACTGGCGCGGTCTGGACTTCACGCCGGCGCAGTTCGCCCAGGTGATTTCCGTCGATGCCGATGCCTGGCGTGCGGAACTCGCGCTCCACACCGAACTGTTCGACACGCTCTCGCACGGCCTGCCGCAGGCGTTGCGCGATGCGCGTGCGGCGCTGGAAGGACGGTTTTAAAACGCCTATCAGTTTGCCGATGACTTAAATGTGAGCGCTCACTTACATAATATTGAAAGTCATTGAGCGCGAACGTTTTAAAGGGCCGCCTTCGAAGGCGGCCTTTTTATTTTAGGGGCAAATTAATACCGTAATTTCCGGCAAAAATCGCAGGCGTTTTCTGCTCGCAAACGCCCGCCGCTACGCTGCATTGCGCAAAATTGTTTCGCCACAGGAAACAATCAGCGTGTCAGCCCTGCGTATTCGGTGACAGTAGCGAAAATTTTGAAGAAATTCAGCGCTGTGGAGGCAACTTCTGCACGAATTCCGATGTCGTAGGAGAATTCCCGGTTTCCTCCGCCGGTTTTCGGCGGACAAGTAACACGCAGGAGTTGTCTCATGGATCATTTGCAGTCGATGCGAGTATTCGTCAAAGTGGCGGACCTCGGCAGTTTCGCCCGGGCCGCTTCGGCGATGGATATCTCCAATGCGGTTGCAACGCGTCACGTCGCCGACCTCGAAGGCCGGCTTGGCACGCGTCTGCTCAACCGCACGACCCGCAGCCTTTCCCTCACCGAATCCGGTCAGGTTTATCTCGAACGCGCGCGCCAGATTCTCGACGAACTCGAAGATGTCGAGCAGATGGTCGTGGCGCGCAACCACGAGCCCGTGGGCACGCTGCGCATCGTGGCGCCCGTGGTCTTCGGCCTGCACAACCTCGCGCCGGTGCTGCAAACCTACACGCAGCGCTATCCGCAGGTGATTCCCGACGTCACGCTGGTCGACCGTCAGGTGGATCTGGTCGAAGAAGGCTTCGATCTGGGCGTGGTGACGGCGCGCCAGATGCGTAGCGCGAGCATCGTCACGCGCCGTCTGACGACCGGCTGCATGACCGTCTGCGCGACGCCCGCGTATCTGGAAAAGCACGGCACGCCCACGCGTCCCGAGCATCTGATGGAACACCCGTCGCTGTCGCTGCCTTCGGAATACTGGGGCGACGAGCGCGTGTTCACGGGGCCGGATGGCGAAATTCGCGTCCGCCCGAGCAACGTGATCGTGGCCAACAACACCGAAATGCTGCGCCAGTTCGCGCTGCTCGGTATGGGCATCGCGATTCTGCCGAGCTACCTGATCGGGCGCGACATGACGCGCGGCCGTCTGGTGCGTCTGCTGGGCGACTACCGCCTGCCGCAGGTCGAGATCAACGTGGCGTACCCGAGCCGCCGCCACTTGCCGGCCAAGGTGCGCACGTTTATCGACCATCTGGTCGAGCACTTCAGCCAGACGCCGAACAGCCAGCTTGGCGAGCAGTGGGTCAAGGATGGCCAGGCGCGCCCTGCCGATTCCGCAGCCGCACACAACGGCGCAGCGCATCCGGTGGTGCCCGAAGCCTTCGACGGTGCAGAGCCGATCAACGAACTGCTCGACTCCAGCCGTGGCAGCGCGGTGGAAACCGAACGCGCGCCGAAGGCCGGCCGCGCATCGGCGGGCCGCACGCGCAGTTCGGCGATTTCGCCGCTGTAAATTGCGTCGCGCGCTCATGAGGCGCGCATTCAGACGATAAAAAAGGCGCAGCTTCGAAAGAAGCTGCGCCTTTTTCTTTAGTGCTCAAGGCTCGCTGGCGAGCCCTTGCATCGAGACTTCAAGCAGACATCAAGCAGACATCAAGCAGACATCAAGCAGGCATCAAGAACCCGTCTTGCGAGCAGGCGTCTTGCGAGCGGCGGTTTTACGCGCCGGAGCGGCTTTTGCGGCCGTGGTCTTCGCCGCCGTCTTGCGCGCCGGCTTTTTGGCCGATTCTGCTGCGTCGTCGTTGGCTGCGTCGTTCGCCGCGACGTCGGCATCTGCCGTGGCCGCGGACTTCTTAGCCGCGGTTTTAGCCGCCGTCTTCGCGCTCGGTTCCTTCTTCTCGAACTCGAAGCCGATCTTGCCGTCCGGCTGCTTGACGAGGAAAGCCTTGAAGTTACGGCCCGTACGCGACGACTTGAAGCTCGTCAGCAGGTCCGTGCGGCCTTCCGACAGCAGCTTGCCCATCTGCTCGCGGGCGATTTCCTGCTGCAGAATCACCTTGCCCGAGCGGAAGTCGCAGGTCTTCGGATTGGCGACCGAGTTCTCGCAGACATAGCTCATGCCGTGCTCGAACACGCGGCCCTTGCACTTCGGGCAGGCGCCCACGGCTTCCTGCTGCGAGAAGTCCGGTGCTTCGCCGTCTTCCGCGCCCTGATCCTGGCCGAAGTCGAATTCGAGCTTGTAGTTCTTGATCTCGTCGTCGAGCGAGAGCTTGAGGATCGCCGAAAACGGACGGCCCATCTTGCTGCGGAAACCCGAAAGCGGCCCGATCGTCTTGTTCTGCAGCAGCTCTTCCACTTCGGGAATTTCGAACTGGCGGCCGCCCGGAATCTTCGAGATCGAGAATTCGCACTTCGTACACGCGAAGCGGCGATAGTTTTCCTTCACCTGCCCGCCGCAATGCGGACAGGGCGTTTGCAGCGTCGCGTAGTCGCCGGGGATGGTGTCGGAGTCGTATTCCTTCGCGCGCTTCACGATGGTCTGCGTCATGCGGGCGATTTCCTGCATGAACGCATCGCGCGCGAGCCTGCCGCGCTCCATCTGCGAAAGCTTGTATTCCCATTCGCCGGTCAGTTCCGGCGCGGTGAGTTCTTCCACGCCGAGACCGCGCAGCAGCGTCATCAGCTGGAACGCCTTGGCCGTGGGAATCAGCTCGCGGCCTTCGCGCACGAGATATTTTTCGCCCAGCAGACCTTCGATGATGGCCGCGCGCGTGGCCGGCGTGCCCAGACCCTTGGCGGCCATGGCTTCGCGCAGTTCTTCGTCGTCGACGAGCTTGCCCGCGCCTTCCATCGCCGAAAGCAGCGTCGCTTCGTTGTAGCGTGCGGGCGGCTTGGTCACGAGTTGATGCGCGGCGATCTTGTCGGTCTTGACCTTCTCGTCCTTCTTCACCGGCACGAGGTTGGCGTCGTCGCCGGCCGCGTCGCGGCCATAGATCTGCAGCCAGCCCGGCTCGACCAGCACCTTGCCCTCGGTCTTGAAATGATGGCCCGAGACTTCGGTGATACGCGTGGTGACGCGGTATTCCGCCGCCGGGAAGAACACGGCGAGGAAGCGCTTCACGACGAGGTCGTACAGCTTCTGCTCCGGCTCCGACAGATTCTTCGGCGCCTGCAGCGTCGGGATGATTGCGAAGTGGTCGCTGATCTTCGAGTTGTCGAAGATGCGCTTGTTCGGCTTCACCCAACCCTTGTCGAGCGCCTGTTTGGCGTACGGCAGGTAGTTGTTGCTCTCCTTGAGCATCTCCATCGTCTCTTTCACGGTGCTGAGGTAATCCTCAGGCAGCGCGCGCGAATCGGTACGCGGATAGGTGAGGACCTTGTGCTTTTCGTACAGCGCCTGGGCGAGACCCAGCGTGTTCTTGGCCGAAAAGCCGAAGCGGCCGTTGGCTTCGCGTTGCAGGCTCGTCAGGTCGAAGAGCGCGGGCGAAAGCTGGGTGGACGGCTTCGATTCCTCGGTGACGATCCCTTCGCGGCCATGACAGGCGGCGACGATGGTCTCGGCAGCGGGCAGGCTCCAGAGGCGCGAGTCGCGCTTTTCCGGGTCGTGCTCGTCCTTCTTGAATTTCGGGTCGTACCAGCGGCCTTCGTAGAAGCCGCTCGCGCAGACAAACTCCGCGCGCACTTCCCAGTAATCGCGCGGCACGAAACGACGGATTTTCTCTTCACGTTCGACGACGATCGACAGCGTTGGCGTCTGAACGCGGCCGACCGTGGTCAGGAAGAAGCCGCCGCCCTTGCTGTTGAAGGCCGTCATGGCGCGCGTACCGTTGATGCCCACGAGCCAGTCCGCTTCCGAGCGGCAGCGCGCGGCGTCGGCGAGCGGCTGCATGTCCTGGTCGCTGCGCAGGTTCGCAAAGCCGTCGCGGATCGACTGCGGCGTCATCGACTGGAGCCACAGGCGCTGGACCGGCTGCTTCGCCTTCGCGTGCTGCGCGATCAGGCGGAAGATCAGCTCGCCCTCGCGCCCCGCGTCGCAGGCGTTGATCAGCGCGGTGACGTCCTTGCGCTTGAGCAGCTTCGTGAGCACCTTGAGCCGCGATTCGCTCTTGGCGATCGGGTTCAGGTCGAAGTGGGGCGGGATGACGGGCAGATTCGCGAAGCTCCATTTGCCTCGCTTGACTTCGTACTCGTCGGGCGCGGCGATCTCCAGCAGATGGCCGACCGCCGACGACAGCACGTAGTCGTCGCTTTCGTAGTACTCGTCATGCTTGGTAAATCCGCCCAGAGCGCGCGCGATGTCGTTCGCGACGGATGGCTTCTCGGCGATGATCAGAGCTTTGGACATGACTGGTTGTGTGTGGGTGTATCCGGGTTGGCGCCCCGCGGTTATTCCGTCTGGCTTGACCGCTGGGCCGGCGCGCCGTTGGGCGCCTCGTTAACGACCGCTTTATAGCACATGGCGCGCGGACGGCGATTTTCTTGTCATCGGCCAGGCTGTCGGCGGACCGGTTTTGGCGCCGTCGTAAGAGCGCCAATCATCTTGTCGCGGCGCGCTGGCGGGCAAGCGCCCGGACGTGCAGAGCGCAGTGCCCGAATCGCTCGTATGTAGCCTGTTTTCAGGCCTCTAGCAGCGCGGGACGCAACTTCGGCGCATCGGCCACGCCGGGCAGCGCCGTGAGGTCGGCGAGCATGCGTTCGACCACCGCGCCATGCGGCAGCACGGTGCCAAAAAAGCGCGTGGCCTTGCTGTCTTCGATCAGGATAGTGGGAAAGTTTTCCACGTCGAGATCGTCGAAGCGGTCGGCGTGCGTTTCGATATCGATATAGGCGAAGCAGATTTCCGGATGCGCGTCGGCGATCCGGTCGAATGTCGCCCGATAGTCGCGACAGGTGCCGCACCACTCGGCGCACAGGCACGCGACGAACAGCGTGTCGCTGTTGCTGACGCGCTCGGCGATCTGGTCGGCATCGGTGTCGAGGTCAAGCGCGGGCATGGTGGTTCCTTGCGGTCTCTTCTATATAGAGTCGGTGCATTTGGCGCGAATGTAACACGGCGGCGCGCTAGCAGTGGGAGGCCCGCGTGTAGCGCCCGCCCGGCAGTGCGCTTACGTGGCCGGCCAGTTCGAGGCGCAGCAGCGTGGCTTGCAGCGTCGCTTCGGCCATGTCGGTGCGCTGCGCGAGGATTTCAAGCGTGGCGGGCGCGTGGCCCAAGGCGGCGAGGAGGGTTTCGGCCTGCGCTTCGAGCGGCGTTGGCGGCGTGGCAAGCGGCAGCGGCAGCGTCTGTGCCTGTGCTTGCGCGTCTTTGGCGCGGGCCCGCCGCGCAGGTTTCGCCGGCTGTGCGAGCCCAAGCGCCTCAAGCACTTCTTCGGGCGTTTCCACCAGTTGCGCGCCTTCCTTGATCAGCCGATGACAGCCGCGCGAGAGCGGCGCGTGAATCGAGCCTGGCAGCGCAAACACATCGCGCCCCATTTCGTTGGCAAGGCGCGCGGTGATCAGCGAACCCGATCGCATGGCCGCTTCCACCACGATCACGCCTTCCACGAGCGCCGAAATCACGCGATTGCGCTGCGGAAAGTTCGCCGATCGCGCAGGCCTGCCGAGCGGCCATTCGGTGACGATCGCGCCCTGTGCGGCGATCTGTCTCGCGAGCGCGTGATGCGCGGCCGGATAGACCAGATCGGCGCCGGTGCCGATGACCGCGACAGTGCCGCCGCGCTCCGGCAACGCGCCCTCGTGCGCCGCGCCGTCCACGCCCAGCGCGAGGCCGGAAACAACCGTGAGGCCCGCCGCCGCGAGCGTGCGCGCGAAGCGCCGCGCGTCTTCCAGCGCCTGCGGCGTGGCGCTGCGACTGCCGACGACAGCCACACTGCGCGCATGCAGAAGATCGAGCCGGCCTTTTACGTAAAGCAGCGGCGGCGGGTCGGGCATCGTCAGCAGGCGCGGCGGATAGGCGGGATCGGCGAGCGTCACGAGCGCGTTGCCCGGCTGCGCGCGCCACGCTGCTACGCTGGCCAGTTGCTGCGCGAAACCGGCGTCCGGCGGCGCCAGCACGGCTTGCGCGGCGTCGCGCCCGGCCACGGCCGCAAGCGCGTCGAACGGCGCGGCCAGCACCTGCTGCGGCAACCCGAATGCGCCAAGCAACGCGCGCAGCGCGATGGGCTTCAAACCGCGCGCATGGGCAAGGCGCAGCCAGGCGGCGAGTTCGTCGGCGGCGAGCGGCAGGGCAGCGGGCATGGGCGGTTCTCCGTCGGCGGGCGAAGCCTGGCCCGTCGTGTTAAAATTTTCACTATCCGAAATTCATTTGCGGCGCTGTGACGCATCGTCACGGCGGGCTGCTGGCATGGCGCTGGCCGATGCAAGGAATTGCAACGGATTGCAATCTGCAGTGCGTTGATTCCGGCCGCTTTGTCCGTATATCGTCTGTACATCTTCTGTTTTCCGCATGGGGCTGACCAGCTGGCCGAACGGCTAGCGCGCGTGTGAGTACACGTCAGCACACGCCCCGAGGCGCCCAACGAGAAACCTGTCGAACCATGGCTCTACTGAACATTCTTCATTACCCGGACAAGCGCCTGCACAAGGTCGCCAAGCCGGTCGAGGTCGTCAACGACCGCATCCGCAAGCTCGCCGCCGACATGGCCGAAACCATGTACGCGGCGCCCGGCGTCGGTCTCGCGGCCACCCAGGTGGACGTGCACGAGCGCGTCGTGGTGATCGACGTGTCCGATTCGCACGACGAACTCCAGGTCTTCATCAACCCGGAAATCGTCTGGTCGAGCAAGGAACGCGAGATCCACGAAGAGGGCTGCCTTTCGGTGCCGGGCATCTATGACGAAGTCGAGCGCGCGGAAAAAGTGCGCGTGCGCGCCCTCAACGAAAAGGGCGAAAGCTTCGAAATCGACTGCGAAGGCCTGCTGGCCGTGTGCATTCAGCACGAAATGGATCACCTGTTGGGCAAGGTGTTCGTCGAATATCTGTCGTCGCTCAAGCAGACGCGCATCAAGAGCAAGATGAAGAAGCTCGAACGCGCGATGTAATGCCCGTGCGCCACGCCTGTACCTTGTTCGTTTGCTGATCTGTCCGTGCCCATGAGCCATTCCCTTCGCGTGATTTTTGCCGGTACGCCGGAATTTGCCGCCGCCGCGCTTGCCGCGATCCACGAGGCGGGCTTTCCCGTGCCGCTCGTGCTGACCCAGCCGGACCGCCCTGCCGGTCGCGGCATGAAGCTGCAGGCGAGCCCCGTCAAACGCTACGCCGAAGAGCATGGCATTCCGGTCGCGCAGCCCACGTCGCTGCGCCGCGCGGGCAAGTACCCGGAAGAGGCGAGCGCCGCGCTCGACCTACTCAATGCAACGCCGCACGACGTCATGGTGGTGGCCGCCTACGGCCTGATCCTGCCGCAGGAAGTGCTCGACATTCCGCCGTCCGGCTGTATCAACATCCACGCTTCGATCCTGCCGCGCTGGCGCGGCGCCGCGCCGATCCACCGTGCGATCGAAGCCGGCGATTCGGAAACCGGCATCACGCTGATGCAGATGGATGCGGGCCTGGACACCGGCCCGATGATCTCGGAAGTGCGCACGCCCATCACGCCCACCGACACGACCGCGACGCTGCACGACCGACTCGCCAATCTGGGCGCGCAGCTCGTGGTGGACTGGCTGATCCAGCTCGAGCGCACCGGCCAGTTGCCGATCACGCCGCAGCCCGCCGATGGCGTGACTTACGCCGAGAAGATTGGCAAGCAGGAAGCTGCGCTGGATTTCCGCCGCCCTGCTGGCGTGCTGGCGCGCCAGGTTCGCGCATTCGACCCGTTCCCGGGCGGCGCGGCCACGCTGGACGGCGCGCTCATCAAGCTCTGGGCCGCCGAAGTGGCGCAAGACGTGAGCGTGCCTGCGCACGCCGCGCCGGGCCAGATCCTCGATGTTTCGCCGGCTGGCGTGGTGGTGGCCTGCGGCGAAGGCGCGCTGCGTTTCACGCAGCTGCAGAAACCCGGCGGCAAACGCCTGCCCGCGCGTGAATTCCTCGCCGGCATGCCGCTGACGGCCGGCCAGTGTTTTGCGCTGACCGAAACCCCGACGGCCTGAGCCAGCTTAAACGCTGACCGAAACCCCCACCAGTCGGCCATTCGGCCAGGTAACGCGCGTCATACGGCGCGCGTTAGAATCGGCAAGGGTGTCGAGACCACTGCAAGATTTTGCATACGACGGCTCGCACCCCGTACCGAGTCGTTTTTGCAGAGATCGTCATGTTTGGCATTACCCATTTCGGCTTTTTCCTCGCCGCCGTTTTCCTTTTGAACGTCACGCCGGGCCCGGATACGGCCTACATCGTCGGGCGCAGCGTCGCGCAAGGGCGCAGCGCCGGGCTGGTGTCGGCACTGGGCATTTCGGCGGGCTGCTGCGTGCACACGCTGGCCTGTGCGTTCGGCCTGACGGCGCTGCTGGCGGCATCGGCGACGGCCTTCACGGTCATCAAGCTCGTGGGCGCGTGTTATCTCGTTTATCTCGGCGTACGGCTCATTTTCACGAAGCAGACGCAAGCTACGTCCGCCGCGCCAACCAGCGCCGCCGTGGCCAGCCAGTCGCGCCCGCTGCGCCAGTTGTTCCTTTCGGGTTTCTGGACCAACGTGCTGAATCCCAAGGTCGTGCTGTTTTTTGTCTCGTTTTTCCCGCAGTTCGTGAACGTGACGAGTTCGCACAAGACGCTGGCTTTCCTTACACTCGGCGCGGCGTTCGTGGCGATGAGCACGGTCTGGAGCTGCTTTGTCGCGTGGGTTGCTGGCAGCGTCACGCAACGTGTTTCGGGCAAGCCGGGCATCAAGAAGTGGCTTGACCGCACGGTGGGATCGGCATTCGTCGGGCTGGGTCTGAAGCTCGCGACCAGCACGCGCTGAGATTGAATTTTTCCGATCCGCCCATATCTAACAAATCGCTTACAATGCGCTCGCTGTCACAACGGTTGGGACAGCGGCGTTTCGATGACCGATTCGATTCTTGATGGGTGAAGGAGCAAAGAACATGTTCAACTGGGTCAAAACCGCGATGTTGATGGCCGCGATTACGGCCCTTTTCATCGCCATCGGCGGCATGGTTGGCGGGCGCAGCGGCATGATGCTGGCGCTGCTGATCGCGCTCGGCATGAACTTCTTCTCGTACTGGTTCTCGGACAAGATGGTCCTGCGCATGTACAACGCGCAGGAAGTCGACGAAACCACGGCGCCGCAGTTCTACCGCATGGTCCGCGAACTGGCCACGCGCGCGAATATCCCGATGCCGCGCGTCTATCTGATCAACGAAGACGCGCCCAACGCCTTCGCCACGGGCCGCAATCCCGAGCACGCCGCCGTGGCCGCGACCACCGGCATCCTGCGCGTGCTGTCCGAGCGCGAGATGCGCGGGGTGATGGCGCACGAACTGGCGCACGTGAAGCACCGCGACATCCTGATTTCGACGATATCGGCGACCATGGCCGGCGCGATTTCGGCGATCGCCAACTTCGCGATGTTCTTCGGCGGCCGCGACGAAAACGGCCGTCCGTCCAACCCGATCGCCGGCATCGCCGTTGCGCTGCTCGCGCCGATTGCAGGCGCGCTGATCCAGATGGCGATCTCGCGTGCGCGCGAATTCGAAGCCGATCGAGGCGGCGCGCAGATTTCGGGCGATCCGCAGTCGCTGGCTTCGGCGCTCGACAAGATTCATCGCTACGCCCAGGGCATCCCGTTCCCGGCCGCCGAGCAGCATCCGGCCACGGCGCAGATGATGATCATGAATCCGCTGTCGGGCGGCGCGATTGCGAATCTGTTCTCGACGCACCCGGCCACCGAAGAGCGCATCGCGCGCTTGATGGAGATGGCCCGCACCGGACGCTTCGACTGAAGCACCTCCGGGCCATAACCGGCTGAATCGGGCTGAATCAAGCCGATCGAAAGGGCAGACCACGGGTCTGCCCTTTTCATTTGCAGTGCGCCCGGCGGCGTTGCGCTCGCGCCACGCTACAATGGGTCGCTTGTGCTCCATTTGCCGCGCCACGGTGCGGCCGCATCCGGTTTCTTCATGACATCCAGTTCTTCCCGCCGCCCGTCCGGTCCTGCTCACGCCAAACGTCCCGCTTCACGTTCGGGCTCGCGTCCGGGCTCACGTCCGGGCTCACGTCAGGGCTCGCCGAGCGGAACCGAAAGCCAGCAGGCCGTGCATCTGGCCCCCGACTCGCTCGGCTTCGCGCTCGACCAGGCTGCGTACGCCGTCGGTGCGGTGCGCGCGGGTTCGGCTTTGCCGGCAGCGCTATCGAGCGTCTTCGCCGCCTTGCCGGCCGATTTCACGCCGATGGCGCGCGGTGCGGTGCAGGACATCGCCTATCGCACGATGCGTCGTCTTGGCATCGTCGATTATCTGATCAGGCAGCGCATCAGCAAGGCGCCGCCCGCGCACGTGACGAATCTGCTGGCGTGCGCGCTGGCACTGCTCGTCGATGACGAAGCGCATGCGGCCTACACGCCTTTCACCGTGGTCGACCAGGCTGTGCGCGCGATTGGCGCGCGCCGCGAAAGTGCTTTTGCGAAGGGCCTCGTGAACGCCGTGCTGCGCGGTTTCCTGCGCGAGCGCGAGAGCGCGCTGGCGGCGGCGCAGGCCGACGAAGTCGCGCGCTGGAACTATCCGCAATGGTGGATCGACGCGATCCGCCGCGCGTGGCCCGACCAGTGGCAGACGATTCTCGAAACGGGCAACACGCACGGGCCGCTCACGCTGCGCGTGAACGCGCGCCGCACCAACGCGGCCGATTACGTGCAACGCCTCGCTGCCGAAAATATCGCGGCGACGCAGATCGGCGAGTACGCCGTGCGTCTGGCTTCGCCCTTGCCCGTCGATCGCATTCCCGGTTTCATGGCCGGCGATGTGTCCGTGCAGGACGCGGGCGCGCAGCTCGCTGCAACCGCGCTCGACGTGCGTGACGGCATGCGCGTGCTCGACGCGTGCGCGGCGCCCGGCGGCAAGAGCGGCCATCTGCTCGAACTCGCCGATATCGACCTGATCGCGCTGGAAAGCGACGCCGTGCGCGCCTCGCGAATCGGCGAAAACTTCGCGCGGCTGGGTTTCGCGGAGCACAACGCTGACGATGCCCCGGCCCGTATCGGCCGCGTCGTGATCGGCGATGCCGGCGTGCCGGACGCATGGTTCGACGGCCAGCCGTTCGATCGCATTCTCGCGGACGTGCCGTGCTCGGCTTCGGGCATCGTGCGTCGCCATCCCGATATCCGCTGGCTGCGCCGCGCGAACGACATCGCGGCGCTCGCGCAGGAACAGCGCCGTATCGTCGATGCGCTGTGGGGTCTGCTCAAGCCGGGCGGCGAGTTGCTCTACGTCACCTGCTCGATCTTCCCCGAGGAAGGCGAAGCCCAGGCGCGCTGGTTTGAAAGCACCCACGCGGATGCGGTACGATTGGACGCGCCGGGGCAACTGCTGCCCGCCGGGCGCGAAGCCGACGCAAGTACCGACCTCGGCACAAGCGCCAGCCCCGTTCCCGATCGCACCGCAGATCACGACGGTTTCTTCTACGCGCGCTTTCAGAAACGGTGACCATTAAACGCTTCTTCCCGCTGCGCTTCGCGGCCCTGCTCTGGCTCGCGCTGACCTTCGGCTTGCTCGCCGTCACGCCCGCGCGCGCCGATTCGATTTCGGTGCAGCGCGCCTCATTGCAGGCCGACAGCAGCGGCTGGAGCCTCGACGCCCGCTTCGATTTCGAGCTCAACAGCAGCCTGGAAGACGCGGTCAACAAGGGCATTCCGCTCTACTTCACCACCGATTTCGAACTCACGCGCCCGCGCTGGTACTGGTTCGACGAACAGCCCGCAAGCGTGTCGCAAAGCATCCGCCTGTCGTTCCAGCCGCTCACGCGCGAGTACCGCGTCTCCAGCGGCGGGCTGCAGCTCGGCTTTTCGACGCTTTCGGAAGCGCTGGCCGTCATCAAGCACGTGACCTCGTGGCATGTGATCGAGCGCAACCAGGTGCATCCGGGCGAGACCTATACGGCTTCGGTGCGCATGCAACTCGACGTGGCGCTCATGCCCAAACCTTTCCAGATCGACGCGGTCAACAACCGCGACTGGAATCTCGCTTCCGACTGGAAGCGCTTTGGATTCACGGTGACCGATCGTGCTAGATAAAGTGCGCCGCGCCACCGGAGGCAGCTTCAGCAGCTTCGTCGTCAGGCTGCTGGTCTCGACCGTCGCGCTCACCGCGACGCTGCTGCTCGTGCTGCTCGCGGCCGCGAGCGCCAATACCGAATTCTTCGACCGCTATTACGGCTGGCTCTACGCGGCCAATATCGGCGTGGCGATCGTCTTCCTGTCCGTGGTGACGGCGCTCGTGATCGTGATCGCCGTGCGTCTGCGGCGCGGCAAGTTCGGCACGCGGCTGCTGGCCAAACTCGCGTTCTTCTTCGCGCTGGTGGGCGTGGTGCCGGGCGGCATCATCTACATCGTGTCGTACCAGTTCGTGTCGCGCTCGATCGAATCGTGGTTCGACGTGAACGTGGAAACCGCGCTCACGGCGGGCCTCAATCTCGGGCGCGGCATGCTCGACGCCTCGCTGTCCGATCTGCAGACCAAGGGCCGCCTGATGGCCGAGCAGATCGCCAACGGCGATTCGGCGGGCACGACGCTCACGCTTTTGCGCGCGCGCGACCAGTTCGGCGTGCAGGACGCGACCATCGTCGAGCCGGTGCGCAGCATGTCGGGCGCCGCGCCCGATATGCATGTGGTGGCGCAGGCATCGAGCAACTTCTCCTCGCTGATGCCGGCCGATCTGCCTTCGCAGCTGATGATCGATCAGGCGCGCGGGCGCGGCTATGCGGCGATCGAAGGCGAAGTCGATGGCGATCCGCGTCTGCATGGTCCGAAGGGCGCGTTGCGGCTGCGCGTGGTCACGCGCATTCCCGACGGCAACACCACCGACCTGCAACCCGCCGAACGCTTCCTGCAACTCGAACAACCCGTGCCCGCCGCGCTCGCGCGCAACGCGGATGCGGTGCAGCGCGCTTATCGCGAATATCAGGAAAAGGCGCTGGGCCGCACGGGCTTGCGCAAGATGTACATCGGCACGCTCACGCTCGCGCTGTTCCTCGCGACCTTCGTGGCGATGATGCTGGCGCTCGCGCTCGGCAACCAGCTGGCGCGGCCGCTGTTCCTGCTCGCGCAGGGCACCAAGGAAGTGGCCGAAGGCGACTACACGCCTAAACGCGAAATCAAGTCGCGCGACGAACTGGGCTTCCTCACGCAGTCCTTCAACGCGATGACGCGCCAGCTATCCGAAGCGCGCCTTGCGGTGGAGAAGAACCGCGTCGCGCTCGAACATTCGAAGGCCTATCTCGAAAGCATTCTCGCCAACCTCACGGCGGGCGTGTTCGTGTTCGACCGGCAGTTCCGCCTGACCACGGCGAACCCCGGCGCGGAACGCATCTTCCGTCATCCGTTCGAGACGCAGCTGGGCCTGCCGATCGATCACGTCGCGGCGCTCGGCGACTTCGCGGCGATGGTGCGCAAGGCCTTCGCCGATCAGGAAGCGTCGCGGCGCGACGGCGAAGACCGTAGCGTCGATCGCGGCCACTGGCAGCAGCAGTTCTCCGTACCCGTTGCGGGCGAAACCGATCCGCTGACGCTGCTGGTGCGCGGCGCGCGTCTGGTGTCGGACACCGGGCGCGACGCCGGCGACATGCAGACCTCGGGCTACGTGGTGGTGTTCGACGATATTTCCGACGTGATCTCGGCGCAGCGCTCGGTCGCGTGGGGCGAAGTCGCGCGGCGTCTCGCGCACGAGATCAAGAATCCGCTCACGCCGATCCAGCTTTCCGCCGAACGCCTGCAGATGAAGCTGACCGACAAGCTCGGGCCGTCCGATGCCGAAGTGCTCAAGCGCGGCGCGACCACGATCGTCAATCAGGTCGCCGCGATGAAGCAGATGGTCGACAATTTCCGCGACTACGCGCGCACGCCGCCGGCGGTGCTCGCGAGCCTGCAACTGAACGATCTGGTGAGCGAAGTGCTCACGCTTTACGGCGCCGAAGAAGGCAAGAGCGCGATCAAGGTGGAGCTGTCGAATCTGCCGGTGATACGCGGCGACGCCACGCAATTGCGTCAGGTCATTCACAACCTGCTGCAGAACGCGCAGGATGCGGTGGCCGATGTCGCCACGCCACGTGTGACGCTGGAGACGCGGGCCGTAGAATACGGCGATCCGGATGCGGAAGGCCGCACGCGCGTCGCGGTGCGTCTCACGGTGTCGGACAACGGGCCGGGTTTTCCGGCGCGCATTCTTACGCGCGCGTTTGAACCCTACGTGACGACCAAGGCCAAAGGAACAGGACTCGGGCTTGCGATGGTCAAGAAGATCGTCGACGAGCACGGCGCGCGTATCGACATTCGTAATCGCATGAAAGCGGGCGATGTGATAGAAGGCGCGCAGATCTCGATTCTCTTTCTCCAGCTCGCCGATGACACCGCACCGGATGCCGCAACGGGCAAACCGGGCGCCAGTAGTTCGCGCGCAGCGGCGGAGCAAGGAACAAAAGCAACAGTGCAGACAAGGGCAGCGTAAATGGCAACCATCCTGGTGGTAGACGATGAAATGGGCATCCGGGAATTGCTCTCGGAGATCCTCAGCGACGAAGGACACGTCGTGGAGCTCGCGGAGGACGCGCAGCAGGCGCGTGAATTCCGTCAGCGTCAGGTGCCGGACCTGGTGCTGCTCGATATCTGGATGCCGGATACCGATGGCGTGACGCTTCTGAAGGAGTGGGCGGCGCAAGGTCAGTTGTCGATGCCGGTCATCATGATGTCGGGACACGCGACCATCGACACGGCGGTCGAGGCGACCAAGATCGGCGCACTCAACTTCCTCGAAAAACCGATCGCGCTGCAAAAGCTGCTCAAGGCCGTCGAGCAGGGTCTCGCGCGCGGCACGGCCGCGGCAGCGCCGGCGGCGGGCGCGCCTGGCGCGAAACCGGTGGCGGGCGGCCCGGCCGTGGTGGCCTCGGCGGCGGCGTTGCCGGTGCTGGGCGTCGAAGGCTCGCCTGGCGTGAGCGCCGCGCAGACGGCGTCGATCTCGTTCGACATTCCGCTCCGCGATGCCCGCGACGCGTTCGAGCGTGCGTACTTCGAGTACCACCTCGCACGCGAGAACGGCAGCATGACGCGCGTGGCGGAGAAAACCGGGCTCGAACGCACCCACCTGTATCGCAAGCTCAAGCAGCTTGGCGTCGATCTGGGCAAGAGCAAGGGCGAGTGAGCTTTCCTCAGCCGCTGATTCAATCGCAGTTTCAGCGCAGTCTCTTCACAAAGTTTTGAGAAGGGGCTTGCGCAAACCGAAAAAGGCTTATATACTTTGCCTTCTTCGTTGGCCCGGTAGCTCAGTTGGTAGAGCAGCGGATTGAAAATCCGCGTGTCGTTGGTTCGATTCCGACCCAGGCCACCAGAATGCAGAGCCCCAGGAGATCGTTCGATTCCTGGGGCTTTTTCATTGGCGGTCCCCTGTGTGCTGGTGAGTCCTCCCGCAGCAGGCGATGCAAGGCATCCGGTATCAGCGGTATAAAGTGGCGCCGATATCGGCCACCAGGCTGCGGCCTATACTGCTTGGGCCGGTGGGCGACATGCCCGGGCCGGTCCGCCCGGCGGGTTTTGAAGGCTTGCGACCGCGCGGAACCTCTCAACTCGGAGTTTCACGGTGACTCGAACAGAAACCAGAAACGGCGCGCTCGTGCTGTTTTCCGGCGGCCAGGACTCGGCGACGTGCCTCGCCTGGGCGCTCGACCGTTACGAAACCGTCGAGACGCTCGGCTTCGATTACGGCCAGCGTCATCGCGTCGAACTGGAGTGCCGTGAGGGCTTTCGCGCCGCCATCGCGCGCGAGTTTCCCGAATGGGCCGAACGCCTCGGCGACGATCACATGATCGACCTGTCCGTGCTCGGTTCGATCAGCGATACCGCCATGACGCGCGAGATCGAGATCGAAACGGCCGCAAGCGGCCTGCCGAACACCTTCGTGCCCGGCCGCAACCTGATGTTCATGCAGATCGCGGCGGCCATCGCTTACCGGCGTGGCCTGCGCGTGCTGGTGGGCGGCATGTGCGAAACCGACTTTTCGGGCTATCCCGATTGCCGCGACGACACCATGAAGGCGCTGCAAGTCGCGCTAAACCTCGGCATGGACACCCGCTTTGTGCTGGAAACGCCGCTGATGTGGCTCGATAAGGGCGATACATGGCGACTCGCCGAGCAACTCGGTGGCGAGGCGCTGGTCGAACTGGTGCGCGTGGAAACCCATACGTGCTACGTGGGCGAGCGCGCCGAGCTGCACGCATGGGGCTTCGGCTGCGGCGAATGCCCGGCCTGCAAGCTGCGCAAGCGCGGCTACGAAGCGTATCTGGCCGGCGAGCAGGTGACGGAAGCGCCGGTCTGAAGGCGCTGCACCGAACGGCAAACGCAGTATCGAATGACAAACGAAGCGGCGCACGGGCAGCGCCCTTCGTAACACGACGCGTGACGCGCAGGCAGCAGTAAAGCAGCAAGCAAGCAGACCCGCCGCAAACGCGACACAATAACGCCCGCAAGCACCGGCTCCCCACGAGTCTTCCCGTCGACGCCAGGCGAGCGCGATCCAGCACGTACCGCAGTCACTGCACGTACGTACCGCGCCCCGGCAGCACAGGTATCAAACCAGGCAGCAGCATGACTTACGCGGTAAAGGAAATCTTCTACACGTTGCAGGGCGAAGGCGCGAACGCCGGGCGTCCGGCCGTGTTCTGCCGGTTCGCCGGCTGCAATCTGTGGTCGGGCCGCGAGGAAGACCGCGAGAGCGCGCAGTGCCGTTTCTGCGACACCGACTTCGTCGGCACCGATGGCGAGAACGGCGGCAAATTCCGCACGCCCGAGGAACTGGTCGCGAAGATCGCGTCGCTGTGGCCGGAAGGCGAGAACAACCGCTTCGTGGTCTGCACGGGCGGCGAGCCGATGCTGCAGATCGATCAGCCTTTCGTCGATGCGCTGCACGCGGCGGGCTTCGAGATCGCCATCGAAACCAACGGTTCGCTGCCGGTGCTCGAAACCATCGACTGGATCTGCGTGAGCCCGAAGGCCGACGCGCCGCTCGTGGTCACGAAGGGCAACGAACTGAAGGTCGTGGTGCCGCAGGACAACCAGCGTCTGGCCGATTACGCGAAGCTCGACTTCGAGTATTTCCTGGTCCAGCCGATGGACGGTCCCTCGCGCGACCTGAACACCAAGCTCGCGATCGACTGGTGCAAGCGACATCCGCAGTGGCGCCTGTCGATGCAGACTCACAAGTACCTGAATATTCCCTGAATTTTGCCTTTTTCCGTTGAAGCAGCCGTGCTGACGATCACCCGAAAACTCGAATTCGATGCGGGCCACCGCATTCCCGACCACCGCAGCCAGTGCAGGAATCTGCACGGCCATCGCTATGTGCTCGAAATCACGCTGCAAGGCGACACCGTCGAAACGGAAGGCGCGCCCGACCGCGGCATGGTGATGGATTTCGCCGATGTGAAGGCGCTCGCGAACCAGCATCTCGTCGATCTGTGGGACCACGCGTTCCTCGTCTTCGAAGGCGACACGCAGGTGCGCGGTTTCCTCGAAACGCTGCCCGGCCACAAGACCGTCGTGATCGACCGTATCCCGACCGTGGAAAACCTCGCGGCCATCGCGTTCGAAATCCTCGCGAACGTCTACGACGCGCACTACGGCGTGAATCTGCAGCTGCATAAGGTGCGCCTGTACGAAACGCCGAACTGCTGGGCCGAAGTCATCCGCGACTGACGGCCGTGCATTGCGCCTGCAATGCCAGCGTAGTTACGCACTTGAAGCGCCGCGCAAGGCCGGGTTTTCCACCCGGCCTGCGTACTTTTGGCGCGGTATGATCGCTTTCGCAAGGCGGCGTCGGGCACTGGCGCCGCCGCTCACATAACCACATAGCGAAGCGAGACATGCCGGCCGTGGCGTTGCCGGGCCGGGTGGCCCGCGCGGGACGCACGGTTCCCGCAGCCTCGCCGGGAGCACGGCGATGAGCACCTTCACCAATCCCCTCAAGGAACGCCTCAAGCAGGCGGAACCGCTGTTCGGCCTCTGGCTGTCGATGGGCAGCGAAACGGCTGCCGAGGCGCTGGCGCATGCCGGCTTCGACTGGCTGCTGATCGACATGGAGCACACGCCCAACGACAGCGGTGACACCATCGCGCAACTGCGTGCCATCGCGGCCGCGCATATGCCGACCGAGCCGGTCGTGCGCGTGGCGGCCAACGAGCCCTGGCTCGTCAAGCACGTGCTCGATGCCGGCGTGCGCACGGTGATGTTCCCCAATATCGGTTCGGCCGAGGAGGCGCGGCAGGCGGTCAGCACCACCCAATATCCCGATGCCAATACCCCGGACGGCCAGCGTGGCGTCGCGGGCGCGGTGCGCGCGGCGGCCTACGGCATGCGGCGCGACTATCTGCACGGCGCCAATGCGCAGATCGCCTCGATCGTGCAGATCGAGTCGGCGCAGGCGCTGGCCAACGTCGAGCAGATCGCTGCGGTGCCGGGCGTCGATTGCCTGTTCGTCGGTCCGGCGGATCTGGCCGCGAGCCTCGGTCATCTGGGCGATTCGAAGCATCCCGATGTCGCGGCGGCAATGGTGCGCATCGCGGCGGCGGCGCGTGCTGCGGGCGTGGCGTCGGGCATCTTCGCGATGGACGCGGCGCAGGCGAAGCAGTATCGCGAAATGGGCTTTAGCTTCATTGCGCTCGCCGCCGATGTGATGTGGCTGGTGCGTGCGACGCGTCAGGCACTGCAGGAGGCGCGCGCATGAAGCGTCGTTCTGCAGCGGTACGCCATTGGGCGTTTGCGTTGGCTTTTTCGGGCGCGAGCGCCGTCGCCTGCGCGGCGGGCACGGGCGGCCAGCCTTCGGTGAGCGCGGAATCCGATCCGCAGACGGCCAGCGCCGTCGCCGATTACAACGCCGGCAATCTCGCGGTCGCCCGCACCGAATTCCAGGGCGCGGCGGCGCACGGCAATCGGCTCGCCGAATTCAACTACGCGATGATGCTGCTCAACGGCGAAGGCGGCGCGGCGGACGTGAGCGAAGGCCGCAAATGGCTGCGCAAGGCGGCGGACGCCAACATGTCCCACGCGCAATACGTGTACGGCAAGATGTACGACGATGGCGACTTCGTCGATCGCAATCCGGTCGAAGCGCACCAGTGGTTCCTCAAGGCCGCGAACCAGGGCCACGTGCAGGCGGAACTCGCGCTCGCGAACCAGTTCCTCGACGGACGCGGCACCGGGCGCGACAACAAGCAGGCGTTCTACTGGTACAAGAAGGCCGCCGAAGGCGGCGACATGACGGCGCAATACGTGACCGGCTCGTTCTACGAGCGCGGCGGCGATGGCGTGCCGAAGAACCTCAACGTCGCGCGGGCTTACTACGCGGCGGCGGCGGCGCAGGGCGATCCGGTGGCGCGCCTGAAGTTTCAGCAGTTGAGCGCGCAACTGCAGAAGGCCGCGCCGGCGCAGTCGCAGTAATGCGCGTCCCCAAACGCAAACGCGCCGGTCGAAACCGGCGCGTTTTTGTTTTCCAGGCGCAAATCCAGGCGCGAATCCAGGCGCAAACCGTGCAGGCCGTCAGCTCTGCATCAGCCGCTTCTGCCGCCCGACACTCATGATCAGCCCGATGGCGATACCGAGCGTCGTGAGCGCAGTGCCGCCGTAACTCATGAACGGCAGCGGCACACCCACCACGGGCAGAATTCCGCTCACCATGCCGATGTTCACGAACGCGTAGGTGAAGAACGCCATCGTCAGCGAGCCGGCCAGTAATCGCCCAAAGAGCGTCGCGCCATTGGCCGCGATATAGAGCCCGCGCGCGATCAGACACATATAGAGCGTGAGCAGCACGATGCCGCCCGCCATGCCGAATTCCTCGGAAAACACCGCGAAGATGAAGTCGGTGTGCTTTTCGGGGATGAACTCCAGGTGCGACTGCGTGCCCTTGAGCCAGCCCTTGCCGAGCGGGCCGCCCGAGCCGATCGCAATCACGGCCTGAATCGTGTGGAAACCCTTGCCGAGCGGATCGGACGTGGGATCGAGCAGCGTGCAGATACGGTGCTTCTGGTAGTCGTGCATGAGCGGCCAGTTCACCTGCGGCTGGCAGATCTTGTCCTGGAACGCGGCGATCGACGCCACCGCGATGATGCCCGCGATCAGCACCGGCACGATCAGCTTGAACGACAGCCCCGCGAAATAGATCACG
This sequence comes from Paraburkholderia sp. J69-1, assembly GCF_905220255.1. Classification (NCBI taxonomy): domain Bacteria; kingdom Pseudomonadati; phylum Pseudomonadota; class Betaproteobacteria; order Burkholderiales; family Burkholderiaceae; genus Paraburkholderia; species Paraburkholderia sp. J69-1. Next base: position 192,417 of record NZ_CAJMZG010000004.1, on the reverse strand, counting down.
AAGAAGCCCGAAGCGAACACCAGCACGGCGGTGCCCAGGTCCGGCTGCTTGGCGATCAGGCCGACCGGCACGAGCAGGATGATGAAGCCCACGAGGAAGTCGTACCAGCGCATCACGCCTTCGCGGCGCTGGTAGTACCACGCGAGCATCAGCGGCGTGGCGATCTTCAGGATCTCCGACGGCTGGATCACCACACCCACGTTGATCCAGCGTTTCGCGCCCTTGCGCGTGAGGCCGAACGCCGCCACCGCGATCAGCAAGGCGATGCCGAAGGTGTAGATCGGCACCGCGAAGCGCATCAGCGTATTGGGCGGCACGTTGGCGAGGCCCCACATCAGCACGAAGGTCAGCATGATGTTGCGCAGCTGGTCTTCGACGCGGCCAGGCACGTCCAGACTCGCGCTGTAGAGCGTGACGATGCCCACGCACAGCAGCAGGAACACGGTGAGCGCGAGCGGGCGGTCGAAGCCGAGGAACATCTTGCGCAGCGTGTCGAGCACGGCGCGCTTGTCGATCTTGTCGAACTGGAGAAGAGGCATGGGAACTCCTTACTCGTCGATGCCGCCCGTGGCGGGCTTGGGCGGCGGCGCGAGCGTGGCGGCCGCGGGCGCATGAGCCGGGCGGCGCGGACGATGCGGGCCGGGGCCGAAATGGCGCGGCAAGGACGCGGCGGCGGGGCGCTGGGCCGGGGCGTCGTCGTCCGTGTTGCGGGTCGCTGCGTCGGCGGAATCTGCGGACGCGGCATTTTTGCTGGCGGATTGAGCGCCCGCTGCGGCATTCGACGCCGCGTTCGGTGCGGTACTCGGTGCGGTAATCGGTGCCGCATTCGCGCCCGATGCCGCCTGCGCGGCGGAAGCCGCCGAAGCAGCTTCGGCAGCGGACGCCGCGCCGGGAATCGGCAGCGGCGTGAAGCCGGCCGCGATGCGCACCATCGGCTGCACGGTCGCAGCAGGCACGCCCGATGCCGCCGATGCACCGGACGCTGCCGCAGGCGCCGAAGCCCCTTGCGGCGGCAGGCCGATCACCGGCGCGGACGCATCCTGCGTCGCCGATGCCGCGGCCGCGACGGCAGCCTGTTCGGCGCCCGGCTTCAGCCGATCGACGAGCCAGTAGTCGAGCACGCGGCGCGCGATCGGACCGGCGGACTGCGCACCCCAACCGCCGTTTTCGACGATCAGCGCCAGCGCGATCTGCGGCTTGTCGACCGGAGCGAACGCCGTGAAGAGCGCGTGGTCGCGCAGATGTTCGGCCACCGCATGCGCCTGATACTTCGCGCCCTGCAGCGAATACACCTGCGCCGTACCGGTCTTGCCCGCCGATGTGTACGGCGCGGTCTGGAACAGCTTGTACGCCGTGCCCGACGGATTCATCGTCACGTTTTCCATGCCGCGCTTCACGACATCGATATCGGACTGCTTCACATCCAGACGCCCGCTTTCGCTCGGCACGGTCAGATGCTCTTCCTTCGTGATCGGATTTTCGATTTCCTTCACGAGGTGAGGCTTCATCAGGATCCCGTTATCGGCGAGCGTGGCCGTGGCGTGCGCGAGCTGCAGGATCGTGAACGAGTTGTAGCCCTGGCCGATGCCCAGACTGATCGTTTCGCCTTCGTACCACTTCTGCTGCTCGGGCTTCTTGTAGGCTTTCCGCTTCCATTCCGTCGAGGGCAGGATGCCGCGCGCTTCGCCCGAAATGTCGATGCCGGTCAACTGGCCGAAGCCCAGCGGCTTCATGAAGTTGGCGATGGCGTCCACGCCCAGGTCGTGCGCGAGCATGAAGAAGTAGGTGTCGTTCGACACCATGATCGCGCGGTTCATGTCGACCCAGCCCTGACCCGAACGCACGTCGTTATTGAAGCGGTGGCCGCCGAACATGTAATAGCCGGGGTCCGAGAAACCCCACTGCGGCGTGCGCTTGTGCAGCGTGAGCGCGGCCAGCGCCATGAACGGCTTGTAGGTCGAGCCCGGCGGATAGGTGCCGTGCAACGGACGGTTCAGCAGCGGGTGATCGGGCGAGTTGTTGAGCTCGTCCCAGGTCTGCTGGTCGATGCCGTCCACAAACGAGTTCGGATCGAAACTGGGCGCGGAAACGAAGGCCAGAATGTCGCCCGTCGACGGCTCGATCGCCACGAGCGCGCCGCGCTTGCCCGCAAAAGCCTGCTCCGCCACCTGCTGCAAACCGATGTCGATCGACAGCACGAGGTTGTTGCCCGGCGTGGCCTGCGTGCGCGAAAGCGTGCGCACCGGGCGCCCGCCCGCCGTCACTTCCACTTCCTCGAAGCCGGTCAGGCCGTGCAGTTCGGTTTCGTAGCTCTGCTCGACGCCGATCTTGCCGATGTAGTCGGTGCCGTTGTAGTTGTTCGCGTCCAGACGCGGATCGTAGTGCTCGGGATCGCTGTCGTTCTTGTCCGAGAGATCGTCGATACGTTCCTGGTCGCGCTGCGAAATCCGGCCGATATAGCCGATCACGTGCGCGGCCGTGGTGCCGAGCGGGTACTGGCGGAACAGGCGCGCGCGCACTTCCACGCCCGGGAAACGGAAGCGCTGGGCGGTGAAGCGGGCGACTTCGTCGTCGGTCAGGCGCGTGCGGATCGGCAGGCTTTCGAAGTTCTTGGAGTCTTCGAGCAGCTTCTTGAAGCGGCGACGGTCGCGCGCATCGATCGGGATCACGGTCGAGAGCTGGTCGATCGTGTTGTCGAGCGTATCGGTGAGCTTCGAGGGCGTGATTTCCAGCGTGTAGGCGGAATAGTTCTTCGCCAGCACGACGCCGTTGCGGTCCGTGATGATGCCGCGGTTCGGCACGATGGGCGCGACGGAAATGCGGTTTTCGTCGGCCTGCAGCGAGTATTTGCTGTGGTTCCAGACCTGCAGATAGAGGAAACGGAACGCGATCAGGCCGAAGCAGACGAACACGAACAGTCCCGCCGCCGCGACGCGCAGGCGGTACTTCGTGAGCTGCTGCTGGGTGTCCTTGAATTCGGTCATGCGCTCATACGCCGAAGCCCGCGCCTCGCGCGAGCGCTGCGGCGGGCCGGTAGGAAGAGGTGGTCATCGGTTGCGACTTTCAACGGTGAGCGGCACGCGGCCGCTCAGATGGGCCGCGTATCGTCGGGATCGACGGGGCGGCGCTGCGGCAGCAGCAGCAACAGGCTGGTGACCGGCCACAGCACGGCTTCGACGAAGCCGCTGATCAGATAGCCCCAACCGGGGAAGGATGCGCCCATCAACAGGCGGATCACGAACGGCACGACCTGCGCGCCCACGAGCAGGGGCGTGACGGCGAACATCTGCACGCCGATCGACATCCACAGCACGCGGCGGTGAATCGTGATCGCGCCGAACGACAGCAGCGTGTAGGCGAGCGCGTGTTCGCCGAGCAGGTTGGCGTTATGCACGTCCATCAACAGGCCGAGGCAGAACGCGATGCCCATGCCTACCTTGCGCGGCTGATGAACGTTCCAGAACAGCAGCACGAGCGCGACGAAATCCGGCACGCCCGGCAGTTTGCCCCACGGCAGCAGGTTCAACAGGAACGCCGCCGCGAGACTGAACGCGATGAAGTACGGGTTGACCGGCTGGAGAATGTATTGCGGACGCGCCATCAGTGGCCCCCTTGCGCGGCGGGTTTGGCCGGTGCGGGTTGCGTCGTGGCTTGCGTAGCGGGTGGCGTCACAGGTTGCGTAACATTTGCGGCAGGCTTGGCGGCGGCAGGCGCCGAGGCGCCCTTCGACTTGTCGTCGGCCTTCTTGTCCTTCGCGGCCTTCTTCTTCGCTTCCTTGGCTTCGGCGGCGGCGGCTGCCGCTGCGGCCTCGGCGGCTTCGACCGGATTCGGCGGCACCTGGCGCACGAAATGCAGCACCAGCACCTGGCGCGCACCGCGCACGGCGGCGAGCGGCGCGCAGACCACGCGCGCGAATGCCGTATCGGCCTGTTTATCGACGCGAATGACCTTCGCCACCGGCAGACCTTGCGGATAGACGCCGTCCAGGCCGCTGGTCACGAGTTCGTCGCCGTTTTGCAGGTCGGCGCTGATCGGCACGAAACGCAGATCGAGCAGATCGCCCTTGGCGGTGCCGTAAATCACGCTGCGCAGGCCCGTGCGCACGACTTCGACCGGCACGGCCTGGTCCTTGTCCGTCACGAGCGTCACTTCGGACTGCATCGGAAATACGCGCGTGACCTGACCGATCACGCCGTCTTCGCTGAGCACGGGCGCGCCGTCCTGCACACCCTGCTGCGAACCGCCGCCGATCACCACTTTCTGGGTGAAGGGATCGCGCGTGTCGTACTGGATTTCAGCAGGCGTCGTAGGCGCGCCAATGCGCTGCGAAAGTTGCAGCAGCGCGCGCAGATGCGTGTTTTCGGCGGCCAGCGAGGCGGCCTGATTGGCTTGCTGCGAAAGCTGGAGATTGCGCGCGTGCAACTGCGCGTTGTCCTGGCGCAGCGAGGCGCTGGTGACGGCCAGATCGGCGGCGCCCATAAAGAGGTCGCGCGGCACGAGCGCGGCGCGTTGCAGCGGATAGAGGCCAGCGCCGAGCACGCCGCGCACGACTTCGAGAGTCTTGAAGCGCGCGTCGGAGATCAGCAGCGCGATCGACAGCACGACAAAGAAGAGCAGCCGTGCGAGTGCCGAAGGGCCTTGCTTGAATAAAGGCGGCGGACTGTATTCCATGGTCGGCGCCGGGGGCGTGTGCGGTTCGGTGAAACTAACGGTGAAACGTGCGAGGCATTGGCGGCGTCACGCCGGAAACCCGGGGACGCCGTGCTGCGCGGCAGCATGTCTGCCGCCTCTCACGTTCGTTGCGCGTCGATGGTAGCGGATTTGCCGGCGACCCTGCGCTGGCAATTGCAGGCGCGCTGGCATCGACATCGACCGCGCCGCCTGCACCCGCCGCTCAGCGCTTACTCGTACGAGAAGATGCTGCCCAGCTTGTCCATGCGCTCGAGCGCCATGCCCGAGCCGCGCACCACGCAGGTGAGCGGGTCTTCGGCGACCAGCACCGGCAGACCGGTTTCTTCGGCCAGCAGGCGGTCGAGGTCGCGCAGCAGCGCGCCGCCGCCCGTGAGCATCATGCCGCGTTCGGCGATGTCGGCGCCCAGTTCCGGCGGCGTTTGTTCCAGCGCGATCTTCACCGACGAGACGATCTGGTTCAGCGGATCGGTGAGCGCTTCGAGGATTTCGTTGCTCGAAATCGTGAAGCTGCGCGGGATGCCTTCCGACAGATTGCGGCCCTTCACTTCCATTTCCTTGACTTCGGAACCCGGGAAGGCCGAACCGATTTCCTTCTTGATGGCTTCAGCGGTTTGCTCGCCGATCAACATGCCGTAGTTGCGGCGGATGTAGTTGACGATCGCTTCGTCGAACTTGTCGCCGCCCACGCGCACCGAGCCCTTGTACACGATACCGCCCAGCGAGATCACGCCGACTTCGGTCGTGCCGCCGCCGATGTCGACCACCATCGAGCCGGTGGCTTCCGAGACCGGCAGGCCGGCGCCGATTGCAGCGGCCATCGGCTCTTCGATCAGGTAGACCTGCGAAGCGCCTGCGCCGTGCGCGGCTTCCTTGATCGCGCGGCGCTCGACCTGGGTCGAACCGCAGGGCACGCAGATGATGATGCGCGGCGACGGCGAGAACATACGCGATTCGTGTGCCGTCTTGATGAACTGCTTGATCATCTGTTCCGTGACGGTGAAGTCGGCGATCACGCCGTCCTTCATCGGGCGGATGGCTTCGATATTGCCCGGCACCTTGCCAAGCATCTGCTTGGCTTCCTTGCCGACTGCCTGAATCGTTTTCTTGCCGTTCGGGCCGCCTTCCTGGCGGATGGACACAACCGACGGCTCGTCAAGGACGATGCCCTTGCCGCGCATGTAGATCAGCGTGTTGGCGGTGCCGAGGTCGATCGCGAGATCGTTGGAGAAGTAGCTACGCAGAAAACCGAACATTCAAAAATCCTGTCTCGCTTGTGGCCGACCTACGGGACGAGCGGGTCACGGGCGGCAGCGGAAAAAATAACAGCCTCAGGACGGGCGGAAAGCGCCGCCGCGAGGAGCCTGAAACTGCGGGAATGGTTACCGGAGGCGGCCCCGCTGCGCGCCTGCTGGGCGCAAATTGCTGCGACCAGGGTTGAAAGGCAGGTGCAAGGCGGTCCGGGTTTGAGTCGAACGCGTAATGATACCTTATAATTTTGCCTGTTTTGCAGGATCCGAATGGCAGTTTTTGACCTCGTCGAGGCTTTCTTCCGCCCCCGGATCCGGCGCGATAAATCGCTGTTGCAGCACCGTTTTTTGCGCGCTGCTCCAGTCTCAATTTTTTTCCGGTGACCGCATGGCCCTGACCCTGACCGATGTGAAGCGCATCGCGCATCTCGCGCGCCTCGAACTGGCCGACGCCGAGGCCAGCAATACGCTCGAAAGCCTGAATAACTTCTTCGGGCTCGTCGAGCAGATGCAGGCCGTGGACACCACGGGTATTGCGCCGCTCGCGCATCCGATCGAACAGATCGAAGACGTCGCGCTGCGACTGCGCGAGGACGCGGTAACCGAAACCGTGGATCGCGAGGCCTTCCAGCGCCCCGCCCCCGCGGTACAGGACGGACTTTACCTTGTCCCGCGTGTGATTGAGTAAACAAACGCTCATTTTGGCGGCGTTTTCGAAGAAGTTCGAGTCATCTGAGCTTAACTTCTGAAAACGTTGCCACCCCCGAATTGGCGGGGCGCAGCCCGCGCATGTGCGCGGCGCTCCCGGACGGTGCGATCGTTGTGACCGCCCCGTTACGATCTTCCAGGAATCACGCAATGCATGACAAAAGTTTGACCGAACTGCGCGCCGCACTGGCCGCGAAGGCGTGCTCCGCAGTCGAACTGGCCCAGCATTTCCTCGGCCGGATTGAGGCACATCAAGACCTGAACGCCTTTGTAGACGTCAATCCCGAATTGACGATCGCCCAGGCGAAGGCCGCCGACGCGCTCCTGCACTCGGGTCACGCCGGCCCGCTCGCCGGCATCCCGCTCGCGCACAAGGACGTGTTCGTGACGCGCGGCTGGCGCTCGACCGCAGGCTCGAAGATGCTTGCAAACTACGTGAGCCCGTTCGACGCCACGGTGGTCGCACGCCTCGAACGCGCCGGCATGGTGACGCTCGGCAAGGCCAACATGGACGAATTCGCGATGGGCTCGTCCAACGAGAACTCGCACTTCGGCGCGGTGAAGAACCCGTGGGACAAGAACGCGGTGCCGGGCGGCTCGTCGGGCGGTTCGGCCGCGGCTGTGGCCGCACGCCTCGCGCCCGTCGCAACGGGCACGGATACCGGCGGCTCGATCCGTCAGCCTGCGTCGTTTACCGGCATCACGGGCATCAAGCCCACGTATGGCCGCGTGTCGCGCTACGGCATGATCGCGTTCGCCTCGTCGCTCGACCAGGGCGGCCCGATGGCGCAAAGCGCCGCCGACTGCGCGCTGCTGCTCAACGCCATGGCCGGTTTCGACGAGCGCGATTCCACCAGCCTGCAGCGCGAGGACGAAGACTACACGCGTCACCTCGGCCAGAACTGGACGCCGGACGCTACCGCCGACAAACCGCTCAAGGGCCTGCGCATCGGCCTGCCGAAGGAATACTTCGGCGCGGGTCTGGCCGACGACGTGCGTGCGAGCATCGACGCCGCGCTCAAGACCTACGAGTCGCTCGGCGCCACGCTCGTGGAAGTCACGCTGCCCAAGACCGAACTGTCGATTCCCGTGTACTACGTGATCGCGCCGGCGGAAGCCTCGTCGAACCTGTCGCGTTTCGACGGCGTGCGCTTCGGCCATCGCGCCGACCAGTACACCGACCTGCTCGACATGTACAAGAAGTCGCGCGCGGAAGGCTTCGGCCGCGAAGTGAAGCGCCGCATTCTGGTGGGCACCTACGTGCTTTCGCACGGCTACTACGACGCGTACTACCTGCAGGCGCAGAAGATCCGACGCATCATTGCGCAGGACTTCCAGGAAGCATTCAAGCAGTGCGACGTCATCATGGGTCCGGTGGCACCGAGCGTGGCATGGGATCTGGGCGCGAAGGGCGACGATCCGCTGCAGATGTATCTCGCGGATATCTACACGCTGTCGACCAGCCTCGCGGGTCTGCCCGGCATGAGCGTGCCGTGCGGTTTCGGCGCAGGCGCGAACGCGCAACGTCCGGTCGGTCTGCAGATCGTCGGCAACTATTTCAACGAGGCCCGCATGCTGCAGGTCGCCGACGCTTTCCAGCGCGCGACCGACTGGCATCGCAAGGCGCCGGCAGGGGTGTAAAGCATGAGCACGCAATGGGAAGTCGTTATCGGTCTTGAGACGCACGCGCAGCTGTCGACGGTCTCCAAGATCTTCTCGGGCGCATCGACGCAGTTCGGCGCGGCCGCCAACACGCAGGCCTGCCCCGTCGATCTCGCGTTGCCGGGCGTGCTGCCGGTGATGAACCGCGGCGCCGTCGAGCGCGCGATCCAGTTCGGTCTCGCGATCGGTTCGACGATCGCGCCGCGCAGCATCTTCGCGCGCAAGAACTACTTCTACCCGGATCTGCCGAAGGGCTATCAGATCAGCCAGTACGAGATTCCGGTCGTGCAGGGCGGCACGATCACGATCCAGGTGCCGGCCAACGAAAAGTCCGGCAAGGAAGCGTACGAGAAGACCATCAATCTGACGCGCGCGCACCTCGAAGAAGACGCCGGCAAGTCGCTGCACGAAGACTTCGCGGGCATGACGGGGATCGACCTGAACCGCGCGGGCACGCCGCTGCTCGAAATCGTTACGGAACCTGAAATGCGCAGCGCGGCGGAAGCCGTGGCCTACGCGAAGTCGCTGCACACGCTGGTCGTGTGGCTCGGCATCTGCGACGGCAACATGCAGGAAGGCTCGTTCCGTTGCGATGCGAACGTCTCCGTGCGTCCGGTCGGTCAGAAGGAGTTCGGCACGCGTGCCGAAATCAAGAACCTGAACTCGTTCCGCTTCCTCGAAGAAGCCATCCAGTACGAAGTGCGTCGTCAGATCGAGCTGATCGAAGACGGCGGCACGGTGGTGCAGGAAACGCGTCTCTACGACCCGGACAAGCGCGAAACGCGTTCGATGCGCAGCAAGGAAGACGCGCACGATTACCGTTATTTCCCCGATCCCGATCTGATGCCGCTCACGATCGACGCAGCGTGGATCGAGCGCGTGAAGGGCGAAATGCCCGAACTGCCGGCCACGATGCAGACGCGTTTCGTCGAGCAATACGGCGTGACGCCGTACGACGCGAACGTGCTGACGTCGAGCAAGGCGATGGCCGCGTATTTCGAGGCCGTGGTCGCCAAGGCAGGCGCCGCGCAGGCGAAGGCCGCCGCGAACTGGCTGATGGGCGAAGTCTCGTCGCAACTGAACCGCGAAGGTCTGGACATCGGCGCATCGCCGGTCTCGGCTGCGCAGTTCGCGCTGCTGCTCGCGCGTATCGCCGACGGCACGATCTCGAACAAGATCGCCAAGGAAATCTTCCAGGCGATGTGGGACGAGAAGGCCACCGACGAAGCCGCCGTGGACCGCATCATCGAAGCGAAGGGCCTCAAGCAGATTTCCGATACCGGCGCGCTCGAAGCGATCATCGACGAGGTGCTCGCCGCGAACCCGAAGTCGGTCGAGGAATTCCGCGCGGGCAAGGAAAAGGCCTTCAACGCGCTGATCGGCCAGGCCATGAAGGCGACCAAGGGCAAGGCGAATCCGCAGCAGGTCAACGAACTGCTGAAGAAGAAGCTGGGCTGATAGTCTGACGGGCTGTCGAGCGGCAGATTGGCGAGGCGGCGTCGTGCAGGTTGTGCGACGCCGCCTCGCCGCTTGAAGAGGCGGATTGACCAAGGAGAACCGAAGCGATGGCGAAGTCCCCGAATTCCCCGAACCTCGACGATTTCCGCGTGCCGTATTTCGGCGACAAGAAGGCCGATGCCTTCTCGCCCGAAGCGATCGACCCGTCGGCCAAGCCGTTCTCCACGGGCAGCAAGGACAGCGATCGCGAGCGGCTCGCCGCGATTGGCGACAAGCTCGACGTGCTGCAGGAGCGTCTGCATGCGCAGCGTCATCAGCGCGTGCTGCTGGTGCTGCAGGGCATGGACACGAGCGGCAAGGACGGCACCATTCGCGGCGTGTTCCACGAAGTCGATCCGCTCGGCCTGCGCATCGTGCCGTTTGGCGCGCCTACGCCGATCGAGGCGTCGCACGATTACCTCTGGCGCGTGCATATGCACGTCCCGGCAGCCGGCGAACTGGCGGTCTTCAACCGCAGTCACTACGAAGACGTGCTGGTGCCGCGCGTGATGGGCCAGATCGACGCGGCCGAATGCGAGCGCCGCTACGCGCAGATTCGCGACTTCGAACGCATGCTGGTGGAAAACGGCACGACCATCATCAAATGCTGGCTGCACATTTCGAAGGACGAGCAGCGCCGTCGCATCCAGGCGCGTATCGACGATCCTTCGAAGCACTGGAAATTCGATCTCTCCGATCTCGAAGCGCGCAAGCACTGGGACGCTTATCAGGCCGCTTATCGCGACGCGCTCGCGGCCACGTCGAGCGAGCACGCGCCCTGGTACGTGATTCCCGCCGATTCGAAGACGCATCGCAACGTCATGGTGGCCGAATTGCTGCTGCGCCTGATGGAAGGCCTGAAGCTCGAATTTCCGCCGGCGAAACCCGAACTCGAAGGCATGAAGATCGAGTGATGTTCAAGCCTGGAACTCAAGCTCGAACCTGCTTCATCGCCTGAAAACGAAACCCCAACAAGGATAGAAAAATGCTGCGTGTGATCACCGCGAACCTCAATGGCATCCGCTCCGCGGCGAAGAAGGGCTTCTTCGAATGGTTCGGCGAACAGAACGCCGACGTGCTCTGCGTGCAGGAAATCAAGTGCTCGCAGGACGACATGACGCCCGAATTCCTCGCGCCGCACGATTTCAAGGGTTACTTCCAGCATGCGGTGAAGAAGGGCTATAGCGGCGCGGGCGTGTACGCGCGCCGCGAGCCGGACGAAGTCATCATCGGCTTTGGCAGCGAAGAATTCGACGCCGAAGGGCGCTATGTGGAACTGCGCTTTGGCAATCTGTCGGTGATCTCGGTGTATGTGCCGTCGGGTTCGAGCGGCGACGAACGCCAGCAGGCCAAATATCGCTTCATGGACGCGTTCATGCCGCATCTGGCCGAACTCAGCCGCGAGCGCGAAGTGATCGTGTGCGGCGACGTGAACATCGTCCACAAGGAAATCGACATCAAGAACTGGAAGGGCAACCAGAAGAACTCCGGCTGCCTGCCCGAAGAGCGCGCGTGGCTCACGCAACTGTTCGACGAAGTGGGTTACGTGGATGTGTTCCGCACGCTCGATCAGCGCCCCGAGCAGTACACGTGGTGGAGCAATCGCGGTCAGGCGTATGCGAAGAACGTGGGTTGGCGTATCGATTACCAGATCGCCACGCCGGGCATCGCGGCCACGGCGAAACGCACCGATGTGTTCCGCGACATCAAGTTCAGCGACCACGCGCCGCTGACGGTCGATTACGACTGGAAGGTCAAGAAGAAGTAAGCGTGGCGTAGCGATCGCCAGCCAGGCGCGCGCCCGAACTCAGGGCGCCGCCACCACCTTGCGCCGTTGCACCGCCGCGATGCCCTGGTAATCGGGCAATTCGTTAAGCGGCTTGCCGACGGCCTTCGCGTAGAGCGGCATCATGTCCGCGAGACGCTTGGCGATATCCGCGCGCCGCGCCGGCGTGTACGGATGCACGTAGATAAAGCCCTGATCGCGGTCCGACTTCGTCGCCACCGCGAGCTTGTCCCAGAGCGTGAGCGCCGCGCGCGGATCGAAGCCCGCGCGGGCCGCGATATCGCTGCCGATCACATCGGCTTCGGTTTCATCGGCGCGGCCATAGTGCATTTCCACCAGACGCGAGCCGATACCCAGCGGAAACACGCCCAGATCGGCCAGCCCGAAGAGTTGCGGCACCACACCCGATTCGATCTGCGCGGCCTGCTGTTCGCCCAGACGCTCGCGCACATGCTCGCGTACCGCGTGCGCGATCTCGTGGCCGAGCAGCATGCCCAGTTCGTTGTCGTTGAGCTTGACGCGGTCGAGCAGGCCGCCGTACACCACGATCTTGCCGCCCGGCAGACAGTACATGCGGAAATCGGGCGAGCGGATCACGGCCACTTCCCACTTCCAGTTCTTCACCCGATCGCTCCATTTGAGCGAATACGGCGCGAGCCGGTCGACGAACTGGCGCACGCGCTGCACGTGCGGATCGCTTTCTGGATAGAGCAGCTTCGAATGCGCGGCGCCGCGCACGATCTCGTTGTATTCGGCGGCGGCTTGCGCTTCGAGCGCGGGCGACGGAATCAGATTGCGGAATACGCCGATATTGCCGAAGCGCACCACGCGGCCCGTGCTCGGACCGCCGTTCTGCAGGGCGGGCGACAGAGTGCCGGGATTGCCGGTATTGCCGGTATTGCCGAGGTTGTTGCCCGGCGGCGGCAGTGTCGGCGCATTGGCCGAGGTCGCGCCCGCCGTTTCCGCGGCGCTGGAGAGCGCGGCGGGAGCGGGTGTCGAAGCGGAACTGGCGGTATTGGCAGCCGGGTTTTCAGTGGCTTGCGCAAAGCCCGCAGGCAGCGCGGCAACCAGCATCAGCGCGATTGCGCGCAAGGCGGTGCGAAGGCGCTCACGCTGCGGCCCCGCGGCGTGCACGCTTCTGCCTCCCGGACGTCGGTGCGTCTGACGGGAGGCGGTAACGGCATGCTGAGGCGGGGTCACTTCCGGTTTCTCCAGGGGGCGATACGAATGAGCAGGAGCATACCCGGTAGAGCGAGCAGCGTGCAGGCGATGAAGTAATCGAACCAGCCGATTTTCGCGACCACAAAGCCGCTGGCGGCGGAGGCCAGCGTGCGCGGCACCGAGGCGAGGCTCGTGAACAGCGCGAACTGCGTGGCCGTGTAGCGCGGGTCGGTCGTGCTCGCGATATAGGCGGTGAAGGCGGCTAGTGTAAGGCCTGTCGCGAAGGTCTCGAAACCGTAGACGAGCGCGAGCGCCACCGCGCGCGGATCGAGCGTGAGCTGCGCATGCGCGCCGAAGATCGCCGCGATCTGCGATACGCCGTGGCTCGCCGTCACGACGGCGTCGTAGATCAGCGCCAGCGTGGGCGAACCGGGGCCGAGCTGGGCCAGCCACGCGAAACCGAGCGTCGAGATCATCTGCAAAAAGCCGAAAATCCACAGGCCGCGTCCAATGCCGATCTTCACCAGCGCGATGCCGCCCAGAATGCCGCCCGCAAGGCTCGCGCCGAACGCGGTCATCTTGGCGATCACGCCGATTTCAGTACGCGAATAGCCGATATCGAGGAAGAACGACGTCGAAAGCGTCGTGGCCATCGTATCGCCGAGTTTGTACAGAAAGATGAACGCCAGCACGAAGAGGGCAGCGGCGAGACCGTCGCGGTTCACGAATTCGGCGAACGGCTGTACGATGGCTTCGCGCAGATTTTTGGGCGGCGTGCCATGCACTTCCGGCTCGCGCACCACGAGCGTCATCAGCATGCCGGGAATCATGAAGGCCGCCGTGACGACGAACACCGTGCTCCACGGCAGGTGATCCGAGAGAATCAGCGCGAGCGAGCCCGGCACCAGCGCGGCGATCTTGTACGCGTTCACGTGGACCGCGTTGCCCAGACCCTGTTCGGTGTCCCTGAGCAGTTCGCGCCGGTAGGCGTCGATCGAAATATCCTGACTGGCGCCGAAAAAGGCCACCAGCGCCGTGAGCGCGGCCACGGTCCAGATCGATTCTTTCGGCGAGACAAAGCCCAGCGCGGCGATCGCGCCCGCCACCAGAATCTGCGTGACCAGCATCCAGCCGCGCCGGCGGCCCGGCTTCCAGCCCGGCAGACGCGGCACGTAGCGGTCCATCAGCGGCGCCCAGACGAATTTCCACGTATAGGGAAACTGGATCAGCGCGAAGAGGCCGATTTCCTTGAGATTGACGCCTTCGGAGCGCAGCCAGGCCTGCACCAGATAGACCAGCGTGAAAAGCGGCAGCCCCGACGTGAAGCCGAGGAACACGCAGATCAGCATGTGCGTGTTCAGGTACGCGCGCCAGCCTGGATGGTCTTCGTGCGCGTTGACGTCGTGAGCGTCGTGCGCGTCTTGTGTGGTGGCCTCTTGGGGCGGATTCGGCATGTCGTCGGGTAGCGGCGGCGCGGTGTATCGGTGGATGCGGTGAAAAGCGCGCGCCGCGGTCCCGGCGTCAGCGTTTCTTCACGCGATAGACCGCAAGACTACCACGCCAGTTCACACCCCAACGAACGGTCTGGCCCCCGTGCAGCACGGCGCGGTCGAGAATTTCGATGCCCACTTCGGGCGCCAGCGCCTCGAAATCCTTCACCGTGAGCACCCGCACGTTCGGCGTGTTGTGCCACTGGTAAGGCAGCGACTTCGACACCGGCATGCGGCCCTTGAGCACCGAAAGCCGGTGCGGCCAGTAACCGAAATTCGGGAACGAGACGATGCATTCCTTGCCCACGCGCGCGGTCTCGCGCAGGATCGCGGCGGTCTGGTGAATGGTCTGCAGCGTCTGCGAAAGGATCGCGAAATCGAAACTCGCGTCTTCGAACAGGCGCAGGCCGTCTTCCAGATTCTGCTGGATCACGTTGATGCCGTTTTTCGTCGAGGCGAGCACGCCCGCGTCGTTGATCTCGATGCCGTAACCCGTGCACTCCATCTCTTCGCCGAGCAGCGAGAGCAGCGCGCCGTCGCCGCAACCGAGGTCGAGCACGGTCGAGCGCGGCTCGATCCAGCGTGCGATGGTGCGAAAGTCGGGACGTGCGGAAAGACTGTCGAAAGCGCTCTGGTTCATGCGCCCACCTCAGCAGCAATACGTTCGTAATAGGCGCGCACGACGTTGTGATAACGCGCGTCGTCGAGCAGGAAGGCGTCGTGGCCGTGCGGCGCGTCGATCTCGGCGTAAGTCACCTGACGCTTGTGATCGAGCAGCGCCTTCACCAGCTCGCGCGAGCGTGCGGGCGCGAAACGCCAGTCGGTGCTGAAACTCGCCACCAGGTATTTGGCCTTGGTGTGCGCGAGCGCGCGCGTGAGATCGCCGTCGAAATCCTTGGCCGGATCGAAGTAGTCGAGCGCGCGCGTGATCAGCAGATAGGTGTTGGCGTCGAAGTAATCGGCGAACTTGTCGCCCTGGTAGCGCAGATACGACTCCACTTCGAATTCCACGTCGAAATTGAAGTTGTAGGCGGCTTCGGCGCCTTCGGCGCGGCGCAGCGCGCGGCCGAATTTCTCGGCCATGTCGTCGTCGGACAGATAGGTGATGTGGCCGATCATGCGCGCCACGCGCAGGCCGCGTTTGGGCTTGACGTTGTGCGCGTAGTAGTCGCCGCCGTGGAAGTCCGGGTCGGAAAGAATCGACGAACGCGCGACTTCGTTAAAGGCGATGTTCTGCGCCGAAAGCTTCGGCGTGGAGGCGACCACGATGCAGTGGCCGAGCCGGTCGGGATAGCGCAGGCTCCAGGCCAGCGCCTGCATGCCGCCGAGGCTGCCGCCCATCACCGCCGCGAATTTCTCGATGCCGAAGCGGTCGGCCACGCGCGCCTGCGCGTCGACCCAGTCTTCCACGGTCACGACCGGAAACTTCGCGCCCCACGGCTTGCCGGTGGCGGGATCGATGCTCATCGGGCCGGTCGAGCCGAAGCACGAGCCCAGATTGTTCACGCCGATCACGAAGAAGCGGTTGGTGTCGAGCGGCTTGCCCGGCCCGACCATGTTGTCCCACCAGCCGACATCTTTGGGGTTATCCGCGTAGACGCCCGCGACGTGGTGCGACGCGTTGAGCGCGTGACAGACGAGCACCGCGTTGCTGCGCGTGGCATTGAGCGTGCCGTAGGTCTCGACCACGAGGTCGTACCCGGCCAGCGCCGTGCCGTTCTGCAGTTGCAGAGGCTCGTCGAAATGCAGTGTTTGAGGAGCGACGATGCCGATCGATTCCATTCGTTCCGCCTGTGTTTTTCGGGCGGCTAAACGGTGTCGGCGAGCGCGGAGTGCGAATGAGTTGGCGCAGCTGACGACCTCTTTAGCCGCATTTATATCGAACTCCGCCGGACCCATGTCCAGGGAGTTCACGCGCCCGCAATCGAGTCAGCAAATCGGCGCGTGGGTATTGCAAAATGAATGCAGAGTATATCGGAAAAAGTGCAAAGCGGCCGCGCGGGCCGGTTTGAGCGTATTAGCGAGGGATTACGCGAGGATCACGCGAATCTGCTCATCCGCATGTTCGGCGGGCGAGCGCGTGAAGCCGCTTTGCGCATAGCGATGCCAGCAACCGATCACGTAACGCACCATCAGATTCGCGCGCACGGCCGGATCGTAACCGGCGGGCAGGGCGGGCGCGCCGCTTTCGCGGCCTTCGGCGAGGCCCACGCGCAGGCATTGGCGCAGCGAAGCCTCGATCCGGTCGAGCATCTGATTGACGCGCTCGGCGAGGCGTTCGTGCTCGCCCACCAGTGCTTCGCAGGTCAGCACGCGCGTCATGCCGGCGTTCTTGGCGGAAAACTGGATCAGCATCAGCGCGATCGCCCGCGCCTGCAAAACGCCGCCCGGCTCTTTGGCGACGATCTGGTTGATCAGCGCGAACAGCGTCTGCTCGATGAAGTCGATCAGCCCTTCGTACATCTGCGCCTTGCTGGCGAAATGGCGATACAGCGCCGCTTCGGAGACGCCCAGCTTCGCCGCGAGCGCGGCCGTGGTGATCTTCTCGCCGCGCGGCACTTCGAGCATCGACGCGAGCGTCTGCAGGATGTGCACGCGCCGCTCGCCTGGCTTCGGACGGCTGCGGCGCGGCGCGGCTTCAGGTGTTGCGGATGATTCTGCTGCTACGACTGCGTCACGCGTTTCCAACGAATGGCTCGGCTGCATGAATGTCGCCCCTGAGTGCGGCTGGCGGGCCATTGCGTTATCGGGCCGCCGTACCGCTGAGTCCTGCCGTTTATCGTCGCTCTGGGTGCGCTGGGCGCATCCGGCGAATGTCATGTCGTGCTGCGCGCTGCGCCCGTGGTCCGTCGGGCGTCAGGGTTGCGGCCGTTGCCATTGCGCGGGCAGTCGCGCGTCAGACGCGCGGCCGGCCTCGCAGCGGCGTGTGCTGCAGGCCGCGCTGCAAGGATTTTAACGAACGAACGCGGTGATCGACATAGTGCGGCCGGCTGCAGCGCTCCAGATGCGCGGGCAGATGGCCAGTGATCCAGACCGTGCGGATGCCCAGACGCCGGTAGCGCTTCAGATGCCCGTGCGTGTCCTCGACGAGGATGGCGTCCGCGAGCGGCGCGCGCGCCTCGCGCAGCACGGCGCGCAGCATGCCGTGGTCGGGCTTGGCGCGCCAGCGTCCGCGCGTCTGCATGTGCTCGATCGCCACCACGCGCTCGAACAGCTGTTCGATACCCAGTTCCGCGAGCATGGCGCGCGCGTAGGCTTCGGGCGCGTTGGTCAGCACGATCTTGCGGCCCGGCAGCGCCGCGAGCGTGCGTGCGAGACCGCGCTCGGCGTGAACCATGTTGGGCAGATCGGGGAAGGTGTGCACGACCTTCAGAAAGTCGTGCGGATCGATCGGATGATGGCGCGTGAGACCGAGCAGCGCCGCGCCGTAACGCTGCGTGTAGCTGGTGCGCAGATGGTTGGCGGCATCGCGGCTCACGCCCAGTGCATCGATGATGTACTGCGTCATGCCCCGGTTGATGGCCGGGAAGATCGCGCGCGAGGCGCCATGCAGCGTGTTGTCGAGATCGAACAGCCAGATGGGCGTGCGCCGGCCGGGCGCGCTGGCGCCGCGCGAGCCGCGTGCAGCATGCGGGCGACGACGAAGCGGGCGGGAAGTGTCGGATGTGCTGCGGGTCATCGTGCTGCGTTCATCGAATGCAGGCGCGTATGTCGCGCGAAGAGAGAAGCCGGCGGCAGCGTGAAGCCGCCGCCGGTTTGCTGCCGGACCCGTGAAACCGGGCGCAGCAAGTACAGCCTGGTGTGACGCTTAGTGCGAGCGGATCATCGTGCCGAACGGCTGTTCGGTCAGGATTTCCAGCAGCACCGAATGCTCGATACGGCCGTCGATGATGTGCACCGAGCGCACGCCGCTCTTGGCCGCGTCCAGCGCCGACGAGATCTTCGGCAGCATGCCGCCCGAGATCGTGCCGTCTTCGAACAGTGCGTCGATCTCGCGCGCCGAAAGATCGGTCAGCAGGTTGCCTTCCTTGTCCATCACGCCGGGGATGTTCGTCATCATGACGAGCTTTTCGGCGTTCAGCACGACCGCGAGCTTGCCCGCCACGAGGTCGGCGTTGATGTTGTACGACAGGCCGTCTTCGCCGAAACCGATCGGCGAGATCACCGGAATGAACGCGTCGTCCTGCAGCGCCTTCACGACCGCCGGGTTGATCGCGTCGACTTCGCCCACCTGGCCGATGTCGATGTACTGACCCGGGTTGTCGCGGTCCGGCATCATCAGCTTGCGGGCGTGGATCAGGCCGCCGTCCTTGCCGGTCAGGCCGACCGCATGGCCGCCGAAGTGGTTGATCAGCGTGACGATGTCCTGCTGCACTTCGCCGCCGAGCACCCACTCGACGACTTCCATGGTTTCTTCGTCCGTGACGCGCATGCCCTGGATGAAGGTGCCCTGCTTGCCGATCTTCTTCAGCGCCGTGTCGATCTGCGGGCCGCCGCCGTGCACGATGACCGGGTTGATACCCACGAGCTTGAGCAGGATCACGTCGCGCGCGAAGCCCTGCTTCAGACGCTCTTCGGTCATGGCGTTGCCGCCGTATTTGATGACGACGGTCTTACCGTGGTACTGGCGGATGTAGGGCAGCGCTTCGGCCAGGATTTCGGCTTTCAGGGTAGGCGCGATCTGCGAGAGGTCGATGGGCTCGGACATGGCGGCGGGGCTGGACAGGAAAACGGGGCGAAAAACGCCTGAAAAGGCGCGCTGGTAAAAGCGCGGGCGAAACAGGCCGAATTGTACAGGACTAGCGCGCTGCAACAGGGTTTTCGCCAGGTGGCGGCCGGCAGCGATGCAATCCTGCGACAGATGCGCGCGTCATGGCGTAATTGGCGTGCTTTATGCGCGATCTTGCGGCAATTTCCGTGAAAATCTTGCGACAACCCTGCCGATGGCGCGTGAGCGGGGCGTTTGGGCGAAGCTCGCGCTGTGGCATCATTTCTTCATTGCCGCCGCCGGCTTTCCTGGGAGCGCGCCGCCATGACCGCCTCCGCTTCATCCCCGCATGCCGTCCGGCACGCGCGCTGTCCGCGCTGCGGCTGCGCCTTCGACTGCGGCCGCCACACCGAGCCATTCGATTGCTGGTGCAACGCGCTGCCGGCCTTGCCGGCCAACCAGCTCGACCCGCGCGGGCGCTGCATGTGCCCCGAATGTCTCGCCGCGGCGGTGGCGGCGGGCAGCGCGCCGAAGAGCGGCACGCCCCGCTGACGCGCGATGCTCAGGCCGCCCCGGCCCGATGGGCGGCGGCCAGTTTCGCCAGATCGGCGCGCATGTCGTCGAGCACCGGCTCCCATTGCT
Organism: Paraburkholderia sp. J69-1; assembly: GCF_905220255.1. Lineage (NCBI taxonomy): Bacteria > Pseudomonadati > Pseudomonadota > Betaproteobacteria > Burkholderiales > Burkholderiaceae > Paraburkholderia > Paraburkholderia sp. J69-1. The sequence goes on along the minus strand of NZ_CAJMZG010000004.1, from coordinate 172,824 downwards.
TGAACTGCTTCTGCCGATACAGCGTGGTGTTCGGATACCACGGGCTGTCGCGGCGATCGAGCAGCCAGACCCAATGCGGATTCACATCCAGCAGCACCCAGGTGCGCTGGCCGAGCGCACCGGCCAGATGCGCGCTCGACGTGCAAACCGAGATCACCAGATCGAGCGCGTCGACAAAAGCGGCGGTGTCGTCGAAATTTTTCCACTCGCGGGTGAAGTCGATCACCTCGAAGCCGGCTTCGCGCGCGGCGGCGACGTCGGCTTCGGCGCCCGGTTGCAGCGAGTAGAACGCCACGTTGTCGAGGCCGCCGAAGTGACGCGCCAGGCGATCCAGGCCAACGCGCCGGAACGGATTGCGCTTGTGCGTGAGGCTGCCGGTCCAGGTCAGACCGACTTTCAGGCGCGTCTCGCCGGCCAGGCGTTCGCGCCAGCGCGCGGTGGCGGCCGGTTCGGAACTCAGATAGCGCGTCGGGCCGGGAATCGTGTCTTCGCGGGTAGCGAAGAACAACGGCAGGCTGACCAGCGAGATCTCGTAATCGAACGGCGGCAGCGCTTCGACAGGGCCGCCCGCGGTGTACTGGTCATAGTGCCCGGCCATGCTGCGAGCGAGCAGGGCGCCCATCTGCGGGAACGAATTCCACAGGAGTTTGCCGCCTTCGCGGCGCACGCGTTCGGCGAGCATCGGGATATAGCGGCTGAACTGCAGCAGATCGCCCATGCCCTGTTCGCCCCACACCAGCAGCGTGCGGCCGGCCAGCGGCTCGCCGCGCCATTCGGGCTTCGGAAACACCGGGCGACCGGCTTTCAGTTCGCTCGAACCTTGCCAGCGCAACTCGTGATCGGCCCAGCCATCGGCGAAGTTGCCGCGCACGAGCTGCGTCATCGCCAGGTTCACGCGTATCGAGGCGTCGTTCGGGGCATACTGGCAGGCGGTACGGGCCGCGCGCTCGGCTTCCGCCCAGTTCTGCGCCTCCCGGTTGGCCATCGAGTAGTTGTTGAGCGCCAGCGGATTGTGAGGTGCCAGCGCAATGGCCCGGCGGCTCGCTTCGAGTGGCCGCGCGACATCGGTTTCGTCGGCACGCACGCGGCCGAGATTGGTCAAGGTGTTGACGTCATCGGGGTCCTGCGCGAGCTGTTCGTCGAGCAGTGAGTTGGCTTCGTCGGCGTTCGAATTGATCTGCATCAAGGCGGTCGCAAGATTGTTGCGCAGATTTGGAAACGTTCGATCGATTTCGAGTGCGCGGCGGTAAGGTGCTACGGCGTCGGCATGGCGATTCGTGAATTGCAGGGCCAGGCCAGCGGCGAACCACGTGGCGGCGCGCCCGGGTTCGAGCCGGGCGGCGGCGGCGCTCAGGCGAACCGCTTCGTTCGCCAATTCGGGCTGCTGGGCGCGTGAGGCGAGCACCATCAGCGTATCGTCGTCGAGCCCGCGCAGCGCGGCGCGCGTGGCGTACAGCAAGCTGTCGACCGACGACATATCGCCGCAGGCGGCATCAACGAAATCGAAAAAGAGATCACGCAGCGTTTGAGTGGGATCGGGCGTAAAGGTAGTCATCTTCTGCTTGCCATGTCGGAAAAAGCCGCCGTTTCAGTCATCGGCGTATGACAGATATTGAAGCAAACCTTTTCAAGACGATGAATCAGACAAGTCCGAACAGGTAAACTGACGCCATGCATCGCATAACTGTCAGTGCCCGCGTCAATCTTAGCCATGTGTTCTGGCTGCGCAGCCTCGCCATCATCGGCCAGCTGTGCACGATTGCGTTCGTGCAATTCTTCTTCGGCGTGCAATTGCCGCTGCCCGCCATGCTGTTCGTGATCGCGCTCGAAGTCGCGTTCAACGGCGTGACCTGGCTGCGTGTCACGCAGGATCGTCCCGAATCCGATCTCGAACTGTTCGGTCAACTATGGGTCGATCTGGGCGCGCTTTCGGCGCTGCTGTTTCTCTCGGGCGGCACGACCAATCCGTTCGTTTCGCTTTATCTGCCGTCGCTCGCCATCGCGGCCGCCGTGCTGCCGTGGTATCTCACGGCCTGGCTCGCGTGCTTTGCGGTGGTCTGCTACGTGCTGCTCGGTTTCGACAACGTTCCGCTCAGTCTCGACAATCCCGCCAACCTGTTCGATTACTACCGCGCAGGCATGTGGGTGAACTTCATGGTGAGCGTCGCGCTCATCGTATGGTTCGTGGCGCGCATGTCGCGCGCGCTGCGCGAGCGCGAAAGCGCGCTTGCGGATGCGCAGCAGCGCCTGTTGCGCGACGAACGCGCGGTGGCGCTCGGCGTGCAGGCGGCCACCGTGGCGCACGAAATCGGCACACCGCTGTCCAGCATCGCCATGCTGACGGAAGAACTGCGCGACATCGCCCGCAGCGACAAAGGCCTCGAACCGTATTCCGCCGACCTCGAACTGCTCGACAAACAGATCACGCTTTGCACGTCCGCGCTGGCGCGCCTGCGTAGCCGGGCGTCGTCCACGGGCAGCCGTCAGGCCGTGAGCGAATGGCTCGAGCCGTTTGTCGAGCAGTGGCGTCTGCGCCATCCGCATGTGCATTTCGAACTGCTTGGCAATACGCCTTCCGACCTGTGCCTGGACGATACCGTGGCGGTCGGGCAGATCCTCACGATCCTGCTCGACAACGCCGCGCGCGCGAGCCGCGACTTTGTGACGCTACGCGCCGCGTCGCTTCCGGGGTATATCGATTTCGAGGTTTGCGATGCGGGGCCGGGCATTCCGCCGTCGCTGCGCGCCTCGCTGGGCGCGGCGCCGGTGGACAGCACGCAGGGCGGCCATGGCGTGGGACTGTATCTGGCGTTTTCGTCGGCGGCGCGTCTGGGCGGGTCGATCGATCTCGCCGATGTCTCGGCCAGCGCTTCGGCCAGCCGTGGCGCGGACGAATCGGCCGTCAACGCCCGCCCGCGCAAGGCGCGTGGCACGCGTGCGGTGCTGCGCGTGCCGGTCAGCGAAGGCGTGGTGGCGGGTGAGGCGAGCGTGGCTGCGGGCTCGCGCGACGGCGCGGCAGCGGCGCATCAAGGGCATTAATCTGGGTTCAGGCGAGGCCTGGCGCGATCAACGCGGCCGGCCCCGACCCGAACGATACGGAACATCGGTGCAACACGGAGAAAGTGGCATGAGCGATATGAATTTTCTGGTGATCGACGACGACGAAGTCTTCTCCGACATCCTCGCGCGCGGTCTGACGCGACGCGGTTACCAGGTCCAGCAGGCGCACAACGCCGAAGAAGCAATCCGCTTCGCCAATCAGCAGAAGTTCGGGCAGATCACCGTCGACCTGCATCTGGGCAACGACTCGGGCCTCACGCTGATCGCGCCGCTGCGCGATCTGCAGCCCGACGCCCGCATGCTCGTGCTGACCGGCTACGCGAGCATCGCCACGGCGGTGCAGGCGGTCAAGGACGGCGCGGATAACTATCTGGCCAAGCCTGCCAACGTCGAAATGATCCTCACGGCGCTACAAGGCGACGCCAGCGCGCTGCAGGCGGATGCCGCCATCGAGCATCCCGCGCCGCTGTCGGTTGCGCGTCTCGAATGGGAGCACATCCAGCGCGTGCTGTCCGAGCACGGCGGCAATATTTCGGCCACGGCGCGCGCGCTCAACATGCATCGCCGCACGCTGCAGCGCAAGCTCGCGAAGCGCCCGGTCAAGCAATAAGCGTTTTCGAAGCGGTATCGCAATGAAAAAAGCCCTGCATTTGCAGGGCTTTTTGCTGGTGCAGCGAGAAAACGCCGGGCGCGCTTACAGCACGGCTTACAGCACGTAGCGCGACAGATCCTCGTCCTGCGAGACTTCGCCAAGCGCCTTGTCGACATAAGCCGCATCGACGGTCACGCTCTGGCCGGCATGATTGCCCGCCGCGAACGACACATCTTCCAGCAGCTTTTCGATCACCGTATAAAGACGACGCGCGCCGATATTCTCGGTCTTCTCGTTGACCGAGTAGGCGATTTCCGCGAGGCGGCGAATGCCGTCTTCGGCGAAATCGAGCTGCACGTCTTCGGTCGCGAGCAGCGCCTGATACTGCTTGACGAGGCTTGCGTCGGTGGAGACCAGAATTGCTTCGAAGTCCTTGACAGACAGCGATTCCAGTTCCACGCGGATCGGGAAACGGCCCTGCAGTTCGGGAATCAGATCGCTCGGCTTCGCGAGATGGAAGGCACCGCTGGCGATGAACAGGATGTGATCGGTCTTGATCATCCCGTACTTCGTGTTGATGGTGGTGCCTTCCACGAGCGGCAGCAGATCGCGCTGCACGCCCTGGCGCGACACTTCGCCGCCGCCTGCGCCTTCGTTATTGCGCGAGGCGATCTTGTCGATTTCATCGAGGAACACGATGCCGTTCTGCTCGACGTTCTGCACGGCCTTCTGCTTGACCTCTTCGTCGTTGAGCATCTTGGCCGCTTCCTCGTCGGTCAGCAGCTTGAGCGCTTCCTTGACCTTCACCTTGCGGCGCGCCTTCTTGCCGCCGCCCAGATTGGCGAACATCGAGCGGATCTGCTCGGTCATGTCTTCCATGCCCGGAGGACCCATGATGTCCATGCCGGCTTGCGGCATTTCGACGTCGAGTTCGATTTCCTTGTCGTCGAGCTGGCCTTCGCGCAGACGCTTGCGGAAGGTCTGGCGCGTGGCGTTATCGCCTTCGGCAGGCGCCGCTTCCGACGGGCTGAAACCGACCGGGCGCGCGCCCGGCAGCAGGATGTCGAGAATGCGGTCTTCGGCCTGATCGGTGGCCTTGCTGCGCACTTTGCGCATTTCCGTTTCGCGCGTCTGTTTCACCGAAATTTCGATGAGATCGCGCACGATGCTGTCGACGTCGCGGCCCACGTAGCCCACTTCGGTGAACTTGGTGGCTTCGATCTTGATGAACGGCGCGTCGGCGAGCTTGGCCAGACGGCGGGCGATTTCGGTCTTGCCGACGCCCGTCGGTCCGATCATGAGGATGTTCTTCGGCGTGATTTCCTGGCGCAGTGGCTCGGCCACCTGCTGACGGCGCCAGCGGTTGCGCAGCGCGACAGCCACGGCCTTTTTGGCCTTGGCCTGGCCGATGATGTGCTTGTCGAGTTCCGAGACGATCTCGGCGGGAGTCATGGTGCTCATCGTGATTCCTTGTCGTCCTGGTGGGTTACTCGATGGTTTCGATCACGCGGTTGTGATTCGTGTAGATACACATGTCGCCCGCGATTTCGAGCGACTTTTCGACGATCTCGCGCGGCGAGAGGTCGGTGTTGTCGACGAGCGCTTTTGCGGCCGCCTGGGCGTACGAGCCGCCCGAACCGATCGCGCAGATGCCGCCTTCGGGATCGAGCACGTCGCCGTTACCGGTGATGACGAGCGTGGTGGTGGCGTCGGCGGCGATCAGCATCGCTTCGAGACGGCGCAGCATGCGGTCGGTGCGCCAGTCCTTGGCGAGCTCGACGGCTGCGCGAGTGAGATTGCCCTGATGTTTTTCGAGCTTGGCTTCGAAGCGGTCGAGCAGCGAAAACGCGTCGGCAGTGCCGCCGGCGAAGCCGACCATGACCTTGCCGCCGTAGATGCGCCGCACCTTCTTCGCGCCGCCCTTCATGACGATATTGCCGAGGGTGACCTGGCCGTCGCCGCCGAGGGCGACCTTGTCGCCGCGCCGCACGGATACGATCGTCGTGCCGTGAAATTGCTCCATGTGCGTTCCTTTTACCGTTGATGCCAGGTAGAGACTGGCGCGGCTGCGGAGGTCATTTCCGCGTTGCCGCGCCATCGGGATTCGGTACGCGCCGCGCGTGCCTGGCGAATGGGCTTCGGACTTGCACAAAGCCGTGCATCAGGACGCGCTGGCGGGCGTGTCGATAGAAGTTTAGGGCGGCGGCGGGCACTTCAAGAGTGCGCGGCGCAGAAAACGGGATAAGCGCGCTGAATACGCCGAAGAGGCGTGCGACGCGGGCGGGAGCGGGATGCGTATTGGCGCACGCGGGCGGCACGCGCAAATAAAAAAGCGCACGGGGCTCCGTGCGCTTCTTCGAGAAGGCAGTCGATCCGGCAAGCGCTCACGGGGTACGTGGCGCAGCCGGCAGCCGGTCAGTCGCCGAACAGCTTCTGGCGCAGTTCGCGGCGCTCTTGCGCTTCGAGCGAGAGCGTAGCGGTCGGGCGGGCGAGCAGACGCGGAATGCCGATCGGCTCACCGGTTTCTTCGCACCAGCCGTAATCGCCCGATTCGATGCGCGCGATCGATTGCTGCACCTTCTTCAGGAGCTTGCGCTCGCGGTCGCGCGTGCGCAGTTCGAGCGCATGCTCTTCCTCGATCGTTGCGCGGTCGGCCGGATCGGGCACGATCACCGTTTCACGCAGGTTCTCGGTGGTCTGTCCCGCATTGCGGAGAATTTCCGCCTGCAGCTGTTCGAGCCGGTTCTTGAAGAAGGCGAGCTGATCCTCGTTCATGTAATCCTTGTCGCTCATCTTCAGGATTTCGGCTTCGGTCAAGAGTCGTGTCGTCGTCATCTGGCTTGCTTCTTCAATGAGTGAGGCAAAACTGGCACAGTTTGCCTGCACTTTTGTGTTGCCCGCAGTGGCCTTTACCACCCAAAACCGCGTTTTTGCGCGCGCTTTTTCGCGCCAAGGTGCGCACCGGCTGGCACGGACGGTGAATTGTCGTGACGCCTGAGCGCCGCTGCGGGGCCGAACTCCTCTGGAAACCGTGGTTCAGATGCTCCTGAGGCATATTTCGTACCGGCTGCGCGCTGCGACGCGATGCGCGGCCGGGGGCGATTGTTGCCCGAAATAGCCGGAAACCGATATTGGGAGACTCCGGGGCGCCTCTCTTCCAGTGGGGCCGTATTGTAACCGAACCGCAAACTCGCGCCGCAAGCGGGAAATCCCTGCGTTCGCAGCTTCGTCTTACGATCGATATCCAGAAAATATAACGCGCCAATCGTGAAAAAGCGATGGTCGGGTACGTTATTTGATGCGCGACGCACGGAAAGACGCAATTGCACGCATTGCAAGGCCGATAAATGCCGTTAAAAACGACAACGCCCGGCGTGAAAGCCGGGCGTGCAAACATCAAAGCGACATCAAACTGGTCTGATACGCGGATTTAGCGTTTCAGACGCGCCTTAAACCAGGCAGGCGTCGAGACCGTCGGTGATGAGATCCTTCGGCAGATCGATGCCGATGAACACCATCTTGCTGTTCTTCTTTTCGATCGGCAGCCACTTGGCGGCCAGATCGCTGCCCATCATCTGGTGCACGCCCTGGAACACGACCTTGCGGTCGACGCCCTTCATGTAGAGCACGCCCTTGTAGCGCAGCAGGTGCTCGCCGTAGATCTGCAGGATGCCGCCGAGGAAGTCTTCGAGGCGGTTCGGATCGAACGGGCGGTCGCTGCGATAGACGAACGACTTGATCTTGTCGTCGTGGTGCGCGTGATGGTGGTGATGGCCGTGATCGTGGCCTTCGTGCGAGCACTTGCCGTGGTCGTGATCGCAATCGGCGTGATCGGCGTGGTCATGCGCGTGGCCGTGATCGTCGTGTGCGTGCGCGTGATCATGCGCGTGCTCGTGATCGTCTTCGGCGAGGAAGTCCGGATCGATTTCGAGCTTGGCGTTCAGATTGAAGCCGCGCAGATCGAACACTTCCTTGATGTCCGTTTCGCCGAAGTTCACTTCGCGCACCTGCGCCTTCGGATTCATGTGCAGGACGCGGTGACGCAGATCGGCGACTTCCTTCGCATCGACCAGATCGGCCTTCGTGACGAAGATGCGATCGGCGAAACCGACCTGACGCTGCACGACTTCGTGTTCGTCGAGCTGCTTGTTGCCGTGCTTGGCGTCGACCAGCGTGATGATCGCGTCGAGCAGGAAGGTGTCGGCGATCTCGTTGTCCATGAAGAACGTCTGCGCGACCGGGCCCGGATTCGCGAGGCCGGTCGTTTCGATCACGACGCGCTCGAAGTCGAGCTTGCCGTCGCGCTTTTGCTGCGCGAGGTCGCCCAGCACGCGTGCGAGGTCGCCGCGGATCGTGCAGCAGATGCAGCCGTTGCTCATCTGGATGATCTGCTCGTTGCTGTCCTGCACGAGAATTTCGTTGTCGATGTTCTCTTCGCCGAACTCGTTCTCGATCACGGCGATCTTCATGCCGTGGTTCTCGTTGAGGATGCGCTTGAGCAGCGTGGTCTTGCCGCTGCCGAGGAAGCCGGTCAGGATGGTGACGGGAATCATGCTGTTTGCCATGCTCTGTGCCTGATGAGTGTCGGGTGAGGACGCGGCGCGTCGCGCGGTCTGCGCGCTCTGTCGCCAGTGTTACAACATAACTATCTATTGAATCATATCTGCGGCGCACACGCAGGAGTGGCGACGATCCGGGGCCGGATCGCGGCATGTCCGCGTGCGCGAATCAAGCGCAGATAGGGCCGTTTCAGGCGATTTGCAACAGCAGGCCCTTGAGGTATTCGCCTTCCGGGAACGCCGTGAGCAGTGGATGATCGACGCCCGCGCCCAGCCGCTTGATGATGCGCGCATCGACTTTCGCATCGGCGGCCGCGCCCGCGACGATCTTCTGGAACAGTTCCGCGTCGATCGCGCCCGAGCACGAGTAGGTGAACAGCAGACCGCCCGGACGCAGCAGCTTGAAACCGGTCAGATTGATGTCCTTATAGGCGCGCGAGGCGCGATCCACGTGCTCGCGCGAAGCGGCGAACTTGGGCGGATCGAGCACGACCAGATCGAAACGCTCGCCTTCTTCGTGCAGACGGCGCAGCGTCTTGAAGGCGTCGGCGTCGAGCCAGGTGGCGCGGTCGGCGTCGAAGCCGTTGGCCTGCACGTTCTTCTGCGCGGTGTTCAGCGCTTCGCCCGACGAGTCGATCGACACCACGCGCTTCGCGCCGCCCTTCATCGCCGCGAGCGAGAAGCCGCCCGTGTAGCAGAAGCAGTTGAGCACGTCGCGGCCATCGGCGTAGGTCTGCACCAGCGCGCGGTTGTCGCGCTGATCGACGTAGAAGCCGGTCTTGTGGCCCTTGCGCACGTCGACGTGATAACGCACGCCGTTTTCGCTCGCGATGATGGTTTCGGGCGGCTCGTCGCCGGCCAGCAGACCGGTGATGGGCTCCAGGCCTTCCTTTTCGCGGATCGACACGTCCGAGCGCTCGTAGACGTTCGGGCAGCCCGTGGCCTGCGTCAGCGCGTTGACGATGGCCTCTTTCCACGCTTCCACGCCTGCCGCCATGAACTGGCAGACCAGCTGGCCGCGCGCGTTCTGCGCGACGTCTTCCGTGTACCAGTCGACGATCAGGCCGGGCAGGCCGTCCGCTTCGCCGAAGATCAGACGCACGGCGCCCGTGTTGCGCACCATCGCCTGACGATGCGCGAGTGCGCGCTGCACGCGGCGCTTGAAGAACGCGTGATCGATGGGTTCGTTTTCGTCGAAGCTCCAGACGCGTGCGCGGATCTGCGAATGCGGGCTGTACGCGGCGCGCGCGAGGAAGCGGCCGTCGTGCGCGCGCACGATCACCGTGGCGCCGGAAGCGGGCTTGCCGTCGACGCGATCGATCGCGTTGGCGTAGACCCACGGATGGCGGCGCAGCAGGGATTTTTCTTTCGACGGCTTGAGTGTGACGATGTTCATGATGGATGTGATGCCAATGATGCGGCGTCGTCCAGATGGCTGCGCATGCGAGCGCTGGACGCGCTGAAAACGGTGGATGCGCGGCGAAGCTTTGTCGGCTTGTGGGCCTGCTTATGGGCTTGCTACGTCCGTGCGTATGTGTCTGCTTACGAGCCCGATTCGTCGCGCTTCTTCGCGCGTGGATGCGCGTTGTCGTACACCTTCGCAAGATGCTGGAAATCGAGCGACGTGTACACCTGCGTCGCCGCGATGCTGGCGTGGCCGAGCAGTTCCTGCACGGCCCGCAGATCGCCGCTCGACTGCAGCAGATGCGTGGCGAACGAGTGCCGCAACACGTGCGGATGGACGTTCGCCGGAATCCCGGCCACCAGCGCGGCGCGCTTCACGCGCTCGCGCACGACGCCGGGCGCCATGCGATTGCCGCGCACGGAGAGAAACAGCGGGGCGTCGTCGTGCTTGACCCAGGCGTCGCGCACGGCGAGCCAGGCGTCGATCGCATCGAGCGCCTTGCGCCCGACCGGCACGAGGCGATGGCGATCGCCCTTGCCGTGCACTTCGACTTCGGCGGCATCGCGCTTGAGCCAGCCCGCCGATTCATAGCCGTCGCGCCGCACGTAGCGCACGTCGAGACCCACGAGTTCGGCCAGCCGCAGCCCCGACGAATAGAACAGTTCCAGCATCGCGTGGTCGCGCAGCGCTTCCAGGCTGCCGGCGGCGGCTTCGCTTGCGGCGCCGGGCGCCTCCATGAGACGCGTGGCGTCATCGACGGAAAGCGCTTTGGGCAGCGTCTTCGCGCGCTTGGGCGCGCGCACCGCGGCGACCGGATTGGCGTCGAGTTCGATGCGGCCCGCGAGCCAGCGATAAAACGCGCGCCACGCCGAAAGCCGGTGCGCGATCGAGCGCGCCGACAGACCGCCCGCGTGCGCACGCGCCACGGCGCCGCGCACCTCGGCGGGCGTGACCCGTTCGAGCGGCCGGCCGTTGGCGAGCTTCTTCAGCTCGTCGAGTTCGTGCGCGTAGCCGCGCAGCGTGTGCGCCGAGAGCCGGCGCACGTGCTCGAGCGTGTCGAGGTAATCGGCGATCGGATCGGTCGGGTTCACGGTGGCGGCTTCGGTACGGTTAAAAACAGCTTCGATGCAACATCAATGCGGCAGCAGACGGGCCAGCGCGCCACTGGCGAGCGTGCCGATCTGGCGCAGGAAATCGGTGCCCATGCCGTCATGGAAGCGGCGCGGATCGGGCGAGCCCATCACGAGCAGACCGAACGGCTCGCCGCTCGGGTCGCGCTCTTCATCGCTCACGCGCTTGCGCAGCGTGATGATTGCAACGGATTGCGGCTCGCCTTCGGCGCCGTCGAGCCATTGCGCGGCTTCGAAGCCGGTGTTCGCGCCGCAATACGGCGTCTCCAGGCTGGCCGCGAACAGGCGCACTTCTTCGCCCGTGTGCTTCGCGAAACTCGCCTGCGCGTGGGTTTCGGCGACATCCCACAGACGCAGCGCCGATTGCGGCACGTCGAATTCCTCGCGCAGACGCTCGGCGATCATGCGCGGCAACGCGTGCGGATCGCGCTCGGCGAGCACGAGCGAGGTCCAGTGGACCATCTTCGCGGCGATGCTGTCGTTCTCGTGGCCGTAGCGCAGCAGCTCGGACAGACGCAGTTCCAGGTGTTTGTTCTTCTCGCGCAGCATCTCCATCTGGCGCTCCTGGAGCGACACGGCAGCCTTGCCGTGCGGATTGCCCAGTTTGAGCGAGACCAGCAGTTCGGCGTGCTCGACGAAGAAGTTAGGGTTGGCAAGCAGATAATCGGCGACTTCGCGATCGGTCATGTTGTTAGCACGTCAATAAGCGCGTTCGGTCAGGAAGCAGCGCGCGGTTGCGCGCCGGATGAGGCGATATATCGTGACACGCCACGATTGCATCCAGATGCATGCCGATGCAATCGCGACGCGGAAGGTCTTGCGTAGTGCTGGGTCCTGCAATGCTGCGCGCGGATGTCGAAGCGCGGGTTTCATCGGCGCTTCGACAGGAATGCCTTAAGCCTTAGTCCTGAAGCTCGATCTCGCCCTGGAACACGGTCGTGGCCGGGCCTGCCATGCTCAGCGCGGCGTTTTCGTCGCGTGCGCCGTCCCAGGCGATCGTGAGCATGCCGCCGTGCGTATGCACCTTCACCGGCGAATCGAGCAGACCGCGGCGAATGCCCGCGGCCACCGCCGCGCACGCGCCCGTGCCGCACGCGAGCGTTTCGCCCGCGCCGCGTTCGAACACGCGCAGCTTCACCTCATTGCGCGACACGATCTGCATGAAGCCCGCGTTCACCTTGTTCGGGAAGCGCGCGTGCTTCTCGATCACGGGACCGTCTTCGAGCACCGCAAAAGCTTCGGTATCGTCGACGATCTGCACGGCATGCGGATTGCCCATCGACACCGCCGAAATCCAGCGCGTCTGACCGTTGATGTCGAGCGGCCAGAGCGTGTCGTTGCCTTCGCGGCGGCCGTCGAGGCCGTTTGCATCGAATGGCACCTGTGCCGGTTCGAACACCGGGCTGCCCATGTCGACCACGACTTCGCCGTTGTCCTGCATGACGAGCGTGAGCACGCCCTTCTGGACCTGCACGCGCACGCTGCGCGCATCGGTGAGCTTGTGGTCGCGCACGAATTTGACGAAGCAACGTGCGCCGTTGCCGCAATGCTCGACCTCGCCGCCGTCGCAATTGAAGATGCGATAGCGGAAATCGACGCCGTCGATGGTCGGCTTTTCGACCACCAGCAACTGATCCGCGCCAACGCCGAAATGGCGGTCGGCGAGCGCGCGCACGCGTTCGGGCGTGAGCGTAAGCGACTGGGTATAGCCGTCGAGCACGACAAAGTCGTTGCCCGCGCCGTGCATCTTGGTGAATTTCAGCTTCACGATTTGCTTCTGTTCCTTGCTGCGAGAGGATTCGTGGCGAATAGCGAATGATACACGGTGGCCCGGCGCCGGTAGCGGGCATCGAAAACGGCCGGCAAGCAAAAAGCCGCCCGCAGGCGGCTTTTCACGTCGACGCGCAGCCGGTCAATACACGCTCGCCTCACCCTCAGGCCGCGTCTTGAACCGCTTATGCACCCAGTAATACTGCTCGGGAATGCGCGGAATCTGCTCTTCGAGAAACGCGTTCATGCGACGCGCGTCGAGTTCATCGTCGCCGGTCGGATAGTTTTCCCAAGGTTTGAAGACTTTCAGCCGATAACCCTTGTAATTGGGCAGCACCTCGCCGATGAACGGCACGACCTGCGCATGACCGACTTTCGCGAGCCGCCCGACCGCCGTCAGCGTACAGGCCTGCACGCCGAAGAAGGGTACGAAGGTGGAGTTGCGCATGCCGTAGTCCATATCCGCGCCGAGCATCACGGGCTTTTTGTCGCGCAGCCAGCGCAGCACGGCGCGCGCGCTGTCCGCGCGGCTGACCATTTCGGCGCCGAAGCGGCTGCGGCCGGCCTTCGCGGCGGCTTCGAATTCGGGGTTCGAAAACGGCTGATACAGCGATCCGCACGGACGATGCAGCGAGTAGTTCAGGAACATTGACCCCGCTTCGATCCCCACGAAATGCAGGCCGAGGAACAGCGTCGGCGGCAGATTGGGATCGGTCAGGTCGATTTCGCTGTCGAGCTGGACGAGCTTTTCGAGCTTCTTCGCCGAGCCGAACCACTGCACGCTGCGCTCCATATAGCTGCGGATCGCCTGGCGGAAATGCAGGCCAGCGACTTCCTCGCGCTTTTCCTCGCTCCATTCGGGGAAGCACAGGCGCAGGTTGGTATGGACGACGCGCTTGCGGCGGCTTGGAATCTGGTACAGCAGCCAGCCCAGCCCGTCTCCCAGACGAGCGACGAAACCATAGGGTAGGATCGCAAATAGTTTCAGCAGACCAATGGCGAAACGTGAGCCGAGTTTGCCTAGCATGCGGCGACTCCCGTGACGTGCCAGGTAGCAGTGGAGAAAACGATTGACAACACGCGGTGTGACTCTGCGACAAATTAGGGAAGTCGCTATAATACGGGCTTCGCCGAGTTAACTGACAACTTGCGGGGCGAAGCCGGTTCGCCATGTATCGCGCCACGGAGCTAAGTGTGCGGTCATGACCAACTGGACCAGGAAATCCGCTAAAGCGTCGCCGCTTCAAAGCTCCCGAAGCTGGCTACGTGAAATTAACCGTCACCAGCTACAAGGAGCCTTACACGTGGCAAACGACTATTTCTTCACTTCCGAATCGGTTTCGGAAGGCCATCCGGACAAGGTCGCCGACCAGATCTCGGACGCAATCCTCGACGCCATCCTCACGCAGGACAAATACTCGCGCGTTGCAGCGGAAACGCTGTGCAACACGGGTCTCGTCGTCCTCGCCGGTGAAATCACCACGACCGCCAACGTCGACTACATCCAGGTCGCGCGCGACACGATCAAGCGCATCGGCTACGACAACACCGACTACGGCATCGACTACCGCGGCTGCGCGGTGCTCGTCGCTTACGACAAGCAATCGCCGGACATCGCTCAAGGCGTCGACCGCGCGCACGACAACAACCTCGATCAAGGCGCTGGCGACCAGGGCCTGATGTTCGGTTATGCGTGCGACGAAACGCCCGAACTGATGCCGCTGCCGATCCACCTTTCGCACCGCCTGGTCGAGCGCCAGTCGAACCTGCGCCGTGACGGCCGTCTGCCCTGGCTGCGCCCGGACGCGAAGTCGCAGGTCACCGTGCGTTACGTCGACGGCAAGCCGCACGCGATCGACACGGTCGTGCTCTCGACGCAGCACTCGCCGGACATCGATCTGGCCACGCTGCGCGAAGCCGTCATCGAAGAAGTCATCAAGCCGGTGCTGCCGGCCGACCTCATCAAGGGCGACATCAAGTTCCTCGTCAATCCGACCGGTCGCTTCGTGATCGGCGGCCCGCAGGGCGATTGCGGTCTCACCGGCCGCAAGATCATCGTCGATACGTACGGCGGCGCAGCCCCGCACGGCGGCGGTGCGTTCTCGGGCAAGGACCCGTCGAAGGTCGACCGTTCGGCCGCTTACGCGGGCCGTTACGTGGCGAAGAACATCGTCGCCGCCGGTCTGGCATCGCGCTGCCTGATCCAGGTTTCGTACGCCATTGGCGTGGCCGAGCCGACTTCGGTGATGGTCAACACGTTCGGCACGGGCAAGGTTTCGGACGCCACCATCACGAAGCTCGTGCGCGAGCATTTCGACCTGCGTCCGAAGGGCATCATCCAGATGCTCGACCTGCTGCGTCCGATCTACGAAAAGACCGCTGCTTACGGCCACTTCGGCCGCGAAGAGCCGGAATTCTCGTGGGAAGCGACCGATAAGGCGCTCGCGCTGGCCGAAGCGGCCGGCACGGAGCCGGTTGGCGCGCTCGCTTAAGCCGCGAAGCACGCTGCGCGAAGGCTGGTTTGACGCCAGCTTTCCCGTTCATCGTCGCGCAAAGAAAAACCCCGCAGGGCGCAAGCCCGGGCGGGGTTTTTTGTTATGCGGTGCGGCGTGGCATGCCGCCGCGCTTTAACGCGTCGTTTAGCGCATCGCGAAGCCGAACCAGCCTTCGCTGCTGGGCGTGTTACGGCGCGGCCGGCGCGCGTTGCGGGCCGTATGCACGGTCGACGGCGCAGCCAGCGCGCGCAGCGTCGCATTCGGCCGATACAGCAGCGTGCGCAGCGAGAAGTGGCGCGAACCGGCGCGCTGGCGCAGCACCGAGAAGAACGTGTGGAACCACGTGCGCATGTTGTCGACCGGATGCGCTGCGCGGACCTGTTGAGCGATTGCGCGCGTGCGCGCGGCATGGTGGCGCAGGGCGCGCACGACATGGCGGCGGGCGGGGCGCGCCGCTTTCAGGGCAGCATGGCTCATGCGACGGGTATCGGAAAGGGTATTCATGGTGTGGGCAGTGTCGGATTCGGTACGAAGTTCGAAGCGCGCCATGAGCGGCGCATCGATTCGAGCAGGTGTGCGTGCGGTGCGTGCCCTATCCACAGCACCAAACGTGCCTATTTTTAGCGTGGTCACAATAAAGGGAAACGCAGGGCTGGCCGGCTGGTGTGCGCAGGGCGGGAGAGGGCGCGCCGGGATGAACCTGAAAGGGCCGCGGCCCCGGTGGGCCAAGGCTCGACGGCGGTTCGTCCGCGCGATAGATGTTCTTTGTGGAAAAACAGCATGCGGGCAGACTACACGCGAATCATGACGCCCGAAAGTCGGTTAATACCCGCCCCCGCCGGTTCCCCGCGCGTTCTTGATGCATGTCATCGCGCCCTTAGTCGCCATGCCGGTGCGGTGCTGCTTCATCGATGTGCGTCGATGTGAGCATCGATGCGTGCGCGCGCCGCTTCCTGCCGCGTGCGCGCGCTCTTACAATCGAGCGGACGGCGCGCTTCTAGTGCATCAACGCATCGAGCGCGGCGCCGCAGCCGCGGTCCGGATGGCCGCGGTCTTTGCAGGCCTCGAATAACGGAAGTCTCATGTCAGTCCAGTCAAAGAAGGAACAGGTGCAGGCGCTGCACGAGCGCGGTTTCGTGGTCGTGCCGGGGCTCGTTTCGCCCGAGCGGTGCGACGAGATCAAGCGCGTGGCGCAGGAGCAGTTGGAGGCGGCCGTGGCGCCGCTCGAATTCGAAGCCGATCTGCGATATCCCGGCGCGCCCGATTCGAAGGACGCGCCCGGCGGCCATACGGTGCGGCGTCTGCTCGACGCGCATGGGCGTCATCCGCTGTTCCGCGAGTGGGCGACGTCGCCCGAGATCGCGGGCTGGATGGAGCTGTATTTCGGCGAGGAGCCGGTGCTTTCGCGCGTGCATCACAACTGCATGATGACCAAGCACCCCGCCTACGGCAGCCTGACCGGCTGGCATCGCGATGTGCGCTACTGGTCGTTCGAGCGCGACGATCTGGTTTCGGTGTGGCTCGCGCTTGGGCCGGAAACCATCGAGAACGGCGGCCTGTGGTTCGTGCCGGGCTCGCATACGGCGCCGTTCACGTCGGGCAGCTTCGACAGCGCGAAGTTTTTCCGCTCCGATCTGCCGGACAACCAGGCATGGATCGACAAGGCGACATCGCCCACGCTGCAAAAGGGCGATGTCGTGTTTTTCCACTGCAATACGCTGCACTCGGCGGGGCAGAACCAGAGCGACGACGTGAAGTTCTCGCTCGTCTACACCTACCACGGCGCGAGCAACGTGCCGCTGCCGGGCACGCGCTCGGCTTCGCTGCCCGAGGTCAAGCTGCTCTGAAGCCAGGCTCGATGACGCCCGGCGTTGCCGGGTGTCGCCTGGTGTCGCCCGGTGTCGTCTTGAAGGGCGTCGGCTTAACGCCGGCGTCCCGATACCACCAGACCGGTCAGGCCGGCGACCGTTGCAGCCGCGCCAGCCACGATCAGGATCATCGTGCGGTCGGTGGGCGCGCCGGTGACGATGCGCGAAACGTCGTTCGAGAACGAGTGAAACGACTGACCGCCGAAGTAAAGCAGCGCGACGCCGCAGGCGATCAGCGCGAACGAAAGCGCTTTGACCATAAAGACTCCATGCAAGGGACGGACGCCGCAGTGTAGGTGAGCGCGGCGGCAACGTCCATTGTCCTGTCCCACATGATGGACATCTGCAAGGAGCGCGCGGATCGGCTAGCATGGCAAGCCGCGTGGTGCGCCATATCCCGCTATTTGGGGCGTTTATGGCGCTATTGCTGCGTTATTCGCGCAATATGCGCAGGCTTTGCGCGCCGCCGCCGGACTTTCTGAAACCAGTTCTCGTTCGAGGATTCAAGATGGCCTACGAAGCAGCTGCTGAACGCTATTCGGAGATGCAATACCGCTTTTGCGGCAAGTCGGGACTCAAGTTGCCGGCACTGTCGCTCGGCCTGTGGCACAACTTCGGCGACACCACGCCGATTTCGACGCAGCGTGAAATCCTGCGCACGGCCTTCGACCTCGGCATCACGCACTTCGATCTCGCCAACAATTACGGGCCGCCCTACGGCAGCGCGGAAACCAACTTCGGCCGTATTTTCAAGGACGATTTCCGCCCGTACCGCGACGAACTGCTGATCTCGTCGAAGGCAGGCTGGGACATGTGGCCGGGTCCGTACGGTCAGGGCGGCGGCTCGCGCAAGTATGTGCTCGCGAGCCTCGACCAGAGCCTGCAGCGCATGGGTCTCGATTACGTCGATATCTTCTATTCGCATCGTTTCGATGCGGAAACGCCGCTGGAAGAAACCGCGGGCGCGCTTGCCACGGCCGTGCAGCAGGGCAAGGCGCTGTATGTGGGCATTTCGTCGTACTCGGCGCAGAAGACGCGCGAAATGGCGAAGCTGCTGGCTGAGTACAAGGTGCCGCTGCTGATCCATCAGCCGTCGTACAACCTGCTCAACCGCTGGATCGAGCATGACCTGCTCGATACGCTCGAAGACATCGGCACGGGCAGCATCGCTTTCACGCCGCTCGCGCAAGGTCTGCTCACCAACAAGTATCTGAACGGCGTGCCCGAAGATGCGCGCGTGAATCGTCCGGGCGGCGGCTCGCTTAAGAGCGAGCATCTGAGCCCGGAAAACATCGAGCACGTGCGCAAGCTCAACGAACTCGCCCAGCGTCGCGGCCAGAGCCTCGCGCAGATGGCGATTGCGTGGACGCTGCGCGGCGGCCGCGTGACGTCGGCGCTGATCGGCGCGAGCCGTGCGGAGCAGGTGCGCGAGAACGTCGCGGCGCTGAAGAACCTCGAATTCTCGGCGGAAGAACTCGCCGAAATCGATCGCTTCGCGACCGAAGGCGGCATCAATCTGTGGGAAAAGCCGTCGACCGATCAGGCAATCTGACGCGCTGATGCGCGTTCGCGTGCAAGGTATGGAAACCGCTTCGCCTCGCGCGAGGCGGTTTTTTTTCGTCGATGCAGAGCGTGCTTTGCACGCGTTCGCGCGGTCGTAATGCGCTGCAAGACGCGCGCCTTCTCGCTGTCACGCGGCGCTGCTATTTTCGCGGCAGTCTTTGCCGCGAGGTATGCCGATGGAGTCTACGAGCGCCGTTCGTCCTGTGTCCGCCGAGGTCGATGCGACCCATGCGGTCAATGCGGAGCCACTTGCCGCGCGGCCAGCCACGGCGGCGTTGCGGCGCGCGATTCCGGTGCGCGCGAACGTCGCGCTGATCGGCGTAACCGGGCTGGTGCTGGTTTATCAGCTAGTCGGCTTGCCCTTGCTGCTGCATGCCGCAGGCGGCCCAACGCTAGCGCTGCTGGCGACGCTCGTGCCGGTCGTGCTGGCGACGCCCGCGCACTGGGGTTTGATTCACGAAGGCATCCACGGTCAATTGCTGCGTTCGCGCCGCGCCAATGAAGCGTTCGCGCGGCTGCTGGCGATTGGACTGGCGATGCCGTTCGACGCGGTACGTTTCGGACACCTGATGCATCACCGCTTCACGCGCGAAGCCTTCGATCGTCCCGATGTCGACGATGCGCACGGTCCGCGCTGGATGCGCCGCATCGCCTGGTATGTGCGTCTGCTCGGCGGTCTTTATGTGGCGGAACTGCTCGCGCCGCTGCTGGCGTTCGTGCCGGTGCGCCTCGCGCGCACGGTGATCGAGCGCGGTGTGGCCGCGCAGGGCGAAGAAGGCGCGCAGGTGCAGCGTCTTTTCTCGAACCACGTGCAGGACCCTACGAAACGCCGCCGCGCGCGGCGCGACTGGCTCGGTTCGATCGTGCTTTATGCAGGCGCTTTCGCGCTGTACGGGAAGGCCTGGCCGGTGCTCGTGCTGGCGATGTATCTGCGCGGTTTGTGGCTGTCGCTGGCGGATAACCTGCCGCATTACGGCGTCGCGCTCGACGAACCGGGGCGTGCGCGCGATTTTCGCGTGCCGCGCGTGGTTGGCTTGATGCTGATGAATCACCATCTGCATCGGCAACATCATCTGTATCCGACCTTGCCGTGGACCGTGTTGCCGGATCTCGCCGAAGCCGCGGCCGCTACCGGCGCGCCAAAGCGCGAAGCCTACTGGCGCGCGGCGCTACGGCAGTTGCGCGGTTTGCAGCCGGGCGTTGGGGTGCGTTAGACGCATACAGGATCACCCGCGCCCTGAAGGGCGCGTGCGGTAAAACATGGACGGATAAAGCGCCGGATCGTTACTTCAACGCGTTACATCAACGCAGGCAGCGTTTCGACTAGCGCGACCGCCGCGAGCGCTCCGATCAACGCGCCGATGATCCGCAACGAGTTATGTCTGAATTCGGTCGAGCAGGGCACGGCTCCCAGAAAAAGCGCGCCTGCAAGGGCCATCGGGATGATCATCACGAAGTCGCCGATCGTGAAATAACCTGACATGCTCGTCTCCTTGTCATTAGGGGCCGGCGAGTGTCCTTCCTGCCGCGATAACGTCGCGCGCGACGCGGCAGCTTCGGCCCTGAATCGAGTATAGGTGAGGGCTGCAAACGTGGAGGCACGCAGACGTGCTGCTGTGTTGTCTGCGCCTCGCTGCGTGGCCCCGCCTGGCGGGACTTTGCGCCGCCGTGCCGGGTGCGCTGCAACACGCTTGCGCCACATCTTCAAGGTTACGAACAGCTTTCGTCAGTCGGTTCCGGCGATGCGTTCTGCGTGGCGCCGGCTGTGTCCGGCTGTGTCCAGGTGACGCGTCGGATCAGGCCGCGCCGGCCCGCTCGCGTTTGCGCAGCAGACTCGCGCCAGCCAGGCCCAGCACGAGCAACGCGGCCACGAGACCCGCCACGCCGCCCCAGCCAAACGCGGCCCAGAAGTGACCGCCGACCGAACCCATGATGCTCGAACCCAGGTAGTAGCTCAGCAAATAGAGTGCCGCCGCCTGGCCTTTCGCTTCGCGCGCGAGGCGTCCGACCCAGCCGCTCGCCACCGAATGGCCCGCGAAAAAGCCGATCGTCAGAAACGCGATGCCCGCCGCAATCGCGCCGATCGGCGCGAACATCGTGAGCACGACGCCGATCAGCATCAGCGCAAGACTGACGATCAGCACGCGGCCGCGCCCGAAGGTATCGGCCATGCGGCCCGACCACGGCGACGCGACCACGCCGGTCAGATACACGAGAAAGATCGCGCCGATCGCCGCCTGGCTCATGTTGTAGGGCGGCGCGATCAGCCGGTAGCCGATGTAGTTGTAGAGCGTGACGAAGCTGCCCATCAGCACGAAGCCCAGCGAAAACAGCACGGGCAGGCCGGGCCGCGCGAGATGGCGCAGCAGCGCCGCGCGATGATGCGCGAAGCCCAGGCCGCTCTTCGGCACGAAATGGCGCGAGGGTGGCAAAAGCGAGCGGAACGCGAACATCGACGCGAGCCCCAGCACGCCGATCACGGCAACCGCCACGCGCCAGCCGAACAGGTCGGTGCAGATGCCGGTGATGACCCGCCCGGCCATCCCGCCGATGGCGGTGCCGCCCACGTACAGGCCCATGGAAAGGCCGAGGCCTTCGGGGTGCATCTCTTCGGCGAGCCAGGCCATGGCGACGGCGGGCACGCCGCCCAGCGCGATGCCTTCGAGCATGCGCAGCACCAGCAGCGTGTTCCAGTGCGGCACGAACGCCACCGCGAGGGTGAGCAGCGAAGACGCCGTGAGCGACGCTGTCATCATCGTGCGGCGGCTCCAGCCTTCGGAGACGAAGCCCGCCACGAAGATCGCGCAGGCCAGCGCGGCCGTGCTGAACGACAGCGAGAGGCTGCTTTGCGCGGGGCTCACGCCGAAGGTCTGCGAGAACGCGGGCAACAGCGGCTGCACGCAATAAAGCAGCGAAAACGTGGCATAGCCCGCGAACAGCAGCGCGAGACTCGCGCGCCAGAACTCACGCGTGCCGCGCTCGATATACGGAATGGCCGAAGGGGCGGCCTTGCTGCCGGCGCCCGATGATGCAGTCACGACATGGACTCCTTAGTGAAAAGCTGGCGAAAATCGCAAAGGCGCAACGATACGCCTGTTGCGCGAACCTTGCCGTGCCGATCCGCACTTTTAGCGCCTGTTTTTGTGCGACGCGCGCGCTCATGTTGTTGCGTGCGCAACTGAATATCGCTATTTCAACGGCACAATGCGCATTCGATGCGATTCGCGGCCGGTGTAGCGCGCAAGTGCAAGCGTCACGGAAATGTCGTCGATATGGGTTATGGTCTGCCCTTTCGTGCCCGGTCGTCAGCATGCTGAACTTCAGGAAGCCGGTTCACCATCTGGTACAGTCAGCCTTTTGCCGGGCTGGCGGCGCATGCGGATAGCACTGCAGGCGCGCGGGCTTCGTGCGAAAGTGATGGTGGGGTCGATACGCCCGGCACGTGAATACAGCGTGTTGCGCGTGGATCGGCCCCCCTATTTTTTTGCTTTGCGCGCGGGGCCAAAAAGGCAACAATGCGTAAACCGGTTTAGCACGCACGTGCGCTCCTGCGGGTATCGTCGCGGTTTCGTCATCATGTCGCGCGACGATGCAATGGAGTGTGCGGCAGGCTGCCGGCGCAGGTTGAATGTGTGCGCAACCTCGTATGCGCACGGGTTTTTGTCAGTACACTGACCGGCCTTTCCTGCGGGGAAGACGGCATTGACTTGGGAACGGGGAAACATCATGCAAATCGGTTCTATTGTCCGCACCGTCCATATCGCCGTGCCTCATGACGCACGCGGCATCGTGATGCGTATTCTCGGCGACATGGCCATGGTGACGTGGTACGTCGGCGAACCCGGCGCATCGCGTCAGCTCAATACCGAGCCCTTTTTTCTGGAAGATCTGATCGATACGGGCGAGCAGGTAATGCCCGCCGGTGCCAAGGTTCACTGAGCTTCAGTACCTGTCCTGACCGGTAGCGCCATCGCGCTCCGCTCCCTGGCGTGCGCAATGCGCAGCGCCTCAACCCCGCAGCGCATGTACGCGGCGTGTGCGATCCGCACGCCGCGATTACGCCGGACGCAGCGCGCAACTCGCCGCCGCGGCCCGCAAGATGCACAATGCGGGGATGAACGATCACACCTCCTCTTCTTCCGACGCGGCTGACAAATCCGGCGCTGCGGGAGATTCGCTCGCGCCCTACGCGCGCCTGACGCCCGAGTGCGTGCTCGACGCCGTCGACGGCGTGCTGATGCCCGCAGGCCGTCGCACCGACGGCCGCATGCTCGCGCTCAACAGCTACGAAAACCGCGTCTATCAGATTGGCGTGGAAGACGAAGCGCCGCTCGTCGCCAAGTTTTATCGGCCGGGGCGCTGGAGCGACGAGGCCATTCTCGAAGAGCACGCTTTCGTGGCCGAACTGGCCGCGCGCGAAATTCCCGGCGTGCCCGCCCTGGTGCTCGAAGGCCGCTCGCTGCACGAGCACGAAGGTTTTCGCTTCTCCTTGTTCGAGCGTCGCGGTGGCCGCGCGCCCGATCTCGATCGCAGCGAAACGCTCGAATGGATCGGCCGTTTTATCGGCCGCATTCATGCGGTGGGCGCGCTGCATCCGTATCGCGAGCGTCCTGCCATCGACATCGAAAGCTATGGCTACGAGCCGCGCACGTTTCTGCTCGAACACGGTTTTGTGCCCGCCGATGTGCGCGACGCGTGGCAGGCTGCGGTCGGTCTCGCGCTGGAAGGCGTGGAAGCCGCGTTCGAACGCGCGGGCGATGTGCGCCCGCTGCGTCTGCATGGCGACTGTCACCCGAGCAACGTGTTGTGGACCGACGCCGGCCCGCATTTCGTCGACTTCGACGATAGCCGCATGGGGCCCGCGATCCAGGATCTGTGGCTGCTGCTGCCCGGCGATCGTGCCGATGCGTCGCGCGCGCTTGCGGATCTGCTCGCCGGTTACGAGGACTTCTGCGAGTTCGATCAGCGCGAGTTGCATCTGGTCGAAGCGCTGCGCACCTTGCGGCTGATTCACTACTCGGCGTGGCTCGCGCGGCGCTGGAACGATCCCGCGTTCCCGGCGGCGTTTCCGTGGTTCAACACGCAGCGCTACTGGGAAGAGCGCATTCTCGAATTGCGCGAGCAGATTGGCGCCATGCAGGAAGGGCCGCTCTGGCCGGTTTGAACGCGTCGTCAGAGCGTTCCATCAATCGCGCGTGATATTCCCCTGCGCGCTCGTGCCCGAGGCCGTTTTCGCCTCGGGTTTCACGATCAGTTGCGCACGCAGATCGCGCGCCATCGTCTCGAACGCCGGGCGCATCTGCGCGAAATCGGCGGCACTGCAGACATCGCTTGGGAAATGCGTGCGGCCCGTGCGCTTGACGCGCAGCACATTGGCGTTCGCATCGAGCGCATAGTCCGAACTGAAATCGATAAACGCATTGCCCGCGTGCTGCGGCGAAGGCATGTCGAGCACGCGCAGACCCGGCGGCAACGCAATGCGCGCGCGCTCGGTCACCACCATGTTGCGGCACACGAACGGCTGCGTGCGGCGCGGCTCGCCCAGCCAGTAGCGCAGGCTCGCGTCCAGCCCGCCCACGAGGCTCGTGAGCGTGGGCACGGGCGTGGTCATCTGCGGATCGACGAAGCTGTCCAGCGTGCCCGTGAGCGTCACGATCAGCGGCCCGCCGGTGGCCTCCAGCGGACTCGATGCAAGCTTCGCCTCGCCGCGCAGATTGGCGTTACGCAATTCCCATTGCAATGATTCCTCGCGCTGCGCGGGCGTTTGCAGACGCAGCACGCTGCGCGTCTGCTCGGCGGCCCAGCCCGTCGATTCGAGCCGATAGATGAAGCGCGCGGAGCCATCGGGCGCCACGGTGATGTCGAGATCGCTATCGCGCGTGGTGTTCGCGGTGGCGGGCGTGCGCATGAGCGTGCCGTCGCCGGCCAGCACGGTTTCGCGATTCATGTCGGTCGAGGGCAGATAGCCGAATTCGACGTTGTTCGCTGTGGAATCCGCGAACATCTGCAGATCGGGCAACCACGTAATGACATGGTTGATCACGCCGAAGCCGGGCACGGCGGGCAGCGTATAGATCGTGCCGCTGTTGACGAGCGCAGGCACGTTGCGCACGCCCACGGCGTCGAGCAGCGCGCCGTAGAGCGCCACGTGATCCTTGCAGTCGCCGTAGCGGTTGGCGAGTACCTCGGTGACGCGATGCGGCACGATCTCGCCGCGCCCGACATTGATCGCCACATAGCGGATATTGCGGCGCACCCAGTCGTAGAGCGTTTGCGCCTTCGCGCGCGGTGTCGCGTCGCGGGCGGTGAGCGACTGCGCAAGCTGCACGATGGCCGCGTCGCGCGCGCTCGGGTCGGTGGATGCTTCGCGGTAGACCTTCGCGAACGCGCCGTAATCGGGAAACGTCGACACCATCAGACGGTCCCCATAACTTACATAGGAAACCGAACCATATTCGAGGCGATCGAAACTCGCCTTGTCGTAGCGATATTCGTAGCGCGTGCGGCCGTTCGCCGTGACC
Organism: Paraburkholderia sp. J69-1; assembly: GCF_905220255.1. Lineage (NCBI taxonomy): Bacteria > Pseudomonadati > Pseudomonadota > Betaproteobacteria > Burkholderiales > Burkholderiaceae > Paraburkholderia > Paraburkholderia sp. J69-1. Next base: position 147,861 of record NZ_CAJMZG010000004.1, on the reverse strand, counting down.
GGTTTGATCGACGTGAAGCCGCGCGCGTCGGCGTAAAGCGGCACGTTGGCGGGCAGATCGTAGATGGCGCGAAAGTTGAGCGTGGGCGCCATGTCGGGCGGCGTGAAGTCGCTGAACCAGCCGGGCACGAGCGGCACGCGCTGGGTTTTGCGCCACGTGAGATGCACGCGCGCGCCGGGCGCGACGGCCGGAAACACGATCACCTTGTCCTGCACGTCCTGGAACATCGGGGCGTCGAAGGAGCGCACTTCCTGCACGTCGCGGATCTGGTCGGGCCGCACGTCATGGCGGCCGCCCTGGGCGTCCTCGGTCCACGCTTCGAGAATGTCGACGTGCGCCATCTCCCGGTTGAACCAGACGTAGTACTGGCCCGCGCGCGCAATGCCGGCTTCGGTGTTCACGCGCAGCGTGAGCGAGTCGAGCTTGGTGTAGGAGCCGTCCGCGTTGATGGTGAAGGTCTGCGTTTCCGCTTCGTTCGTGTAGGGCGCCTGGCTGCTGACCGAAGGCGCGGAAGCGGGCTCGCTGCCCGCCCAGCCAGTCTGGGCGATAGCCGTGCCGATAGCAGCGATGAGAAGAACGAGGACGTGGCGCATGGCGGCGTTCCGTTGACGGCGCGGCGGTTGTGGGGACGGCTGACGTGGGTGGTTCAAGACAGATTCAGGCAATCCCCTCACTTAAAAGTCAGGCTAATTCCTTGTCAAGCGGGCGCCCCGCACATAGGCGATAAAAGCGCTTCCAGTGCCAGGAATCCGGCGATTTCAGCCCGATTTCGGGCATTTTTGCCGCTTTCCCATTCCAGCTTCGCAGCTTCGCCGCATCCCAATCTGTCAGATGGCTTTCTGCTATGTAATAATAACCATTCTCAATTGTAAGCTGGGCGCGTGCTTCGAGCGGCGTCCGCCATGCCTGGAGCTGTGCCGTGAACGCCCGTCTTGACGAGCCCCTGATCGAGTCTACGACCCCCGATATCGCCGATGTCGTGCGGCGCGCGGGCCAGCCCCTCGATGCCGCCGATCTGGCCGCGCGCCGCAAACGCTCGCGCCGCGCCAATTTCATCAAGTGGCTGCGCAAGGTGCACGGTTGGGTCGGGTTATGGGGCGCGGTGCTGGGCCTGCTGTTCGGCGTAACTGGTTTCCTGCTCAACCATCGCGCCGGGCCGTTGCACATCTCGTCGGGCACCGCGCAGGTCAAGGAAATGCAGGTCGCGCTGCCCGCCGATCCGGCGCAGCGTCCGGCCAAGCCGGAAGCGCTCGCGCGCTGGCTCCAGCAAACCCTCGAATTCGACGGCAAGCCCGGCAAGATTCGCCGCGAGAAGGCGCATCCGGTCGCGTGGGGCGATCGCAGCGTGGTGCAGCCCGAATCCTGGCAATTCGCGCTGATGGGGCCGCACGAGAGCATCGCCGTCGAATACTGGGTGGGCAACAGCACGGTTTCCGTGCGGCGCACGCAGAGTGCGTTCTTCGCCACGCTGAACAATCTGCATCGCGGTGTGGGCATGGGCATCGGCTGGGTGTTGCTGATGGACACCATCGCCGGCAGCCTGATTCTGCTTTCCCTCACCGGCGTGCTGCTATGGACCGAACTTAATCGCAAAAAGACCGTGGGCGTGGTGCTGGTGCTCGGTTCGGTGGCGGCGGCCTTTGCCATCGGCCTGCTTTAAGGCGCGGCAAAAACGCTACACATCCCGTTTTATCCGCATTTTCTTCGCTCTCCTTCCTGCCTCGAAGAGGCTGCCGGCGGCGTTATTGCGCTGCACCAGCCTCATATGCATCGCTATCTCATATTGCCAAGTGCCCGGTTGTCGCACTAACGTTCGGGCGTGCCGGAATTCCGGCACGTAAGTGCTTCGTGCAGCCGCGCGCACCCAACCGTTCGAAACCGCCTGAAAATGCCTTTCTGGCCGGTCTCCATAACAAATCGCGCGCCTGCACAGTGATGACGAACATACGCTTCCCAGGGAGACCGACCAATGAGCAGCGTTGCGGATTCGACGCGCGGCACCGCAGCCGCGCCCTTCTTTTCCAAGGAGGCCACCATTGCACCGCCCGGCTTTTCGCGCTGGATGGTGCCGCCCGCCGCGCTCGCGGTGCATCTGTGCATCGGCCAGGCCTACGCCTTTTCGGTGTTCAACTCGCCGCTCACGAAAGTGATCGGCATTACCCAGTCGTCGCCCGATGACTGGACGCTCACGTCGCTCGGCTGGATTTTCTCGCTGGCGATCGTGTTTCTGGGCCTCTCGGCTGCGTTCGGCGGCAAGTGGCTCGAACGCGTCGGCCCGCGCCGCACGATGTTCACGGCGGCTTGCTGCTTCGGCGGCGGCTTCCTCGTTTCGGCGCTCGGCGTCTATCTGCATCAGATTGCGCTGCTGTATCTCGGCTATGGCGTGATTGGCGGCATCGGACTGGGTCTGGGCTACGTTTCGCCGGTGTCGACGCTGATCCGCTGGTTCCCGGACCGCCGCGGCATGGCGACGGGCCTCGCGATCATGGGCTTCGGCGGCGGCGCGATGATTGCCGCACCGCTGTCCGTGATGCTGATGAAGCACTTCTCCAGCGACACGAGCGTGGGCGTCGCGCAGACCTTCGTGGTGCTCGGCGTGGCCTATTTCATCTCGATGACGATCGGCTCGATCGCGATTCGCGTGCCCGCCAAGGACTGGAAGCCGGCAGGCTGGACCCCGCCCGCAACGAGCGGCAAGCTGGTTTCGCGCTCGCACGTGCATATCGATCAGGCGCTCAAGACGCCGCAGTTCTACCTGATCTGGCTGGTGCTGTTCCTCAACGTGACCGCGGGCATCGGCATTCTCGGCCAGGCTTCGGTGATGATCCAGGAAAGCTTCAAGGACACCGTGACCGCAGGCGCGGCAGCCGGTTTCGTCGGCCTGCTTTCGCTGTTCAACATGGGCGGGCGTTTCGTGTGGGCGTCGGCGTCTGACTGGGTCGGCCGCAAGAACACCTACTTCATCTTCTTCGTGTTCGGCGCGGTGCTGTACTACGCGGTGCCGCAGTTCGCGCAGAGCGGCAACATCGTGCTGTTCGTGCTGGCCTACTGCCTGATCCTGTCGATGTACGGCGGCGGCTTCTCGACCGTGCCCGCGTATCTCGCGGACATGTTCGGCACGGCTTTCGTCGGCGGCATTCACGGCCGTCTGCTGACCGCATGGGCGGCGGCGGGCGTGGCGGGCCCGGTGCTGGTGAACTACGTGCGCGCGTATCAGGTTGCGCACGGCGTCGCCAAGGCCGATGCCTACACGATGACCGTTCACATCATGGCTTCGCTGCTGGTGGTGGGTTTCGTCTGCAACCTGCTGGTGCGCCGCGTGCACGAGAAGCATCACATGAGCGACGCGCAACTCGCGGCCGCCGGCAAATAAGGAGCGCAGATCATGACGAATGCAAGCAACGCAGTCGCAACGCCGAAGCCATCGAACAAGGTGCTGATGGCGGTGTTCTGGCTCTACGTGGTGGTGCCGCTCGTGTGGGGCGTGACCAATACGCTCGCGCAGGCCATGAAGCTGTTTGGCTGATCGCGTAGTCGTACAGAAGCGAATAGCGCTTGTTTAAGGCGCTAAAAAGACGGGCCGCTAGCATTACGCTGCGGCCCGTTTTCCATGTGCGGTCGATTAATCTGGTCGATTAAACGCCGCAACTCGAACCGACGCTCGCCGCCTGCTCGCGCGCGGCCTTCGCGCCTTCGACCTTGAGGATGGTCGGCAGCGACACGCCATTCTTCGCCGCCGTGACTTCCGCGAGAATCGACACGGCGATTTCCGGCGGCGTGCGGCTGCCGATATAAATGCCCACCGGCCCATGCAGGCGCGCGAGTTCGGCATCGCTCAAATCGAATTCCTTGAGACGTTCGCGCCGCGCCGCGTTATTGCGCCGCGACCCGAGCGCGCCCACGTAGAACGCGCGCGTCTTGAGCGCTTCCATCAGCGCAAGATCGTCGAGCTTGGGATCGTGCGTGAGCGCGATCACCGCGCAACGCTCGTCGAGCTTCATGTCGAGCACGGTGTCGTCGGGCATGGTGCGCACGAGCGCGGTGCCGGGCACGTTCCAGGTATCGGTGTATTCCTCGCGCGGGTCGCACACGGTCACCTGATAATCGAGCCCCACGGCAATCTGGCAGAGATAGCGCGAGAGCTGCCCCGCGCCGATCACCAGCATGCGGTAACGCGGACCGTGAATCGTGAGCAGACGCTCGCCGTCGAAATCGATGCCATCGGTGGCGCTGGCCGGCCCGAGCGTGGCGCGCCCCGAGGCGACATCGAGTGTGCGCGCAACCAGTTGGCCGCGCTCGACCGTTTCCAGCAGCGTGCGGACGCCGGATGCCGGCGTGAGCGGTTCCAGCACGAGCTGGATCGTGCCGCCGCAAGGCAGGCCGAAGCGATGCGCTTCCTCGGCGGTGATGCCGTATTTCACGGCTTCGGGCTTGACGATGTGAATGCCTTCGCGGCGCACGCGGTCGATCAGATCGTCCTCGATACAGCCGCCCGACACCGAGCCCACCACGAGGCCGTCGTCGCGCACAACGAGCATCGCGCCTTCCGGGCGCGGCGACGAGCCCCAGGTCTTCACCACCGTCACCAGCAGGGCGCGGTGGCCTTCCTCGAGCCAGCGTACGCTGGATTTCAGGACTTCGAGATCCACGCTGTCCATGATCGTTTCCTTTTTTGCGGTTCATCGCCGTCGGCGGCTTCGCTGCCTTCCGCGGCGGGTGATTCTGTCGTGTCCGTGGCGTCGGACGTGTCTGGCGGCGCGGCTGCATCGCCCGCGCCAAGCTGCTCGCCGAAGCGTTTGAAAAACTCCGTGGCGATCTTGCGCGCGGCGCCGTCCACGAGCCGCGAGCCGATCTGCGCGAGCTTGCCGCCGACCTGCGCGCTGGCGGTGTAATGCAGCGTGGTGGCGTCGTCGCCGGCGGGTTCGAGCGTCACGCGCGCATCGCCCTTGCCGAAGCCCGCCGCGCCGCCCTGGCCCTCGAACTGGATCGTGTAGCTGCGCGGCGCGTCGATATCGGCGAGCTGCATGCGGCCCTTAAAGCGCGCCTTCACGGGGCCGACAGCAGCGGTCAGGGCGACAGCATAAGTGTTTTCGCCGTCGGCTTCGATGCTCTCGCATCCTGGAATACACACTTTAAGTATCGCCGTATCGTTGAGCGCTTCCCAGGCGCGCTGCTGCGGCACCGGCAAAGTGTGGCTTTCGGTCAGCTCCATCGTATCGCTCCTTGCGCTTTGGGATGCGTGACGTCCGCGCCGCGGGGCGCGACGGCGCGGCCCGGCGGCGCCTCCCGCAGGCTGCGTCCGAACGCTTCGAGGCATTCGAGGTTGTGAACGGGGTAATGCGCGTCGACGTGCGGCAGCATCGCCTGCACGCCGCGCGCTTTCGGCGAGAAACCGCCATAACGCAGCAGCGGATTGAGCCACACCACGCGATGCGCAAAGCGATGCAGCCGCGCCATTTCGTCGCCGAGCGCGCCGCCCGGATCGTGATCGAGCCCATCGGTGACGAGCAGCGCAGTGGCGCGCCCGCCCAGGACGCGACGCGCCCAGCGGCGATTGAACTGCCCGAGCGTTTCGCCGATGCGCGTGCCGCCCGACCAGTCCGCCACCTGCGCGCCGAGCTGCGCGAGCGCGACATCGGGATCGCGTTCGCGCAAGGCGCGCGTGGCGTGCGTGAGACGCGTGCCGAACAGAAACACCTGCAGGCGTTCGCGCGATTGCAGCAGCGCGTGGCAGAAGTAGAGCACCGCGCGCGAGTAACTGCTCATCGAGCCGGAAATGTCGAGCAGCAGCACGAGCGGCAATTTGCGCTCGACGCGCGCGCGGTATTTCCACACGGTCCAGTCGCCGCCCGCGCGCACGGCCTGACGCGCGCTTGCGCGCAGATCGGCGTGCGTGCCGTGCGAAGCGGCCTTCAGGCGGCGTGTAGGCGCGCTCGCCAGCGGCAGACGGCGCGCGCGGATCAAGTGGCGCAGCGTGCGCCATTCGTCGGCGCTGAGCGTGTCGAAATCGCGTTGACGCAGGCGTTCTTCGGCGCTGAAGGTCGCGTGCGCGCGCAACTCGTGTTCTTCGTGGCTGGCGGGCGGTTTGGCGCCCGCACGCGTGGCGGGACGCGCGGCGAGTGCATCGGCGAGGCGATTATTGCGGCGCGGCGGCGGCAGGCCGCCTTGCACCTTCGGCAGCAGCAGCGCGCGCAGCTTGTTTTCCCAGTCGGGGTCGCGCCAGAACAGCGCGAAGGCGGCGTCGAACAGTTCACGTTCGTCGGGCGCGGCGGTGAGTACGGCGGCGAGCGCGGCGCGCACATCGTCGCGGCGTGCGAGGTCGATATGACTGAGCGCATCGAGTGCATCGACGGCGCGCGCGCTCGCCATCGGCAGGCCCGCGCCGCGCAGCACGCGCACGAAATGCACGACGTTGCGCGCGAGCATGGGCGGGGCGTTGGCCTTGGCGTTTTCGTTTTCGTTCGCGCGGGTCGGCGTGGTCGGCATCGGCGTTACTCCGCGAGCGCGAGCGTGCTGGCGATCCGCTGCGAGTCGAGTTGCGCGAGATCGTCCTGATACTTGAGCAGCACGCCCAGCGTGTCCTGCACCGATTGCGGATCGAGTTCCGTCACCGCGAGCGCGGAAAGCGCGCGGCACCAGTCGATCGTTTCGGCGATGCCGGGCGCCTTGAACAGATCCATCGTGCGCAGCTGATGCACGAACGCCACGGCGCGACGCTGCAATTCAAGGCTCGTTTGCGGCGCGCGCGCGGCGACGATCGCCAGTTCGCGCTCGCGATCGGGATAGCCGAGCCATTGATACAGGCAGCGCCGCTTGAGCGCATCGTGCACTTCGCGCGTGCGGTTCGACGTGACGATCACGAGCGGCGGCACGTTCGCGCGCACCGTGCCGTATTCGGGAATCGATACCTGGAAGTCCGAAAGAAGTTCGAGCAGGAAGGCTTCGAACGGTTCATCGGCGCGATCGATTTCGTCGATCAACAGCACGCGGCGCGCGCCGGGATTGTGCGGATCGCTTTCCAGCGCCTGTAAAAGCGGGCGTTTGAGCAAAAATTCGTCGCGATAGAGTGTGTCGCTGCGGGGCTTTTCTCCCGCGGATTCGGCCAGACGCAGTGCCATGATCTGACGCGGATAGTCCCATTCGTAAAGCGCGCTGGCCGTGTCGAGGCCTTCATAACATTGCAGACGCAGCAGCGTCGTGCCCGCGAGCGCGGCGGCGGCTTTGGCGAGTTCGGTTTTGCCCACGCCCGGTTCGCCTTCGAGAAAGAGCGGACGCTCCATCCTGAGCGCGAGAAACAGCGCAGTCGCCAGTTCGCGGCTGGCGAAATAGCGCTGCGCTTCGAGTTGCGCGAGCGTGTCGTCGATGGTGGCGGGGAGCATGACGTGCCTGTTGGTTTGCGTGAAAGCGCGTGAAAGCGCGGCCGCCCGCGCTGCGCCGGTCGGCCGGCGAGCGCGGGCAGCGCGAGCGATCGCGAACTAGCCGAGCGCCTTCGTCACCGCGCGCGCCGTCAACACGGGGATCAGATGCGCGCGATAGTCGGCGCTTGCATGCAGATCGGTGTTGAGGTCGTTGGCGGCGATGCTCACCGCGCGCGCCGCGGCGGGCATAAAGCTCGCCTTGAGCGCGTCTTCCAGCGCCGTCGCACGAAACACCGATGACGCCGCGCCCGTCACCGCCACCCGCACGCCGCCATCCGCAAGCTGCGCGACGAACACGCCCGTCAACGCGAAATGCGAAGCCGGATTGCGGAACTTCTCGTACGCAGAACGTTGCGGCACCGGAAACTCGACGGCCACGATCAGCTCGTCGGGTTCGAGCGCGGTTTCGTACATGCCGAGGAAAAAGTCGTCGGCGGCGATGCGGCGGCGGTCGGTCACGACCGTTGCGTTCAGGCCGAGCACGGCGGCGGGGTAATCGGCGGCGGGATCGTCGTTGGCGAGCGAGCCGCCGATCGTGCCGAGCGCGCGCACCTGGCGGTCGCCAATCTGCCCCGCAAGCTGCGCGAGGCCCGGCAGCGTGGCGATGATCTGCGCGTTCGCGGCCACGTCGGCATGACAGACGGCAGCGCCGATCTTCACGACCTTGCTGTCCACCTGAATGGTTTTCAGCTCGGGAATGCGCGTGACGTCCACAAGCGTCGAAGGCTGCGCGAGGCGCAGTTTCATCGCCGCGAGCAGGCTTTGTCCGCCTGCGAGGATCTTCGCTTCGGTGTCGGCCGCGAGCGTTTTTACCGCGCCTTGCGCGTCGCTGGCGCGCTGGTAGTCGAACGAGTACATGGTGCGCCTCCGCTCAAGGTTGACCGGCAGATTTCGCCGTTTGAATCGCCTGCCATACACGGTGCGGCGTCGCCGGCATCTGCATGTCCTTCACGCCGAGCGGCGCGAGCGCATCCAGAATCGCGTTGATGACAGCCGGTGGCGAACCGATCGCTCCCGCCTCGCCGCAACCCTTCACGCCGAGCGGATTGTGCGTGCAGGGCGTGCCCTTCGCGGTCTCCACGGTGAACGACGGCACATCGGACGCATGCGGCATTGCGTAGTCCATATACGAGCCGGAGAGCAACTGGCCGCTCTCGTTGTCGTAGACGCAGCGCTCCAGCATCGCCTGACCGATGCCCTGGCCAAGACCGCCATGCACCTGACCTTCGACGATCATCGGATTGATGACATTGCCGAAGTCGTCCACGGCCGTGAAGCGCTGGATGCGCGTTTCGCCGGTATCGGGATCGATTTCGACTTCGCAGATATACGCGCCCGACGGATAGGTGAAATTGGTCGGATCGTAGAACGCGCTTTCGTCGAGGCCCGGTTCGAGCGTTTCCAGCGGATAGTTGTGCGGCACGTAAGCCGCAAGCGAAATCTCGGCGAAGCTCTTCGTGCGGTCGGTGCCCGCGACGCGAAACACGCCGTTGGCGAACTCGATATCTTCGACGCCCGCTTCGAGCATGTGCGCGGCGATTTTCTTCGCCTTCGCCTCGATCTTGTCGAGCGCTTTCATGATCGCCGATCCCCCCACGGCAATCGAGCGCGAGCCATACGTGCCCATGCCGAACGGAATGCGTGCGGTGTCGCCGTGCACGATGTCGATCTGCTCGATCGGCACGCCAAGACGCTCGGAAACCACTTGTGCGAAGGTGGTTTCGTGTCCCTGGCCATGACTGTGCGAGCCGGTGAACACGGTCACCGAACCGGTGGGATTCACGCGGATCTCGCCCGCTTCGAACAGACCCGCACGCGCGCCCAGCGCGCCCGCGATATTCGACGGCGCGAGCCCGCACGCTTCGATGTAGCACGAGTAGCCGAGGCCGCGCAGCATGCCGCGCGCCTTCGATTCGTCGCGGCGCGCGGGGAAGCCTTTGACATCGGCGAGTTCGAGCGAGCGCGACAGGCAGGCTTCGTAATCGCCGATATCGTAGGTGAGGCCCACGGGCGTGGCGTAAGGGAAGGTCGTGATGAAGTTGCGGCGGCGCAGTTCGGCGGGATCGATATTCAGTTCGCGCGCGGCGGTTTCCACCAGGCGTTCGACCACGTAAGTCGCTTCGGGGCGGCCCGCGCCGCGATACGCGTCCACTGGCACGGTGTTGGTGAACACGGCCTTCACTTCGGCGTAGATCGCGGGCGTTGTGTACTGGCCGGCGAGCAAGGTCGCGTAGAGGATGGTCGGCACGCTCGACGCAAACGTCGACAGATAAGCGCCCATGTTCGCCGTGGTGTGCACGCGCATGGCGAGGAACTTGCCGTCCTTGTCGAGCGCGAGTTCGGCTTTCGTCACGTGGTCGCGGCCGTGTGCATCGGAAACAAAGGATTCCGAACGTTCTGCGGTCCACTTCACCGGACGGCGGATTTTCTTCGATGCCCACGTGAGCGCCACGTCTTCGGCGTAGAGAAAAATCTTCGAGCCGAAGCCGCCGCCCACATCGGGCGCGACGATGCGCAGCTTCGTTTCCGGCAGCGCGAGCACGAACGCGGCCATCAGCAGACGTTCGACGTGGGGGTTCTGGTTCGCCACGTAGACCGTGTAGCTGTCGTCGTGCTGCGTGTAGCTCGCGTTGACGGCGCGCGGCTCGATGGCGTTCGGCACGAGCCGGTTGTTGACGATGTCGAGCGTGGTGACGTGCGCGGCCTGGGCGAAGGCGGCGTCGGTGGCGGCTTTGTCGCCGTGGCCCCAGGTGTAGCAGGTGTTGTTCGGCACGGCGTCGTGCACGAGCGGCTGGCCGTCGTCGCCTGCGTGAGCCGTGTCGATCGAAGCGGGCAGTTCTTCGTAATCGACTTCGACGAGTTCGGCGGCATCCTTCGCCTGCTTGAGCGATTCGGCGATCACGAGCGCCACCTGATCGCCGACATGCAGCGCTTTCTCGTGCGCGATCACCGGATGCGGCGGTTCGTGCATCGGCGTGCCGTCGATGCTGTGGATCAGCCAGCCGCACGGCAGGCCGCCCACGTTTTCAGCGGCGAGATCCGCGCCGGTGAACACCGCCACGACGCCAGGCGCGGCTTGGGCGGCGTGGGTATCGATACTTCGGATGCGCGCGTGAGCGTGCGGCGAGCGCACGAATACGGCGTAGCTCTGGGAGGGCAGCACGACGTCGTCGGTGTACTGGCCTGCGCCGGTGAGGAAGCGATAGTCTTCCTTGCGCTTGATCGACGCGCCGATCATATGCGGCGCCGGGGAGTCGGGTGCGTTCATGGCCGTCTCCCCGTTATGCCGCAGCGGCGGGTTGCGCGGCGGCGGCCTGCATGCCTTCTGCGCCTGCGAGCACGGCCTTTACGATGTTGTGATAGCCCGTACAGCGGCACAGATTGCCGTCGAGATTCGCGCGCACATCGGCTTCGGTCAGGCCGGGTTTGTCGGTGGCGAGCGCCGTCGCGCTCATCACCATGCCGGGCGTACAGAAGCCGCACTGCAGGCCGTGGCATTCGCGGAACGCGGCCTGCATCGGATGCATTGCGCCGTTGCCATTGCCGTGCTCTGCCGCGAGTCCTTCGATGGTCGTCACGGCCATGCCTTCGCACTGCACGGCGAGCGTGTTGCACGACTTGACCGCGCGGCCGTTCAGATGGACGGTGCAGGCGCCGCACTGCGCGGTGTCGCAGCCGACGTGCGTGCCCGTGAGCCGCATCTGCTCGCGCAGGAACTGGACCAGTAAGGTGTGGGGTTCGATCTGGGCGGTTACGGGCTTGCCGTTGACCGTCAGGCTGAGACTGATCGACATGGACTTTGTCTCCTGTGTCGGCCGGAGAGCGTCGCCTCGATGAGCGATGCGCGAAACTCCGGTCCCATCCAAGGTAATGGGGGATAGAGACACCGGCCTGGGCCCGCGCCCCTGCTGGTGCGTTGCTGTTCAGTAATGCCTGGAGCTTTTTTGCGTAGTGCGAGGGATATTGCGATAAGGCTCGATCAGTAAAGCACACTTTGCCGATCTGCGCTGCGCGGGCTTGTACCCGGCTTTCACACGCTCTTTTGCGCGTTCTTTCAAGCGCTCTTTCACGCGCGAATCCAAACGAAAACGGCCCGCCGGAAAACCGTGCGGGCCGTTGCAGTGCAGCGAAAACTACGTGCTGGCGTGTGCGCTTTAGCGATCCTGCGGCGCGCGCGCCAGATGCGCGTGACGGCGCGAATACAGGAAGTAGATCGCGAGGCCGATCACCAGCCACACCATGAACGCGACCCACGTGAGCCACGCGAGATTGAGCATCAGGAACAGGCACGACGCCACCGCGAGAACCGGCACCACGGGCACGCCCGGGCAGCGGAAGGCGCGCGGCAGGTTCGGGTGCGTCTTGCGCAGCACGAGCACGGCGACCGAGACCATCGAGAACGCCGCGAGCGTGCCGATGTTGATCAGTTCGGCGAGCACGTTCAGCGGCACCAGCGCGCCGATCAGGCCGAAGAAAATGCCCACGAGCCAGGTTGTGAAGAACGGCGTGGCAAAGCGCGGATGCACCTTCGAGAGCTTCGCCGGCAGCAGACCGTCACGCGACATCGCGAAGATGATGCGGGTCTGGCCGTAGCTCATCACCAGAATCACGGTGAGCATGCCCAGCACGGCGCCCAGATCGATGAAGCCCGCGACCCATTTTTCGCCCGCGACTTGCAGGGCGTACGAAACCGGGTGGCCGATGTTGGCGAACTGCTGCCACGGCACGATGCCCGTGACGACCGCGGCCACCGACACATACAGCACCGCGCACACAGCCAGCGAAGCGATGATGCCGACCGGCAGATCGCGCTTCGGGCTCTTCACTTCTTCGGCGGCCGAGGACACCGCATCGAAGCCGATAAACGCGAAGAACATCACCGCCGCCGCGCCAAACACGCCGTTCCAGCCGTGCGGCATGAACGGGTGCCAGTTCGCGGGCGTGACGTGGAATGCGCCCACGGCGATCACCAGCAGCACGACCGTGACCTTGATCGCGACCATGATGTTGTTGATGCGGGTGGACTCGCGCACACCGATCGACAGCAGCGCGGTGATCCCCATCATCACGAGGAAGGCGGGCAGGTTGAAGAGCGTGTGCACGCCGGGCAGCGCGCCGGGCGCGGCGGTGAGCGCAGCGGGTAGCGTGACGCCGAAGCCGGACAGCAGCGACTGCAGATAGCCCGACCAGCCCACCGACACCGCCGAGCTGGCGAGACCGTATTCGAGCATCAGATCCCAGCCGATGATCCAGGCGATCACTTCGCCGAGCGTGGCATACGAATAGGTGTAGATCGAACCGGCGACGGGAATCGTCGAGGCGAATTCGGCATACGAAAGCGCGGCGAAACAGCAGGCCACGGCGGCGATCAGGAACGAGACCATCAGCGCGGGGCCGGCTTGCACCGCGCCCGTGCCGGTCAGCACGAAAATACCGGTGCCGATAATCGCGCCGATGCCGAGAAAGGTAAGGTCCAATGCGCCGAGCGCCTTCTTCAGGCCGGCGCCCTTGGCGCTTGCCTGCAGCATGTGTTCGACGTTTTTCTTGCGAAAGAGGGACATTTGGCGGGGAACTCCAGGTGTAACGCGCGGGCGGGCGATCGAATGCATCGCGCCTCGCGTGCCGTATGTCGGGGGAAACCCATAATTTTAGCCGATCGCAGCTTTCAACCTGATTGATTCAGGCCGATTCGGGTCGGAATGGACCGGTTCGGCGTCGGATTGGGCGGTCGATTCCGCCGCAAAGCGGCTTCGGCGCGCGCAAACCTTGCCTGCGCGCGTCGCTATCGGCGAAATGTATTTCTACATCAAGGGCTTGTGGCGAGAAGGCCGCCTTAGTGGCCTTAGTGACCTTGGTGCGCCGGCTGGACCGGCGCGGCGCTCAAACGGCCGGCGCGGGCGAGAGATCGATGAGCTGGTTGCTCATGACGTAGAAGGTCAGCTCCGCGTTATTGGCGAGCTTCATCTTTTCGAGCAGGCGCGTGCGGTACACGCTCACCGTCTTCACCGAAAGCGACAGCGTATGCGCGATATCGGTCAGACGTTTGCCCGAGGCGAGCATGCACAGCGTCTGGTATTCGCGGTCGGAGAGCTTTTCGTGCGGCAGTTGTTCGCCGTCGATCAGCACGTAATCGGCGAGCGCTTCGGCCATCGCCGGGCTCACGTATTTGCGGCCGCTCGCGACCTGCTGGATGGCGGCGGTCATCTGCGCGGCATCGACGGTCTTCGACAGATAGCCCGATGCGCCCGCCTTGAGCGCGCGCACGGCGTACTGGTCTTCGCGATACATCGAGAACATCAGCACCGGCACGCGCGGCGCCTTTTTCTTCGCGCGCTTGAGGACTTCGATGCCGCTCATGTCGGGCAGCGAGATGTCGAGCAGCGCCACGTCGCAGGCGTGTTTGGCGATGGCGGTGAGCGCTTCCGCGCCGGTCTGGGCTTCGATCACTTCGCTGGCGATGCCGCGGTCGAGCAGCAACTGGCGCACGCCCTGGCGCACCACGGCATGATCGTCGACGAGCAGGATGCGCAGGGTCATGAGTGAATGCCTTTGGCGAGGTTCGGGCCGATGTTCGTGCTGAGATTCGAGGCGACGTCGGCGTTTGCGCGCGCGAGCAGCGTGTCCCAGAAGAAGCGCGCTTCCACGGTCGTGCCGGGGCGCTCGCGCGCTTCGGGCGCGGCATCGGCGGCGAGCGGGTTGGCCATGGCGCGCAGCGCGCCGCCAAAGGCCGCGCAACGTTCGCGCATGCCGGCGATGCCATAGGCGCCGCGCCGGTTGATGCCGTCTTCGGCGCAGGGCGCGCTTTCTTCGCGCTGGCCGCTCTGCTTCTTGGCGCGTCGCGCCGCTTCGCGCGACAGGCCGATGCCATCGTCGATCACGCTGAGCACGAGGGCGTAGGGCGTGCAGGCGAGCCGCACTTCGACGCGCGACGCCTGGGCGTGGCGCGCGACGTTAGTGAGCGCTTCCTGCGCCACGCGGAAGATCGCGAGCGCGGCTTCGTCGGGCAGGTGGGCGAGGCGTTCCTTGTCTTCGGCGCTGAAGCCCCGGCCGTAGTGACCGGAAGAGGCGCGAACGCTGAAGCTGGCCGCGAGACCCGTGCGCGCGCCAAAACCGCGCGTCCAGTTCGCGAGTGCGGTCGCCAGTCCTTCGTCGAGTTCGGGGGCGTGCAGGCCGTCGAGCACGTGGCGCACGGCTTCGGCGGCCGCGTCGAGCGAGCGCACCACCAGTGCGAGTGCCTGCGCGCATTGCGGCGAGGCATCGGCGGGCAGCCACGTTTGAACGTTTGCTAACGCGAAGCGCGTAGCGGCGAGTTCGGCGCCGACGCTGTCGTGCAGTTCGCGTGCGAGGCGGCGGCGGGCGGCTTCGTCGGCATGAACACGGGCGGCGCCCGCTGCGACGATCTGCCGCTGCACGCGCGAGATGGCGTCGAGCGCCGCGCGCGCGCCTTCGGCGTCCGCGAGGAAGGAAAGTCCGCCGGCTGCCTGTGCAGTGCGCGTAGCGGTCGCGTCCGCACGAGGCGGGCGCGCGTCGAACGCGGCGTGAGTCGACGTATCCATCAATCCCCCGTTAATCCCAATAAGGAATCGGTTTCCTGCTGTTCTTCTGCCAGCGCTGTTCAGGCCAGCGCGGCGAAGCGCCGGCGTGGTCTTACGGCACGGCGCAGCGTAACGAAATTTACATACGGTAACAACCTGGCACTGATACCACCAGGCCTTACGGTATGACTAATGCTGCGCCGCGATATTATCCCAAAAACGGAAAACATTCAGTCGGGACAAGGCTTAGCGGCGCAACCCTGAGAGCCTGGATGAGGTCGGCATCCGGCGTTTTTGTAGGAAAAACACTGACAAGCAACTTACTTGAATTCCGCGAAAAATGTAACCGCTGTGCATCATTTCATGTCGCAGTGTGGCGTGCAAGCCGCGAAAAAAAACCGGAGCGCATGGCTCCGGTTTTTGGGGTCGGCGTCAGCCGAAAACACTCTGTAAGGCGGTGGTCTGAGGTTATCCCAGTTAGCCGCCCGATTTAGCCAACGAAGGCCTTTTCGATCACGTAATGACCCGGCTCGTTGTTGCTGCCTTCCTTCAGGCCGGCCTTTTCGAGCAGTTCGACCGTGTCGCGCAGCATGTGCGTGCTGCCGCACAGCATGATGCGGTCGCGCTCGGGCGTGAAGCCGGGCAGGTCGAGGTCCGTGAACAGCTTGCCGGTGTCGATCAGTTCGGTGATACGGCCGCGGTTGTCGAACACTTCGCGCGTGACGGTCGGGTAGTAGACCAGCTTTTCGCGCACGATCTCGCCCAGATACTCATGCTCGCGCAGTTCTTCGGTGATGAATTCCTTGTACGCGAGTTCATCGACGAAACGGCAGGTATGCGTGAGGACGATCTTGTCGAAACGGTCGTAAATGTCCGGGTCCTTGATGATCGACATGAACGGGGCGAGGCCCGTGCCGGTCGACAGCATCCACAGGACCTTGCCGGGCAGCAGGTTGTCCGCGACCAGCGTACCGACGGGCTTCTTGCCGATCAGAACCTTGTCGCCGACCTTCAGATGCTGCAGGCGCGACGTGAGCGGGCCGTCCGGCACCTTGATGCTGAGGAATTCGAGATGCTCTTCGTAGTTCGCGCTGGCGAGCGAGTACGCGCGCATCAGCGGCTTGCCGTCCACTTCGAGGCCGACCATGGTGAACTGGCCGTTGTCAAAACGCAGGGCCTGGTCGCGCGTGCACGTGAAGCTGAAAAGCGTGTCGGTCCAGTGGTGGACGCTCAGAACGGTTTCTTCGGTGAATTTGCTCATGGTTCCTGAAGGTGCGAAACAAGGTCCGCCAAACGGGGCGTTCCTTCCGGCCGTACATGCGAGGCATGACGGGCGGTCCTGACGATGCGCGGCGCGCGGTTTGCCGCCATGCGCCCGCCGATGTACCCCGCCGTTGTACCCGCCGTGATACCCATTGGTCGCCGGCCAGTCGCGCGAAGGCGAACGAGGCGCAATCCGCCATTTTACCGCGAGCGCGCCTCGTGGGCGCCGCCGCGTCGAAAGGGGAAGAGGGCCAAGCCATGGGCGAGGCGTTCTGCTGGCGCCCGCACGCGGGGCGTGACGGGGATCGCTGGCGTCGGCTGGGAGGCGGCGCCGTGACAGGGCGCGCTGGCCGCAAACGGCGTGCAATCGTGATCGGATCGGTACCCGAATATCGACGCACACCGGCGATTTAATGCAATTCTTCGGCCTAGATGATACCGGAAGGTCTGTCAGACCGCAGCATAGACCCTGCTGTCGAGGCCACTACAGTGCGCGTTGCGCGGCGTTTTACCGCCGCTTTCGCTGTTGCGGCGACGATCGCTTCACCGTTTCGTAGCTTCAGCGATCGGCGGCGAGTTTGGCCGCGAGGCCGATCAGCGCGGTGCCGCAAAACGCGTCGATGGGGCGGCGCAGGCGCTTGTAGCCGCGCTGCGTGCGCTGATCGGCGAACAGCAGCGCGAGGCTCGCATGCCAGCCGAACGACATCGACGCGACCAGCGCGAGCGCCGCGCCATAGAACCACGTAGGCGGATGGGCGGGAAACACCGCGGCGAACACGCTGGTCCAGAACACGCAGGACTTCGGATTGGTCAGGCAGGTGAGAAAGCCCGCGCGCCACGTGCGCAGCCAGCTGCGGCGATCGGGCGGCGGGAGCGGCGTCACGGGTGCTTCCGGTGCATGCGTTTCAGCCGGGTCCTTGCGCACGCCCGAGCGCAGCAGCTTGAGGCCGAACCACAGCAGATACAGCGCGCCCGCCGCGCGCACACCCTGATAAAGCCAGTCGATCTGCTGCAGCACGGCGGCGAAGCCGAGCATCGCAAGCGCGGCCCATAGCGTCGAACCCGCGCCCACGCCGAACGCCGAAGCGATACCCAGCCCGCGCCGCCCGGCCAGCGAAAGCTGCGTCACCATGAAAAAATTCGGTCCCGGACTGATGAGCGCGAAGGCGTAGACGACGGCGATCTGAAGCAGCGTGGCGAGGTGGTGCATGGCGGCGGGCGTTGAAATGGCGGGCTGCAAAGAAACGCGCCGTTCGAGGCGCGCGACGCGACATGGTAGCGCGGCGCGAGCCCCTGTGCGTGCAATAACACGTGCAAATCCACGCGTCATTGCATCGGTGTCCTGCCGATGTTTTCGGCGCCGCGTTGCGCGCGCCTCAGGCCCTTATTCGAGCCGCAGCCGCGCCATATACGGCAAGTGATCGGACAGCCACGCAGTTTCCTGCGCGGGCTGGATCAGCTCGACCGGTTTGAGACCGCGCACGAACATCTTGTCGAGCGCGAGCGCGGGCGAAAACGCCGGGAAGGTGCGCGCGGGTTCGCCCAGCAGCGTGGCCACTTCCTGCAGGCCGTGTTCGGCGAAAAGCGGCACGGAATCGTTGCGCCAGTCGTTGAAGTCGCCCGCGAGCACGAGCGGGCCGTCCGGCGCTTCCTTGGCGATCCAGTGCGCGATCCACGTCATCTGCCGCATGCGTGCGCTGCGCGTGAGCGCGAGGTGCGCGCACAGCAGCGTGACCGACTGGCCCGCGAAACTTGCGCGCGCAACCAGCAGGCCGCGCCGCTCGAACCGGTGCGCCGAGATATCCCAGCGGCCGCCCAGATCGAGCGGATGCGGCGAAAGAATCGCGTTGCCGTGCCGCCACGAAGGTTTGAAAACGTTCGGCCCGAGCGCGATCTGCAAGTCGAGCGCGTGGGCGATTTCCGTCGCCTGGCATTGCCAGACATCTTCGATGGGGTCGCCCAGCGGCGCGCCGAATGTCGATGACAACAACGGCTGCGGCAGGCGCCGCGCCATTGCTTCCTGGAGAAACCAGGCATCGGCATGGGTGGATTGCACCCAGCGCCGCATCGCTTCCCAGGCCTGAAAACCGAGCGGCGAGCGGCCCTTGTGCAGGTTCCAGCTCACCGCGACGAAGTCCCCGGTATGAGCCGGGTCCAGGTCGATCAGAGGTTGTTCGAAATTTCGCATGCTGGTTACGGCAGGTTCTTACGACGGTTTTTTTACGACGGTTTCAGGGCGATTCCGCGCCGATGCCAGGCGCGCATCAAGGCTGCGCCGAGGGCGGCGCGAGACTCGCCCGCACGCGGTAGACGATCGTCGGGTCCTTGTCCACGATGGTCCAGTTGACCCACTGGCCAGCCGGCAGATTCAGCCCCGGATGGCTCGCGCCCACCTGGCGCGGTTGCGGCGGCAGCTTGCAGCCGTCGGTGGTTTTGGGCGCGGCGGGGTTTTCCAGCGTTTCCTGCGCCTCGATCTGCATCAGCGTGTCGCTCGCGCTCGCCTGCAAGGGCGAAACGGTGATGGTGCGTTGCAGGTCGATGCTGCCCGCCGGTTGATCCTTGCAGCCGACGTTATGCGAGACGACCTTGTGGTGCGTATCCGTGCGCGCCTGGCCGACGGTGGTGGTGCCGTCGAACGTATCGATCTGCTGGCCGTCGCGCATCACCTGCAGCGTCCAATGGACCGAGGGCGGCGTGCCGTCGGGCGCAACGGCGACTGGCGCCGATGCCGGCCGTGCAGCCTGAGTCTGCGAGGCCGCTTTCGCGAGCGCCGCGCTGGCGGCGGCATCGGTGAATCCATTCGGTTTGCCGACGGGCGCCGAGGCTGGCGTAGCCGGCGTGGTCTGGGCCTGTGCGCCCGTGGCCGGCAGGGCGGCGCCGGCGCACAGCGCAGCAGCGATCAAGTAAGGCTTCAACGGTGTCCACAACGTCATATACCGGGCTCCATGCACGCATGCCGCGCGACTCGACGAAGGCGTTTCGCAGCGGCGGGCGGGTTCCTTATGACCATCGATCCTATACCGGGTTCGCAAACGCCGGACCGCAACAGTCCATTGCAGATGGGGACGGCGCGGCCGCGCTTCAACCACTGCGCATATCGACATTCACGACATATGCGCAACGATGGTGCATTTTTATCGTCGTTGGAAATACGATTGTTATTTCTATTGCAACGGTGACTTGTTGTTTATTGGGATGGTTTATCGATAGTACGTGTTTACACTGAAGTCACTGAGATTCACCGACCCAGCGCGATTGCCGGCATTCATGGCTAGATTTGCGCGCGCCGATTACCGATCTTTACCGTTAGAGGTTTCGTCATGAAGAAGACTGTCTCGCTCGCCGCTCTCGTTCTTGCCGCTGCTACCGCTTTCGCCGCCGCACCGGCTTTCGCCTCCGGTTACGCCTCCAGCAACGCGCCCAAGAGCCGTGCCGAAGTCAAGGCCGAACTCGCGCAGGCCCGCGCCAGCGGCGAACTGCAGAACCCGAATTCGCCCGACTATCCGCAGCAATTCGCCACCGGCGGCTACTCGGTTCCGCGCGTGCAGATCGCTACGCCGCGTCACTGAGGGCAACTGGGTAAAGCGCAGATCCGCAACCCGCATTAACTGATCCGCATCGCTTCCTGAAAGCGCGTGTTCGCCAGCACGCCTACACCGCGAATGGGCATCGGAGCCACCGCCGCGCACGGCGTACAATTTTCGTGAGGCGGCGCCGGTTTCGAATCGATTCAACCCGCATGTCGATAGACGATTCGCAGCGTGGCGCCGCGCCCATCGCATAGACGCAGGCGGCGCGCAGAAGCACAGGCAGCGCCGCCGCAATGGCCGGAGGCGGGCGCAGGGACATGGATCAGATCGAATGTGTGGTGATCGGGGCGGGCGTGGTTGGCCTTGCCGTGGCGCGCGCGCTGGCCGCGCGCGGACGTGAAGTGATCGTGCTGGAGGCCGCCGACGCGATCGGCACCAGCACCAGTTCGCGCAACAGCGAAGTGATCCACGCGGGGCTCTACTACCCGCGCGGCTCGCTCAAGGCGACGCTGTGCGTGCGCGGGCGCGAAATGCTCTACGAGTACTGCGAGTCGCGCAAGGTGGCGCACGCGCGTTGCGGCAAATTGCTGGTCGCCACCGCGCCCGCGCAGATTGCGCAACTCGATTCGATCCTCGCGCGCGGCAAGGAAAACGGCGTGTTCGACCTCACGCGCATCAGCGCGAGCGAAGCGCTTTCGCTCGAACCGGCGCTCGAATGCGTGGCGGCGGTCTACTCGCCGCAAACCGGCATCGTCGACAGTCATCAACTGATGCTGGCTCTGCAAGGCGATGCCGAACGCGACGGCGCGATGGTCGCGCTCAAATCGCCGGTCGAATCGATCGACGCCACGGCGAACGGCTTCGTGATCCGCACGGGCGGCGATGCGCCCACCGAGATTCGCGCAGCCAGCCTGATCAACAGCGCGGGACTGCACGCGACGCATATCGCCAAACGCATTCGCGGGCTCGATTCGCGTCATATTCCGCCGCTTTATCTCGCGCGCGGCAATTACTTCAGTGTGTCGGGGCGCGTGCCGTTTTCGCGGCTCATTTATCCGATGCCGAACGAGGCCGGTCTTGGCGTGCATCTGACCATCGATCTGGGCGGCCAGGCGCGTTTCGGGCCCGACGTCGAATGGATCAAGTCGATCGACTATGACGTCGATCCGCGTCGCGCCGAGGCGTTTTACGCGCAGATCCGCAGCTACTGGCCGGGCCTGCCCGATGACGCGCTGCAACCGGCTTACGCGGGCATCCGGCCGAAGCTTTCGGGTCCGGGCGAACCGGCCGCCGATTTCGTGATTCAGGGCAACGCCGCGCATGGCGTGCGCGGGCTCGTGAATCTGTTCGGGATCGAGTCGCCGGGTTTGACGGCCTCGCTCGCGATCGCGCAGCGCGTGTGCGAAATGGCGGGGCGCGCTTAAGGACGCTCAGACGTTGCGTCAATCCGCCGCGCTCGCGGCGGTTCGACTGCACGCAAGGCCCACCCAAGCCCCAGCGGGCCCCATTTCTCGCCCGTTCAAGGCGCATCTTTCGCAAGATGCGCTTCCCTTATCTCCGGAATTTCGGGCGCACGCGCCGTGGCTGCGTTGCTATCCTTCACGCCACGCCGTCGTCAGAACGGTGTGCCCACAATACTGGAGTACGTCCCATGAAATCGTCCCGCCGCAGCTTTCTGATCACGAGCCTTGGCGTCGCCACGACCGTTGCGCTGTCGCGTCAGGCCTTCGCCGACGCGCCGAAAGCCACCGAGTCGGACCCCACCTCCCAGGCGCTCGGCTACAAGCTCGACGCCAGCAAGGTCGACAAGGCGAAATTCGCGAAATACGCCGCCGGCCAGGATTGCAGCAACTGCACCTTCTATCAGGGCAAGGCCACCGACGCCTTCGCTCCGTGCCCGATGTTCGGCGGCAAGCAGGTCGCCGGCAAGGGCTGGTGCAGCGCCTATAACAAGAAGGCCTGAGCCTTCTTCAGACGGCGCGCGCTTCGGGACGCATCGGCGGCACTCAGGCCCGCGCCATCAACAGTGGCGGACGCCTGCCGAACCACGGGCGCGCCGCTTCCAGTTGCGCCGCGAGTCGCAGCAGCAACGCATCGTTGCCCTCGCGCGCCGCGAATTGCACGCCGATCGGCAAACCGCGCGCATTCCACGCGAGCGGCACCGACATCGCCGGCTGTCCCGTCAGATTGAATAGCTCGGTGCAGCCCGCCCACGCGAACGCCTTGTTCGAGGCTTCGGTCAGCAGTTTTCTCATCAGCGCTTCCACCGGCATCGCCGTGACGGCGCGCATCTGCATGCGCTCCGCCTGCGTGGGCTTCAGTTCGCCGATTTTCACCGGCGGCCCCGCGAGCGTCGCGCACAGGATCACATCGAAACGCGTCATCAGATCGGCGAGTTGCGCGGTGATGCGCTGCTGCACGTCGAGCGCGGCAGGCAGTTCGCGCTCGCCGAACTTGCGGCCGATATGCGCCATCGCCCAGGTGGCGATCTCGAAGTCCTGACGGCGCGGCTTCGTGCCGGTGATGGTGTCGGCGTTGAGCACGTATTGTTCGGCGACGACCGACCACAGCATCAGGAACGCCTCGCGCGCCGCCGAAAAATCGATGCCCAGTTTCACCGGCTCGACGTTGTGACCGAGCGAGGCGAGCAGCGCGGCCGCGTCGTCGAGCGCGCTGCGCACGTCGGGCGAAAGCGCATCGGCGAAGAGAGGATCGTCGATATAGGCGATCGCCAGCGGCTTGCTGCCGTCGAGCGGCTCGCGCGCCGCCGCCAGATAAGTGCCCGGCGCGCCAGGCGCGAGCGTGGGATCGCCCGCGAACAGATCGAGCACGAGCGCGCTGTCACGCACGCTGCGCGACACGGCCAGATCGACGCCCAGCGCACCGGGCGCGGGCGGCACGTTCGAAGGCGGCTGCTTGCCGCGCGAAGGCTTCAGGCCGAACAGCCCGCAGCACGAGGCGGGAATGCGGATCGAGCCGCCGCCGTCCGACGCATGCGCGAGCGGCACGATGCCCGCCGCCACTGCCGCGGCCGCGCCGCCGCTCGAACCGCCCGGCGTGTGATCGAGACTCCACGGATTGCGGCAGGCGCCGAACAGTTCCGGCTCGGTGTACGGCATCTGGCCGAGTTCCGGCGAACTGGTCTTGCCGAAGATGTTGAGACCGGCGGCGCGAAAACGCTCGACCACGGGCGCATCGACCGTCGGCACGTAATGCCGGTAGTGGCGGCTGCCGAAGGTCATGCGCAGACCCGCGACCGACGCGCCCAGATCCTTGATGAGAAACGGCACGCCCGCGAGCGGCCCTGGCGCGAGCGCCTCGAAACCGTCGCCGCCCGCTTCGATGCGCAGCGCGCGTTGGCGCGCCGCGTCGTAGTCCTTGAGCACGACCGCGTTGATGGCGGGATTGGCGGCCTCGACGCGCGCGATGGCGTCGTCGAGCAGTTCGCGCGCGCTCACATCGCGGCGCTGCACGAGTTCGGCGAGGCCGATGGCGTCGTATTCCAGATAGTCGGACTGCAAGTGGTGCACTCCTTGTCGGCGTCGGGAAGCAGCTTGCGACGCAGTTGATCTTGTTTCAGTGGACAAAATAAAACGGCCATTGCAGCGATTCTGCCGCAATGGCCGTTTTTTAGATGTCCGTGCTTGTCACAACCTGGTCACGCGTTGTTTTCGCGATGTTCTCGTGTGAGTCGCGCACATCGAGCGACTTACAGATGCTCGGCGAGGAACGCGAGCGTGCGGCCATGCGCGAGCGCCGACGCGTTCTGGTTGTACGACGCGCGCACCGAGCAGTTGAAGCCGTGATCGGCGCCCGGATAGATATGCACTTCGGCGTTGTCGCGGCCTGCGAAACGCTCCTTCACCTGGCCGACCGCGTCGAGCGGAATGCCGTGATCGAGTTCGCCGTAGTGGAACAGGATCGGCTGCTTGATCTTGTCGGCGAGATCGAGTTGCGTGTGGATGCCGCCGCCGTAGTACGAAACCGCGACGTCGACTGCGCCCGCGCCCGCCGCCATGTAGGCGAGACGTCCGCCCAGGCAATAGCCGATAGCCGCGACGCGGCCCGTGCACTCGGGCAGCTTGCGCAGCGTGTCGGCGGTAGCGGCGATGTCCGAAGCCACGTTGCCGAAATCGAGTTGCTTCATCAGTTCGATGCCGCGGTCACGGTCGGCGCCCGTGTATTCCAGCTCCACGCGCGGCGCGCTGCGCCAGAAGATGTCCGGCGCGATCGCCACGTAGCCGTCCAGCGCGTACTGCTCGACGACGTCGCGGATATGGCCGTTCACGCCGAAGATTTCCTGCAGGATGACGATGCCGGGGCCCTTGCCGCCCTTGGGCAGGGCGAGATAGGCGCCGAAGCTGTCCTTGCCGGCGGGAATGTCGATCCACTTGGTCGATACGCTCACGTTGCTCTCCTTCTTCGCGATTAGGTAATGCCGAAAAAACAATGCCGTAAAAACGGGCAGCCAGTTTGCCATAGGCCGGTGACATCACGCAGCGCGCCTCTCGCCGGCACCGTTCTCGCAAGCGGATCGTAATGATCTCGATTATTCATTTTTCGCCTGCGAGGGGCTTCGCTAGAGTCGGTGGCGGGCATTGTTCGATCAGCAAGGATATCGCCATGACTTCTTCTTCGGCTTTTACGCCACGTTCTACGTCATTCAGCCGCCGCTTCGATTTGCGCCTGCCGCTCGTGCAAGGTCCGATGTTGGGGGCGAGCACGCCAGCGCTCGCAGCCGCCGTGTCGAATGCGGGCGGCCTGGGTTTTATCGCGGTTTCCGCGCTGGCACCCGAAAAGCTCGCCAGCGAAGTGGCCACGCTTCGCGCGCTCACCTCGAAGCCGTTCGGCGTGAATCTGTTCGTGCAGGACATCGCGCGCCCGGACGACACCACCGTGCGCCGCGCGCTGTCCGCCATCGATCCGTTGCGCGCGCAATTCGATCTGCCGCCTGGCGCGCCGCTGGCGGCCTATGCGCCGGACTTTCGCGCGCAACTGGATACGCTCGTCGATCTGCGCGTGCCGGTCGTGAGTTTCACCTTCGGTCTGCTCGGCAAGGAAGACGTGGCGCGCCTGCACGCGGCGGGCAGCTACGTGATCGGCACCGCGACGCACGTGGCCGAAGCGCTCGCCTGGCGCGACTCGGGCGCGGACGCGATCGTCGCGCAGGGCACCGAAGCGGGGGGGCATCGCGGCACCTTCATCGGCGACGTGGCGCATGCGTTGATCGGCACGATGGCGCTGGTGCCGCAAGTCGTGGACGCGACCGGTCTGCCCGTGCTGGCGGCGGGTGGCATCATGGACGGACGCGGCATCGCCGCCGCGCTCGCGCTGGGCGCGCAGGGCGTGCAGATGGGCACGGCGTTTCTGGGCTGCGTGGAAAGCGCGATCGCCGCCGACTGGAAAGCGCGCCTGCGCACGTCCGCCGATACCGCCACTTCAGTCACGCGCGCGATCACCGGCCGTCACGCGCGCGGCATCCGCAATCCGCTGATGATGCAACTCGAAGCGCGTGCTGAAACCGTCGCGCCGTATCCCGTGCAAAACGCGCTCACGCAGGAGTTGCGTCAGCGTGCGGCGCGCGCGAATGACGGCGACTGGCTTTCGCTGTGGTCGGGGCAAGGCGCGCCGCTTTCACGCGTGCGCGAAGCGGGCATCGGCGCGGCACGACTCGTGGAGGCGATCGACGCCGAATGGCGCGCCGCGTTGCGCAGTTTTCACGCCTGAAGATAGACGCGCGGCGTAGACATCGCGCGGACATAAAAACCGTGCTGCGCACATCACCTGACGCGTCGCGAGAGCGCGTCAGGAATTAATCGAAAGCTGACTTTAACGATATCGATTGTCATGTTGTACGAATCAGTTGCGCACTCAATCAACTTCGAATCAACTTCGCCTCATGCAAACGTTGCCGCGCCACTTTTTCGCCCGCCTTATAACTCGCCAAAAATATCAAAAAAATATTCGGATGGACCCTGGAGAAAGCTTTCTAAAGGATTGCAAACCTCTTTTTTGAGCCTTGCTGGATAAGGGTTTGCGAGAAATTGATCAGGGTTTCGAAGCACTCGGGTGAAAACCTATTGGTACTCGCCCCGATATCTGAAAAAAGTCCCCCAAATTAATTTGATCACCTACACTTGCGCGCAAGTATGGTGCGCGAACGCTGTCACAAACGGCATTCGAAACCATACTGGCCAGGTGCATCAAGGATGCATCCTGCGTGGTCGTCCGCACGGGGAGCGACACGTTCGGGGCGCGGGGGCACAGGGCGATTACGTAGCTTTTGGGTTCGAAACTGGAGACTTACATGACTATCAAGCTTCACAAGCTGTTGCCGATCAGCGCTGCAGCCATGCTGTGCGCCTCATTCGCAACGGTGGCGAGCGCCGACGAAACCATCAAGATTGGCCACGTCGCGCCGCTGACGGGCGGCATCGCGCACCTTGGTAAAGACAACGAAAACGGCGCGCGTCTCGCAGTCGAAGAGATCAACGCCAAAGGCCTGACGATCAACGGCCAGAAGGTCACGCTCGTGCTCGACGCGCAGGACGACGCGGCTGACCCGCGTACGGCTACGCAGGTCGCGCAGAAGCTCGTGGACGACAAGGTCGTGGCAGTCGTTGGCCACCTGAACTCGGGCACGTCGATTCCGGCTTCGAAGATCTATAGCGATGCAGGAATCGTGCAGATTTCGCCGTCGGCCACGAACCCGGCCTACACGCAGCAAGGCTTCAAGACGACGTACCGCGTCGTGGCGACCGATGCGCAGCAAGGCCCGGCGCTCGCGAACTACGCGTCCAAGACCATGAAGGTGAAGAGCGTCGCTATCGTCGACGACTCGACGGCCTACGGTCAGGGTCTCGCGAACGAATTCGAAAAGACCGCCAAGTCGCTCGGCATGAACGTGGTTTCGCATGACGCGACCAACGACAAGGCCGTCGACTTCCGCGCAATTCTGACGAAGATCAAGGGCGAAAACCCCGACGCGATCATGTACGGCGGCATGGACGCCACCGGCGGCCCGTTCGCCAAGCAAGCCAAGCAGCTCGGCCTGCGCGCCAAGGTGCTGGCCGGCGACGGCGTGTGTACCGACAAGCTCTCGGACCTGGCCGGCGACGCAACCGACAACATCGTGTGTTCGGAAGCTGGCATGGCGCTGGAAAAGATGGCGGGCGGCAAGGCATTCGAAGCGAAGTACGAAAAGCGCTTCGGCCAGCCGATCCAGATCTACGCGCCGTTCACGTATGACGCGGTGTACATCATCGTCGACGCGATGAAGCGCGCCAACTCGACCGATCCGGCGAAGATCCTCGCTGCGATGCCGGCCACCGACTACAAGGGTGTGATCGGCGAGACGACCTTCGATGCGAAGGGCGACCTCAAGCATGGCGTGATCTCGCTGTACAACTACAAGGCAGGCAAGAAGTCGCTGCTCGACGTAGTGAAGATGTAATTGCGCATGCAGCGCCCGCCGGTTCGCCGGCGGGAGTTGATGTGAAAAAGCCCGGCACTGGAAGGTGTCGGGCTTTTGGTTTTTTGGGGTGAAGTCTGATGTCGCAGGCGGCTTCAAATCCCCAGCCGCCGCAACACCTTCGGCCCGGCAAATGCCACCAGCGCCGCGCACAGCGCGACCACCGCGAGACCGACGGTGAGATTCGTCACCTGCGTGATTGCGCCGATCACCACCGGCCCGAACAGCAGCCCGAAATACGCGATGCCCGCGACGTGCGCGAGGCCTTCCGCCGCGTGAATGCCCTTCACGCGCGCCGCCGCCGCGAACAGCACCGGCATCATGTTGGCGAGACCGAGACCCATCAGCGTGAAGCCGGTCAGCGCGGTGATCGAATACGGCAGCAGCAGCGCGCCGATCATCCCCGCACACGCCAGCGAGGCGCTTGCGAGCACCAGTTGCGGCGCGCCGAAGCGCGCGCGCACGGTATCGCCCGCAAAACGCGCGATCGCCATGCCGCCCGAGAACGCCGCGTAGGCGGCGCTGGCGAGCGCGGGCGTCGACACCACGACGTCGCGCATATACACAGTCGCCCAGTCGTACATCGCGCCTTCGGCGATCAGCGCGATCAGGGCGATGCCGCCGAGCGCCCACAGCGCGGGCGTGCGCCAGCGGTTGCCGGTTTTCGCGTGCTCGCCATGGGCGGCGTGCGGCACGTGCGGCAACACGGCGGGGCACGAAATCCACAGCACGACCGCGGCGAGCGCCGATGCCAGGAACAGATGCAGCGCGGGCGCCATGCCGCGCGACAGCAGCGCGCCGCCGATCGCTGCGCCCGCCATCCCGCCGAGGCTGAACATGCCGTGCAGCGCCGACATGATCGGGCGGCCGACGGCTTCCTCGACGGCGCTGGCTTCGGCGTTCATCGACACATCGAGCGTCGCCATGCCGATGCCGAACGCGGCCAGCACGACCAGCAGCATCCAGTAGTACGGCACCACGAGGATCAGCGCGCCGCAGATCGACATCGTCAGGCCGCCCGCGAGGCAGGCGCGGCGCGAGCCCACACGCGCGATCCAGCCGCCGATCGTCGTCATGGCGGCGATCGAGCCGCCTGCCACGGCGAACAGCGCGTAGGAGAGCATCGCGGCGCTCAGGTGGAATTTGTCGCGCACCGTGGGCACGTGCACGCCCCAGGAGGCGTACATCATCCCGGCGATGAAGAACAGCGCCATGGTGGCGTAGCGCGCGCGCGCGCGCGTGGCGGCGGGCAGGGCGCGATGGGCCGCGGCGGGCGTTGCGGCATGCGGCGCGGAAGAAGACGTCGAAAACGCCGGATCGGTGGTGCGGTCGGACACGGAAAATCCCGTCGAAGAGAGGGCGCGCGCTGAATCGGCGCTGATTGGAGGCGACCGCCTGGCCGCACGCGATGGGCAGCACAAGCCGTCTGAAAGGCAAGCGATGATTCTAGCGAAGGCGCGCCGGTCCTGCTCACGCCGGTCCTGCGCGCGGTTTGCTCTAATAGAAGATAGAAAGCGAAGGCGGTTGGCCATCGCCGCCATATCGGCACCATCGACACCATCGGCATCATCGACTCCACCGACCGAGGACGTTTCCTTGAAGATTCCCGCTCACGCTCCGCTGCATCTGCTGCATCAGGCCGGCGCCGGCACGCTCGCGACCCATGCGCGCGATCCGCACGGCTTTCCGTATCCGACGCTGCTGCCCTTCGCAACCGACGCCCAGCATCGCCCCGTGATCCTCGTGAGCCGTCTGGCCGAGCACACGCGCAATCTGCAGGGCGACCCGCGCGCGGGCTTTCTGGTGGCGCAAACCCAGGGCGACGACGTGCTGAACGCGCCGCGCATGACCTTGCTCGGCCTGTTCGAGCCGACCGATGACGATGCCGGTTCGCCGCTCGCGCGCCGTTATCTGCGCTATCACCCGGACGCGGCGCGTTATCTCGCGCTCGGCGACTTCACGTTCTGGACGCTGCATATCGAGCGGCTGCGCTATATCGGCGGCTTTGGCGCGATGGGCTGGCTCGACGGCGCCGATCTCGACACGCTCGAACCATTGGCCGCCGAGGAAGAAGAAGCGCTGATCCGCCTGGCCGAAGTGCGGCCGGCGCCGCGCGATCGCTTTGCGCTGCTGGGCGTGGACCGTTACGGCGCCGATCTGCTGATCGACGCTCAACGCACTCGCGAAGTTTTCGAAACACCGCAGCGCGATGCCGCATCCTTGCATGCGGTGCTAGCCGATTGTCTCGCCCGTTACTCAGACTGAATATTTTCTCTAAATCACGGCAGTGCTAATGCGCTGCCGTGTATGGTGCATTGCGCCATTCAGCGATTATGAGCGGGATTCGTCAGAAGTTATCATGGCATGAAATGTTTGGTCAGTTTTAGTCAGTTAATTTCCATGCCTTGCGATTTATGAGAAACGGATTTGTCAGAAAAAAGGGGCATTTAGTAAAAATACCGATTTGCACGATATGAAAGATTCTTTCCATTTGTTCTATCGAGCAAACACCGGCTAGCGTGGCCAATCGGCAAGCAAACGTTTCGTAAAATATTTTGATTATTTTTATTGCCGCGCGCTTTTCGCGACATTCGATTGTGTGTTAATCTCGCCTCCAATTTCCGAGGCGCATCAACTGTCAATCGGCATACTGGCATCAGATCGGTAGCCATTATCAACAAACCACCAAGGCACCTGACTCATGTCGTCATACAAAGAACTCCTCGCTCAGCGCGAAAAGCTGGAAAAGCAGATTGAAGAGGCGAAGGCTCGCGAATATGCCGAGGTCCTCGACGAAATCAAACAGAAAATGTCCGACTACGGCATTACCATCGCCGAACTCGGCGGCAGCCGCGCTGCAGGCAAGGCCGCCAAGGCAGCCAGCCGTTCGCGTGCGAGCGTCGCGCCGAAGTATCGCGACCCGGACAGCGGCAGCACGTGGTCGGGCCGCGGCAAGCCGCCGCGCTGGATCGCCGGCAAGGACCGCGATCAATATCTGATCTCGAAGTAATAAGCAGTAATGGGGTGAGCTCCAGAGCTCATCGCTTAAAAAGAAGCCGCGCTGTCACGTGAGACGCGCGGCTTTTTGTTATTTACCTTACCGAACCTTTCTTTCGCTTTCTGGAGTTTGCCGCGTGTTTTGCATCGCTGCGGCCTGAACGGCCTGCACGCTTCTACGCGAGATGCTGAACGCGAATACGAAGGGTTCTTGTAGTCGCCTGATTTAAAAGAGGTTTCCAGGGTTATCTCCAATTGGGGACGGCGTGGCGTTTACAATCGCTGAAATATCCCTCGCGCTTTTGACCAGCATGTCGCCTTCCACCGCCGCCGCGTTATCCGATAAACAGCAGGTCGCCCGCAAGACAACGTATGTCAGCGTTGTCTTGAATTCGGTGCTGGTCGTGCTGCAAATTGCCGTCGGCGTGATTGCGCATTCGCAGGCCTTGATCGCCGATGGCGTGCATTCGCTTTCCGATCTGGTTTCCGATTTCGTCGTGCTGATCGCGAATCGGCATAGCGGAACAAAACCGGACGCCGATCACAATTACGGTCACAGCCGTTATGAAACCGTTGCGTCACTATTTCTCGGCGCATTATTGATTGCGGTCGGTGTGGGCATGCTCGCGCGCGCCGGCACGCGTCTGGCCAATCTCGGCGATATTCCGCCCGTGCACGCGAGCGCGCTTGCGGTGGCGGTGCTGGTGCTGGTGTCGAAGGAAGCGCTGTTTCGCTACATGCTGCGCGAGGCGCAGCGCGTGCGCTCGGCCATGCTGATTGCGAACGCGTGGCATGCGCGTTCGGATGCGGCGTCGTCGCTGGTGGTCGCGCTGGGCATTGTCGGCAGTCTGGCGGGCGTACGCCTGCTCGATCCGATCGCGGCGGCGATCGTCGGCTTCATGGTCGCGCGCATGGGCTGGGTGTTCGGCTGGGATGCGCTACAGGATCTGTCAGACCGCGCGCTCGACGAATCGGCCGCCGCCGATCTGCGTGCGCTGCTGACGAGCACGCCCGGCGTGCTCGACGTGCATGAACTGCGTACGCGCAAGACCGGCGACCTCGCGCTGGTGGACGCGCATATTCTGGTCGATCCGTTTATCTCGGTATCCGAAGGACATTTCATCGCGGAAATGGCGCGCACGCGTCTGCTCAACGATGCGCGCGTGCTGGACGCGCTGATTCACGTCGATCCCGAGGACGATATGCATGTGCGATCGGTGTCGAATCTGCCGCCGCGCGGCGAAGTGGCCAGCGCGCTGCGCGAGGCGCTGGCGGCGCATGACGTGCATGTGGAAGCGGTGACGCTGCACTACCTGAGCACGGGCCTCGACATCCAGTTCGTGCTGGCGGCGCGCGACGACGCAAAGCGTCTCGCCGATGTCGATCTGGAAGCGCTGCGGCGCAAGCTCGGCGCGAGCCGGCTGGAAGCCGTGCAGATGACGGCGGATACCGCGACGCCGCCGCGTTGAGCGCGGCGCGCGTTAAAGCGCCATGACCGCGGCAATCAAAGTGGCATTTAAAGCGGCAACTGCGTATCGAACTTGATCTCGCGCAGCACGACGCTCGTGCGCACCTGCGCGACCGCCGGAATGCGGAAGATGCGTTCGTGCAGGAAAGTGTCGTAGGACTTGATGTCCGGCGCGACGATCTTGAGGATGTAGTCCGATTCGCCGGTGGTGCTGTAGCACTCGGTCACTTCGGGACAGGTGGCGATCTCGCGCTCGAATGCCTCGACGCCGCCTTCGGTGTGGCGCGTGAGATGGATATGCGCGAGCGCGCAGACATGCAGGCCGAGTTTTTCGCGATCGAGCAGCGCCGTGTAGCGCTGGATCACGCCCGACTGTTCCATATCCTTGATGCGGCGCCAGCAGGGCGTGCTGGAGAGCCCGACCTGATCGGAAATTTCCTGCACCGAGCGGCGCGCGTCGAGCTGCAACAGGCGCAGGATCTTTTGAGAGAACGTATCGAGTGTCAAATGCGCCTCCAGTGCGTCGCCGTATTCCCGAATGTTAGAGGCCGGGAAAACGAAACGCAATGCAAACCGCAGGTGACGAGGGAGATTACCTAATATTGAGTCCGACGCGCGGCGTTTTGCCTTGAGTTGGCCCTTTCAGCCGCGCCTCGAATGGACCGTGATGTACCTTCACTGGCCCTTGGCACCGGCATCGTCGCCGGTATTCGCCATCGCACTGAGCGCGGCCTGCTGCGCGCGCAGATCGGCGAGCATGTTGCAGAACAGCGCGCCTTGCTCGATGGCGTCGTCGAGCGCCACGTGCGTGTGCGGATGATCGTCGAACCAGTGCTTCGGAAAGCGCGGCTTGATGTTCTTGCGATAGGGCAGACCGGTGATCGCAAACGCCAGCGTCTTGATATCGAGCGCCGACCACGAGAACGGACAGCGCCCCGCAAAACGCATCATGTACCAGAACATGAAGGTGAAATCGAAACCTGCCGGCATCGCCACGAATACCGGCTTGCCCGGCAGCGCCTCCACCCATTCGACATAGGCCACGAGCGCTGCGGCCGGGTCCTGCAGATCCTTGCGGCAGGCGGCCCATGCTTCGGGCTGCGTTTCCCACCACGCGGCTTGCACCGGATGCGGCGCGGCGCCGTCGAGCGTCGCGAGATTCGCCGAGAACGTGGCGATCAGGCGCTTGTCGGCGGTATAGGCCGCCGAGGCGAAACTGAGCATCGAGTGCGGGCCGGGAATCGGACCGTCGGCCTCGACGTCGGTGCTGACATAGATTTCTTCGATGGCGGCTTGATTCATCGCTTCCTGTTGATAGCGCGCAACCGGTTCAGCCGGATGCGCGTGTTGATGGGCGTTGGGTTCAGCCCCACTGCGCCTGGCTCGGTTTGTCGCCGACGACGCTGTCCGCCACGTAGGGATTCGAGCGGCGCTCCTCGCCGAAGGTCGAGACCGGCCCGTGGCCCGGCACGAAGGTGACGTCGTCGCCGAGCGGCCAGAGCTTTTCGCGGATCGAGCGCACGAGATCGGCGTGATTGCCGCGCGGGAAATCCGTGCGGCCGATCGAACCGGCGAACAGCACGTCGCCGACCAGCGCGATCCGATGCTCGCGGCTGAAAAAGACCACGTGACCCGGCGTGTGGCCGGGGCAGTGATAGACCTCCATCGCCTCGTTGCCGAAGCGCACGGTGTCGCCGTCGAGCAGCCAGCGATCCGGCTCGAACGCCTGCGCGTGGCCGAAGCCAAAGCGCACGCTCTGCTGCGGCAACTGCTCGATCCAGAAGCGCTCGTCTTCCTGCGGGCCTTCGATCGGAACACCGAATTTGTCCGCGAGTTCCCTGGCGCCTGCGCAGTGATCGAGGTGACCGTGCGTAAGCAGCACCTTTTCGAGCTGCACGCCCTGCTTGTTGATCTCCGCTTCGATGCGATCGAGATCGCCGCCCGGATCGACGACGGCGGCGCGCTGCGTCGCCTCGCAGACGAGCAGCGAACTGTTTTGCTGGAACGGCGTGACGGGGATCAGCGTGACTTTCATGCGCGCGGTCGGGCTCAGGTCGTGGAGTGAGGAGAGGGTTTGTCGTTTTAGAGTCGCGCCTCTAGCGCGAGCCGTAGGCGAACCCAAAACCCGATTGTACCGGGGTGCGCCAGGGGCCGCCCGCGCTTGCCGGGGGATCGGCGCATGCCTTGTCTGACAAGGGCTGGGACGAATGCAAACCGGCCGCGCCAAACGTCTTTATTGCATCAATAGTTAGAAATCATGGCAATTTGCGGGTGCCGAGCATGACAGGAATTACTTTTAGGTATAATGCGGTCCATCAAGCACGTTTGCGCGTGCATTCACTGGGCGATGTGACCTGCAGTAAATAATGGGTCGCGATGCATCGCCGTCAAGCAGTGCCGTCTCAGAGGCTAGCTAAACAGGCTGCCTTACAAGACGGCAAATCAGGTGCCGATCCGTTCGGCACCGCACGTCTTACCCAGCCAGGCGCCGCGCGCCTGCCACGGACTTGCTGCCGTGACGCTGGGTGGGGCCTACGCCGCCGTTCCTGTGCGCCGTGTTGTATCCGGCGTGCCTGAATGTGTACATCGCGTTCGATGGCGGCATGTGGGGTCTGGTCAGGCTGCCGGGGACAGGTTGCGCCAGACGTGAAAGAAAACCAGCGGTTAGCGGCATATGGGGCCGCATCCGGGTATTGGTACTCGCACGCCTTTTGTTCACACGACAAGGCGCGCGCGGCGTCCTATTGCCTGCGACCGCCGGGGTTATCCAGCGATGCACCACCAGGGTGCAGGACAGCCTCGAAACGTGATGGCTAACTTATGAACTTTGGACTTTCTCGACGACGACTCGGGAGTCTCGCAGCCGTGTCCGTGCTGGCAGGTTGTGCCATGCCGCCCGGCCCGCAGGACCAGGCGCAGGGCAACGCGCTGAGCACCAAGGACGCGCACACCGCGTTCGCGTCGCCGCAGAGCTATGGCTCCGCACTGGCGGCGCTGCCCGCTTCGGGCGCCAGTCGCGACAACTCGCTCGCCGATGCACAGGCGATCGACGACAACGCTGTCGATGTCGGCTCGTTTCACCAGACCGGCCGCGCCTCGTGGTACGGCCGCGCTTTCCACGGCCGCAAGACCGCCAGTGGCGAGCGTTTCAACATGGAAGCGATGACCGCTGCGCACCGCACGCTGCCGCTCGGCTCGTATGTGCGCGTGAGCATCCCGGCGACCTCGAAGTGGGTGGTGGTGAAGATCAACGATCGTGGCCCGTACGCACGCGGCCGTGTGATCGATCTCTCCTACGCCGCCGCGAAGATGCTCGGCCTGCAGCATGCAGGTACGGCGAAGGTGAACATCGAAGGACTCTCGCGCCAGGAAGCGAAGGCTGCTCAGGCCGCTCAAGCCGAAATGCTGGCTGCGAACTCGAACAACACCCAGTGATAGCTTGAGCCTTGCGGCTCTGCTGGACTGGCGGGTTTTGTCGACGTGATTCGATCCGTGTTGGCGCGTGGCGCGCACCGGACGATGCACGAGGGCCAAATCCCGTTAGAGTCGATGTGATGTGTACCAAAACAAAGGGCTGCCCGGATCGGGCAGCCCTTTGTTATTTCTGCTGGCTTCAGCGGGACGCAGTCGGTCTTCAGTCGCTGTCTTCGCTGCCTTGGCCCTTCAGTTCGAGCGCACGCGCGTAGAGCGCGTTACGCGACGCACCCGTGAGCGCCGCCGCCACCTTCGCTGCGCCCTTTACCGGCATCTCGGCCAGCAGCACGCGCAGCATGGCATCGTGATCCGCCTCGCCCGATTCAGGCGCGCTCGCGCCTTCCACGACCAGCACGAATTCGCCGCGTTGACGGTTCGCATCTTCGGCGAGCCACGTTGGCCCTTCGGCCAGGGTGCCGCGCCAGATCGCTTCGTGTAACTTGGTCAACTCGCGGGCGATCAACAGACGCCGCGCGGGACCGAACGCATCGGCGAGCGCCTGCACGGTTTCGATAATGCGATGCGGCGCTTCGTAAAACACCATCGCGTGCGCATGCGAGGCGAGCGGCTGCAACGCGCTCGCGCGCTGCTTCGCCTTGGGCGGCAGAAAGCCGAGGAAGGTGAACGTCGATACCCAGTCGCCCGCCGCGGAAAGCGCGGTGGCGAGCGCGCTTGCGCCCGGCAGCGGCACGACCTGGAAACCGGCGTCGCGCACCGCATCGACGAGCTTGGCGCCCGGATCGGAAATGCCCGGCGTACCCGCATCGGAGACGCAGGCCACGCGTTCGCCCGCGCGCAGATGCTCGATCACGCGCTGCGCCGCTTCGCGCTCGTTGTGCTCGTGCACGGCGATAAGCGGCTTCGAAATACCGTAGCGCGTGAGCAGCTGGCCGGTATTGCGCGTGTCCTCGGCGGCGATGCGATCGACGAGACCGAGCACGTGCAGCGCGCGCACGGTGATATCGGCGGTATTGCCGATGGGCGTCGCCACGACGTATAGCGTGGCGGCCGGATATTGCTGGGCCTGTGCGAGTTCGAAAGGAGACGACGTCATGACACGTAACGCGCGAACGCAAGAAAAGAGGCCGTCATTGTGCCACGCAGGGGAGCGCGCGGCGGCGGGGCCGCATGTCGAGCCTGCGAAGGCGGCGCGCACCGACCGCGACAACTTTTCTGCGCGAGCCCGGTCGAAGTCGGAACGCCGTGCGATAGGCGCGCTTCGAGGCCCACGCGTTGAACTGGCTGCAACGTCAGCGCCTGGTGCTGGTCGCGCGCAACGTGCATTGCCGCGGCGGCGAGCTTGATCTCGTGATGCGCGAGCGCGACGGCACGCTGGTGTTCGTGGAAGTGCGGGCGCGCACGCAGGCCACCTACGGCGGCGCGGCGGCGAGCGTGGGCTGGCACAAGCGGCAGCGCCTGCTGCGCGCCGCGCGTCACTATCTGCTCGCGTATGCGGCCGAACACGGTGCCTTGCCGCCGGCCTGCCGCTTCGACGTGGTGACGTTCGAAGGCGGCCGTCTCACGTGGCTGCGCGACGCGTTTCGCGAAGATGAAAGCTGAAGTCGGACGCTGTAGGCATAAAGAAGCACGCGCGATGGAAAAGAACGCCGGAAGAGAACCCCTGCGAGTGCGCTAAACTTGCGGCACGCCGCAACCAAGGGATTTTCGCGAGAGAACATCGCGAAACCCGCAGTACAGATTAGAGAGTCGATGTCCGTCGAACGTATTCAACAGCATTTTCGCGATAGCGCAGCGACCCAGCTCGCCGCGATGGAAACCCTGGCGGTGCCGATTGCCGCCGCGGTCGATACGATGTTCGCCGCGCTGGCGAACGGTAACAAGATCCTGACCTGCGGCAACGGAGGCTCGGCCGCCGACGCCCAGCACTTTGCCGCCGAACTGATCGGCCGCTTCGAGCGCGACCGTCCGGGCTTGCCCGCGCTCGCGCTGACGACCGATGCATCGGTGCTCACGGCGGTGTCGAACGACTACGCCTACGAGCAGGTGTTCGCGCGCCAGGTACGCGCACTCGGTCAGCCCGGCGACGTGCTGCTCGCCATCACGACTTCGGGGAATTCCGCGAACGTGCTGGCGGCGATCGTCGAAGCGCACGAACGCGAAATGATCGTGATCGCGCTGACGGGCAAGGGTGGCGGCCTCGCCAACGAAACGCTCGCGGATACCGATATTCACCTGTGCGTGCCGTCCGAGCGGACCGCGCGCATCCAGGAAGTACATCTGCTGACCATCCATTGCCTGTGCGACGGCATCGACGCGATGCTGATGGGCGAAGATTGAAGTCGGACTGACACCGTAGGATCAAGGAGAGGGAGTTGATGAGCAGAAACGGCATGACGCGCGCGCTGGCACGGACCACGCTGACGATCGGCTTCGCGGCCTCGCTGTGCGCGAGCCTGCAGGGTTGCTTCCTCGCGCTCGCGGGCGCGGCGGGCGGCACGGCACTGGTGGCGACCGACCGTCGCACGGTGGGCTCGCAAACCGAAGACCGCGAAATCCAGGTGAAGGCGCTGTCGAATGTGTCGAGCAATTTGCCCGATACTGCGCACGTCAACGTGGCGGTGTTCAATCAGCGCGTGCTGCTGACTGGCGAGGTGCCGGACGAGGCGTCGAAGCAGAAGGCCGAGAGCGTGGTGCGCGGGATTCCGAACGTGGGTTCGATCGTCAACGAGCTTTCGGTGCAGCCGGCGAGTTCGTTCTCGTCGCGTGCTAATGACTCTTATCTTGAAGGGCGCGTTAAGAGCGAGCTCGTGCTGTACAAGGAAATCTCGGCGAATAACTTCAAGGTTGTGGCCGAGCGCGGGAATATCTATTTGATGGGGCTTGTGACGCAGCGTGAAGGTAATGTTGCGGCCAATGCATCGAGCACGGTTTCGGGCGTGGCGCAGGTGGTGAAGTGCTATCAGTACATCGCGCCGGAACAGGCGATGGCTTCGTCTTCGGGTAATGCGCCGGTTTCCAATGCTTCGGTGCAGGGTAGCGCTGCGGATGCGCCGACGGTTGGCGCGATCCCGGATTCGGGCGTGAGCTCGCGTCCGATCGATCAGCAGTCGCCCGCGCCGGTGATGGAATCGTCGCCCGCGCATTCGGGTTCGACCGGAGCGTCGATGTGATGGTGCGGCGTTTGGTGGTTGGGCTAGTGCTGATGGGGACGGCTGCGGCTTCTTTTGCCGCCGATGGTGTTGCGGTGGCTCGCGCGA
Source organism: Paraburkholderia sp. J69-1 (assembly GCF_905220255.1). Taxonomy (NCBI): domain Bacteria; kingdom Pseudomonadati; phylum Pseudomonadota; class Betaproteobacteria; order Burkholderiales; family Burkholderiaceae; genus Paraburkholderia; species Paraburkholderia sp. J69-1. The sequence goes on along the minus strand of NZ_CAJMZG010000004.1, from coordinate 109,487 downwards.
ATGCCTGTATGGGCTGCCATGCGGTGGATCGGCGGCTCGTTGGGCCTTCGTTCAAGGATATCGCCGCGAAGTACAAGGGCGATGCGGGCGCGCAGGCGAAGCTGGAGAAGAAGGTGCGGGATGGTGGCTCGGGTGTTTGGGGCGCTATTCCGATGCCTTCGCATCCGGGGATGAGCGCCGGCGATATTCATGATGTCGTTGCCTGGGTTTTGGCAGGGGCGCCGGCTTCTTCCGCTAAGTGATTCTGGTTGCTGCGGCGCAATTTCTCGGTTGGTACACCGAAAAATAGGTGTGCTACACTCGAACGGCAGTGGGGCGGTAGCTCAGCTGGGAGAGCGTCGCGTTCGCAATGCGAAGGTCGGGAGTTCGATCCTCCTCCGCTCCACCAAGAATTCGAAATCCACAAACCCCCGCGCAGCCAAAGGCTCGCGGGGTTTTGCGTTTCTACGACAGACACGCAACAGCAAAAACCCCACTTTCACCCCAACCACTCCCACCTAAAACTCATTACCCTAAAACAACAGCCTCCACAAACCTCCCCAACAACTCCACCGATTCCTGCCACCCCAAATAACAGGCCTCAACCGGAATAGCTTCCGGAATCCCTTCCTGGGTAACGTTCACCTCCGTCCCACAAAACACCTCCCTCAGCAGCACCGTAGTCACCATCGTCCCAGCCAGATTCGGATCATCGAACACCGCCGAATACCGAATCCGTTCATACGGCACAAGCTCAAGATATTCCCCGCCAAACGAGTGACTCGCCCCATCGGTGAAGTTAGTAAAAGACATCCGATACTTCCCGCCCACGACAGCATCGATCTGCTGCACCGCCGCAGTAAACCCATCCGGCGGCAGCCATTTCACCAGCGCTCCAGCATCCAGAAAAGCGCGATAAATCCGCTCAGCCGGCGCGCGCATCACACGATGAATTCGCACAGTATTCGTCGCCATCCCAAACCTCCTGATCAACAGAATTCAAAGACACGAGGCATGCGCCTCAAACCCCGCCATCGCCTAAACTTCCCCCATACCCCGCGAACAATCCACGAGCCAAAGAAGCCCAAAAGCAGGAGGCCGCCATGCCCACGCTTCAACCCGAACTCGAGCCGCAAACGCTCGCTTACGAAGGCTTCGAAATCCACATCTGCGCTGCGCCGATAGAAGAAAACGCCGCGCGCTACACCTACACGGCCTACGTCTGCCACCCCGGCGCAAACCCAGCGCAACCCGGCCACACCGTCCCGTACCACGCCGACGGCGAAGAAACCTTCCGCACGCAGCAGGAAGCCGTAGAAGAAGCCGCCCACATCGGCCGCAGCATCATCGACGGCACGCATCCCGATCTCTCGGTGTTATCGCTCGTCACCCACGGCTACTGATCGCAACTAACAGCCCCGCCCCCTGCCACCAACCACGGCCACCCAGCGCAACAGCAAGACCACCACCAGCACCAAAAAACCAATACCCCAAAACCCCACCCGTTGCGCCATCCCATCAGTTTCACGAAACCGTCACTGGAACGGCGTGAAACCGTTGCCTCGAACCTACATTCCTTACTAATATTTCAACAGATTACAAGGCGCCGGAACGTCGCGCCACCGCCGTCCTCTACGAACACCGAATACCGGTTCATCCGCCATGACCAGCCCTTACCGCAAGAAGGCTGCGCTAGCCGTTGCCTGCGCCATCACCGTCGCCACGCTCGCGGCCGCAAGCACCGCCGCGAACGCCCAATCCACCGTCACCCTCTACGGCGAACTGGACGCGGGCCTCGCCTACGCCAGCAACGTCGGCGGTCACGCGCAATACCAGCTCACCACCGGCCTCATCGACGGCAGTTTCTGGGGCCTGCAGGGCAGCGAAGACCTCGGCGGCGGCATGAAAGCGCTGTTCCGCCTCGAACGCGGTTTCTCCGTCGCCAACGGCGAGGAACGCAACGACCATCCGTACTACGTCGGCCTCGAATCCGAATCGCTCGGCAGCGTCACGCTCGGCCACCAGTACGATTCCGTGCACGACTACTTCGCGCCTTTCACGCTCACGGGCAGCGCCGGCGGCACGGCCTTCGCGCATCCGTTCGACAACGACAACGCCAACAACACCTACCTCGCCGCCAACGCGATCAAATACACCAGCCCGACGCTCGCCGGCTTCACCTTCGGCGGCATGTACGCGTTCTCGAACGGCGCGGGGCGTTTCGCCGATAACCGCGCCTACAGCCTCGGCGCGAACTACGCGGCGGGCGGCTTCAACGCGGGCGTCGCCTGGCTGCACGCGAACAACCGCGGCGCGACTGGCGCGGGCGCCTACGATCCGCTCGCCTTGCCGGGATCGAACGGCGATATCGTCGATACCTTCGTGCAGAAGCAGGACACGATCGGCGTCGGCGCGAACTACGCGTTCGGCGATGTGACGCTCGGCGCCGCGTGGTCGCGCGCGATCCAGACCGGTATCGTCGATGCCGATAGCGGCGCGGGCCTGCCGTCCATCGCCTTCAGCAACTACGAGTTCAACGCCGTCTGGCAGGTCACGCCGACGGTCTCGCTCACCGGCATGTACGTGTACACGAAGGCGTCGTCGGCGCACTGGAACGAGGGCGGGGTGCAGGCGATCTATCAACTGTCCAAGCGCACCGACGTCTACGCCGAAACGCTCTATCAACGCGCAACAGCAGGCGCACCGGCCGCGATCAATGCGTTCGATCCGTCGAGCGGACGCAATCAACTGGTCGTCGCCACGGGCATCCGGCACCGCTTCTGAGCGCGCGCGCTGCTACCATCGGCGCTCGCTCTCCGTGCCAACAATCAAGCCCGATGCTCGCGCTCAAGCTCACGCTCGTTCCGCTGTTTCTGCTGTTCGTGTCGATGTCCGGCAAGCTGTGGGGCCCGCGCGTGGCGGGCTGGCTGGCCGGATTACCCGTCGTAGCCGGGCCGATTCTCTTTCTGCTCGTGATCGAGCACGGCGACGCTTTCGGTGCGCGCGCCGCCACGCTTTCGCTTTACGCGATCCTCGCTTCCGAAGCGTTTAATTTTGCCTACGCGTGGACCTGCCGCGCGCGGCCGTGGTGGCTCGCGCTCGCAGCGGGTTTGTGTGCGTGGTTCGTCGCGGCATGCGTGCTCTCGCATCTGCCGGTGTCGTGGCCGTGGGCGCTGGGCGTCGCGCTGGCGGCGACGTGTTTCGGCCAGGCCTGCCTGCCGCGCAGCACGGCAAGCGCGTCAGGCGCGTCAGGCGCCAAACTCACACGCACCGATCTCGCCACGCGCATGGCCGCGGGCGCCGCGCTCACGCTCGCCGTGACGGCGATGTCCGCGCGACTCGGCCCGGCGTGGAGCGGTTTGCTCGCCGTGTTTCCGTTGCTGGGTAGCGTGCTGGCGGTGTCGTCGCATCGGGCGCAGGGCGCGCCTTTCGTGATCGCGTTGCTACGGGGAATGGTGTTGGGGCGCTTCGGCTTCGCGGCGTTCTGCCTCGTGCTCGCGCTGGGTCTGAGCCATCAGGCGCCGATATGCGTTTTCGCCGAAGCCGCCATCGTCGCGATGATCGTGCAAGTCATCAGCGCGCGTCTCGCACGTCTGAGCCGGGCGCAGACGATCCACGCTGCACAACGCAACGTACACACGCATACCGCGACAACGGAATAAAAGCAGGGGAGAGAAAGCAGCGAGTTCGCGCACCGACGCCAACGAAGCGCGAACCAATAGAACAAGACGTGCAGCGCCCACAAAAGAGGAAAAAGGCCCGGGCAACGAGTGCCCGGGCAAGCCGCCGGATATCCGGCGGCGGAGGTTTCCTGGGGCGTGCCCTGCGCGCGAGGACGGATTCCAGCGCGGCGCAAGGCAACGATAACTAACGTGTCTGCACAAAGACTGACAGGCCCGCTCTTAAGTTCCTGCAGAGCGGGCCTGCCTGGCGTAGGTCACGCAGCGAGCTGCGTTCGACCGGGCATCTTCAACAACTTACTGGCCGAAATAAACCGGCTTGATGTTTGCCGTGCGGCTGCCGGCTTGCGTCGAACCATTGGTCGATGCGCCGTAGGCCGTGGCTTCAGCCGTGGCGTTCTGTTGCGCGACGCGCGCTTGCGCGGCTTGCAGGTCTTCCGGGTAGTACGGGCTCGACAGACCCGGGCGATAGCCGGCCTTTTCGAGTTGCACGAGTTCGGCGCGAACTTGAGCGCGGGTCAGCGGCTGCTGGCTGGCTTGAGCAAACGACACGGCCGGGGCGGCCAGAACGGTAGCGGCGAGCGCTGCGGCAATAAGGGACTTCATGATCTACAACCTCCAAAAATTATCTTTCGGATCGTAACAATCTGCTTGCTCGATCCGTTGATGTGACTTTATTGCGGTGCACTTCAAAGATAAATATCGGGATGCGGCAAACATCATTGCGAAAACCGAGATAATTCGCACGCCGATTCAGTGCCGGATCGCCTAGGCGCGCAATCCACGCCCGTCCGTTTGCGTCGCGGATTGATCGCTGAGGCAAAATAGGGCGCACGCAGCGCGCATGCGTCAGCGCGCGCGCCATCCGCAACTTCCAGGAGATTTCCCATGAAAAACGCGCTCGGCCGTCAGGCTGTGATCGCCGCCGCGCTGGCGGGTCTGGCAACGGCAGGCGTCGCGCACGCCGACGACAAGGTCAATTGCTACGGCGTCGCCAAGGCCGGTCAGAACGACTGTTCGAGCAAGACCGGCGTGCACGATTGCGCGGGTCAGGCCAAGGTCGATCACGACAAGGGCGACTTCAAGACGATGCCCAAGGGCACCTGCGAAAAGCTCGGCGGCACGCCTGAGCAGTAAATCCGCACGCGCATGACCACGATGCTCACGCCCGCCCATCCGTCGCGGCCCGCGCAGGGCGTCGGCATCGGCTTGCGTCACGCGCACTACGATGCCTTCATGCAGGTGCCGCCGCCCGTCGGCTGGGTCGAGGTGCATAGCGAAAACTACTTCGGCGATGGCGGCTACGATCTGCACGTGCTCGAAACGGTACGCCGCGATCTGCCGGTGAGTCTGCATGGCGTCGGGCTGGGCCTCGGCTCGGCGGCGCCGCTGGACGCATCGCATCTCGCGCGGCTCGCACGACTGGTCGCGCGCATCGAACCCGCGCTCGTCTCCGAGCATCTCTGCTGGGGCGCAACGCCGCATGCCGCGCTGCACGATCTGTTGCCCATGCCGCTCACGCAGGCGTCGCTCGATCACCTGAGCGCGCGCGTGACGCACATGCAGGACACGCTGCGCCGCCGCGTGCTGATCGAAAACGTCTCCACCTACGTGCGTTTTCGCGACGACGACTACAGCGAAGCCACGTTTCTCGCGGAACTCGCGCGGCGTACCGGTTGCGGCGTGCTGCTCGACGTGAACAATCTCTACGTGAATCAGCGCAATCACGGCGAGGACGCGCTCGCCGCGATGCACGCGCTGCCGTGCGACATCGTCGGCGAACTGCATCTTGCGGGCCATCGCGTGAGCGAAGCGGCCGTGATCGACGATCACGGTTCGCGCGTCGCGCCCGAGGTCTGGTCGCTTTACGAGGCCGCGTTGCAGCGCTTTGGCGCGGTGCCCACGCTGATCGAATGGGACACGCATGTGCCGCCGCTGGCCGTGCTGCTCGATGAAGCGCGGCAGGCGCAGGAACGCATGAGTGCGCACGCATGAAGCCATCGCTCGCAGCGTTGCAGTCGGCGTTTGCCGATGCCATCGACGATCCCGCCGCCGATGCCGCGCTCGCCGCGCATCTGCAGAAAGCGGACGCGGGCGATGGCATCGAGGTCGTTGGTTTATATCGCGGCAACGTGCGCGCGGCCCGGCGCGCGGCGCTGGCCAGCGCGTTTCCCGTGCTCGCCCAGCTCACCGGCGACGCGTACTTCGACGCGCTCGCACTCGCGTACGCACGCGCCCATCCTTCGCGCGATGCCGATCTGAACCGCTTCGGCGCGAACTTGCCCGCTTTTATCGAAGGTTATGAAACCGACGCACGTTACGCGTATTTCGGCGATGTCGCGCGTCTCGAATGGGCGCTGCACGTTGCGGCGTTCGCGGCGAATTGCACGTCAATTGCCGCAGCGCAGTGGCAGGCAATCGGCGTGGAGCGGTTGATGGCGTCGCGGCTTGCGGTGCATCCGGCCTGCGTTGCGCTCGAATCGCGCTTCGCGGCGTTCGGGATCTGGCGCGCGCATCGGCAAAACGATCCGGCGCAACAACGGTGGCCCGAGCGCGTCGATACACCTTGCTGGACGCTCATCGTGCGTCCGCAATGGCGTCCCGCTGCGCTCGCGCACACGCAGGCCGCGCACGCGGCTTTCGTCGCCCTGCAAGGCGGCGCGACGCTCGACGAAGCGCTCGAACGCGCCTTCGCCATCGACGAACATTTCGATTTCGCCAGCCAGTGGCGCACGTGGATCGAAGCGAGTGCGATCACGGGACTGCACGACGCCGACTAGCGGTTAGCGCACATAACGCAGAAGAATTCCGCCTCGCAACAACGCACAAAAAAGCAGGATTCCGAATCAAAATAGCATGTGATGCAAACCCGGCATTCTTCTGTCGATTGCCTATGAAATCAAGGCTGAAAACTCACTTGTCTACACTGTGAAGCACGCCACATAAACGGCGCGCGCGGGCCGTTTTCAGGATGTACACTCGATTGCAAACCGGCACGTCGCGCGCGCCGCGCATCGACGCGCGCGGCTTTTTTGTGTGTTCGCCGATACGGCTGTTCCTTGCCCGTTGTTCGCCCGGGCACCCGCGAGTCCCCACGCCATGATGACCCGCCGACCGTACGTCATGATCGCCATCAGCATCGTGCTGGCTGCCGTGCTCACCGCGGTGGCCGGCTGGGTCATGGCGCAGATGCGCGAGGACGCGCTGGCGAGCGCGCGCGCCGCGGCCTTCAACATGGCGCTGCTGTTCGAGCGCGACACGCAGCGCAATTTCGATGTCTACGCGATGTCGCTGCAGGCCGTGATCGACGCCATCGACGATCCGCGTCTGGCCGGACTCCCCGACGATATCCGCCAGAACGTACTGTTCGACCGCTCGGCGACGGCGCGCAATCTCGGCGCGATTCTGGTCGCCAATGCGGCCGGCGATGTGATCTTCGATTCGCGTTCGACGTCGCCGCGCGACGTCAATATCGCCGATCGCGATTACTTCATCGCCCAGCGCGATTCGCGCCAGACGGGCCTCTATATCAGCCAGCCGATGATCGCGCGCGACGGCCCGGAGAACGCCGCCATCGGCCTGAGCCGCCGCCTCGAAAAGCCCGATGGCTCGTTCGCGGGCGTGGTGGTGGGCACGATGAAGCTCGACTATTTCCGGCGCCTGATGAGTGGCGTCGAAATCGGTGCGCATGGCACGGTCGCGCTCACGCTCGCCGACGGCACGCTGCTCATGCGCCGTCCGTACGCGGCCGGGATGATCGGCAAGAATCTCGCCGAATCGGCGCTGTTTCAGCGCATCGGGCGCGCGCAGGAGGGCGGCTTTTTCGGCAACGGGCCGGTGGACGGCGTGCGGCGCTGGTTCGCGTTTCGCCGCGTGGACGGTTATCCGCTCGTGTTCAGCGTGGCGGTGGCCGCGGGCGATATCTACACCGAATGGCGTGCGCGCGCGTGGATTATCGGCTCGCTGACGGTGCTGCTCGACGCTTCGCTGGTCGCGCTGGCGGTGCTGCTTTCGCGGCAGTTGCGCCGTCGCGAGCTGCTCGAAGAGGAGTTGCGCGCGCTCGCGGGCACCGATGCGCTCACGGCGCTCGCCAATCGCCGCGCCTTCGAAACGCGCGCGGATCACGAATGGCTGCGCGCGCGCCGCTCGGGCCAGCCGCTCGCGGTGATGATGCTCGACGTCGATCGCTTCAAGCTCTTCAACGACCGCTACGGCCACGCGGCGGGCGACCGCGCGCTGGCGGCCGTGGCGCGCTCGATCGGCGCGCACGCGCGGCGTCCGGGCGACTGCGCGGCGCGTTATGGCGGCGAGGAGTTCGTGCTGCTGCTGCCCGACACCAACGCGGCCCAGGCGCTCGCGCACGCCGAAAAGCTGCGCTCCGCCATCGAGACGCTCGACATTCCGCACGCCGACAGCCCGAACAACGTGCTCACGGCCAGCGTGGGTGTGGCGAGCACGTCGGCGGGCAGCTTCGAATCCTGGCGCACGCTGATCGAAGCCGCCGATGCCGCGCTCTACACGGCTAAACGCGCGGGCCGCAACCGCGTTGCCGTCTGGCAACCGAGCCTGGCCGGCGAGCCGCACGGCGCCGGCCCCGATCTTTGACAAAATTTTACCCGGATAATATTGCGCCGATAAATTTACCCGGGTAATATTCGCTGCATCGACACAGCAAGGTGATCACGATGACAGCGACACACACGACTCATGAGAAACCCGCGCCCCACGCCGCAGGCGTGACGGCATTTGCAGGCACGCGCCTGATTGCGCGCGGCGCGCCGCTCGACGTGGCGCTGGCCGTGAAGGCGGCGCTGGATCAAGGCGAAGCGGCCTCCGTGCTGATCTTCGACGACCGCGACGCCACGCAGGTGGAATTCGATCTGCGCGGCCGTCCCGCCGATGTCGCCGCGCGTCTTTCCGCCGATGCCGCGTGGCAGGCGCAAACGCAATCAGCAAGCGAAGACGCGCCGCAGGACGACATCGGCGAAGACACGCCGCGCGGCCGTGGTCGTCCGAAGCTTGGCGTGGTGGCGCGCGAGGTCACGCTCCTGCCGCGTCATTGGGACTGGCTGGCGGCGCAGCCGGGCGGGGCGTCGGTGGTGCTGCGCAAGCTGGTGGAAAACGCGCGTCACGCGAGCGAGGCAAAGGATCGCGTGCGCACATCGCGCGAAGCCGTGCATCGTTTCATGACGGCGCTGGCGGGCAATCTGCCGGGTTACGAAGAGGCGCTGCGTGCGCTCTATGCCGGCGAGCGCGCGCGTTTCGAGGCGTGGAGCGTGGACTGGCCCGAAGGCGTGCGCGATTACGTGCGGGAACTGGCGCAAGGCGCTTTCGCCTGAAAAAGTCCGCTTAAAGAGGTTCAAGCAAAAGCGAGGTTCAGGCAAAAACGTCCGGGCAAAAAAAAGCCGCTCAGGCCGGGGAGGCATGAGCGGGAAGTCGGAGAGTTTACAACTTACAACCTCTGCATGAACAGTCATGGGGTCACGCAGTAGATTGAGTCTACGTGCGGCCCCCGGCCATCGATATAAGACTTGTCCGAATTTTCTGGCGGGCTGTCCGAATGCACGCCCGAAGTCTCGATGCGCCATTGCTGTTTCGTCCTGCCCACATGCAGGAAGACTTGCCTTGCCACGTGGATTGCGGCTCCGTACACTCGCGCGTGATTTCTCTGACGGGCAGGCGTGGGGCTCGCCGTATCGACGCATGCAGCCCTCGCCCCGATCCCCGTCCCAATAAATAGCACCCGACCACGCCGGCAAACCGCCGACACCGCCGCCGACACCGCATCGACGATGCGGCGTTCGAGTTCGCGCAAGCGCCGGTTGCGGTCACAACGGCACACAAGCACACAAAGAGGAGCCCTAATGTCCGATTCCTGGTTTCCCCGCTGGCGCGCGCAAACCGGCGCCGCAAAAACCGTCGTCGCGCCCGATGAACGTCTCGCCTGGCCGCAGATGTTCGCGATGGGCGTGCAGCACGTCGTCGCCATGTTCGGCTCGACGGTGCTCGCGCCGCTGCTCATGGGCTTCGATCCGAATCTCTGCATTTTCATGTCGGGGATCGGCACGCTGCTGTTCTTCGTGATCGTCGGCGGGCGCGTGCCGAGCTATCTCGGCTCGAGCTTCGCCTTCATCGGCCTCGTGATCGCGGTCACGGGCTACGGCGGTCATGGCCCGAACACGAATATTCCCGTGGCGCTCGGCGGCATCATCGCGTGCGGCGTGGTCTATGCGCTGATCGGCGTGCTGGTGTCGGTGATCGGGACGAAGTGGATCGAAACGCTGATGCCGCCGGTCGTGACCGGCGCGATCGTCTGCGTGATCGGCCTGAATCTCGCGCCGATCGCCGTGAAGGGCGTGAGCGCAACGCAGTTCGATTCGTGGATGGCGCTCGTCACCGTGCTCTGCGTGGGCGCGGTGGCGGTGTTCACGCGCGGCATGCTGCAGCGCCTGCTGATTCTGGTCGGCCTGCTGATCGCTTACGTGATCTACGCGATCGTGACCAACGGCATGGGTCTGGGCAAGCCGATCGACTTTTCGATCGTCGCCAACGCCGCCTGGTTCGGCATGCCGAAGTTCAGCGCGCCGGTGTTCGAGCCGCACGCGCTGACGCTGCTGATTCCCATCGCCGTGATTCTGGTGGCGGAAAATCTCGGCCACATCAAGGCCGTTTCGGCGATGACCGGTCATAACCTCGATCGCTATGTGGGCCGCGCGTTTATCGGCGACGGTCTCGCGACCATCGTTTCGGGTTTCGCGGGCGGCACGGGCGTGACGACCTACGCGGAAAACATCGGCGTGATGGCCGTCACCAAGATCTATTCGACGCTGGTGTTCGCCATTGCCGCGCTGATCGCGCTGGTGCTGGGTTTCTCGCCGAAGTTCGGCGCGGTGATCCAGACGATTCCGGGCCCGGTGCTCGGCGGCGTGTCGATCGTCGTGTTCGGTCTGATCGCGGTGACGGGCGCGCGCATCTGGGTGGTCAACAAGGTGGACTTCTCGGACAACCGCAATCTGATCGTTGCGGCCGTGACGCTCGTGCTGGGCGCGGGCGATTTTTCGCTGAAGCTCGGCAACTTCGGGCTCGGCGGCATCGGCACTGCTACGTTCGGCGCGATCGTGCTGTACGCGCTGCTGCGCAGAAAGCCCGCGCAGGAAGCGGCGGTTTAAGCCTTAAAATACGCGGTGAAATGCAAAACGCGACGCCTTCTTTCGAAAGGCGTCGCGTTTTTTTATGGCCGCAGCGAGCGCGATCCTAGCCTCGACTGCGCCCGCGATTCATCATCGCCGTTTCGGTGAGATCGACTTCGCGCATCAGCTTGCCGAGCGTTTCGTCGTTGATCGTATTCGTGTTGCGCAGTTCGAGCAGCGCCGCGCGTTCGGCGCGCATCGCCGCAAGCCGCATCTGCACTTCGAGCTGTTCCGCCTGACGCGCGTTCTTGCTGCGGTCGTGATCGGCGTCGAGCGTGGCGAGGCGTCGGCGATAGGTGTCCAGCACGCGCGCCGTGGTATCGGCGGCATGGGCCAATTCCGATTCGTCCATATCCTCGGTGGCCTTCTCCATATGCGCGTCGACCGCGCGAATCGCCGCCTGCGCGGCCTGGACGCGCGCGAGACGCTCCTCGGCGGCATGCTTCGATTCGCCGCCGCGCCGCACGCCGCGCAGCAGCAACGGCAGCCCGACGATCGCCACCAGCAGCGAAGCGAGAATCACCCCCGTGGCGATAAAGATCGCGCTGTCGCGGCCCGGCAGCGGCAGGCCGTTATCGAGCGCGACCGGCAGCGAGAGCACGCCCGCGAGCGTCACCGCGCCGCGCACGCCCGCAACCGTGGTGATCGCCACGGTGCGCAGGCCCGGCACCGCATTCGACACGCCATGACGCGCCGCGCCGCGGCTCGCCACCCAGCGCAGCAGCCAGACCCAGCCGAAGCGCATGGCGTAGAGCGCGGCCAGCACGGCGGCGATATACATCAGCAGGCGCAGCATCTGCAGATTGCTGGTGTGATGCGCTTCCAGCAGCGCCTTGCCGAGAATGCCCGGGAATTGCAGGCCGAGCAGCGTGAACACCATGCCGTTGAAGACGAATTCGATCATCGACCACGTACTCGCCGCCCGCACGCGCGCCGACACCGGCCCCATGTGCGCCGCGCTCGTGTAGTTCATCATCATCCCCGCCGCGACGGCGGCCAGCACGCCCGAGACTTCCAGATGCTCGGCGAACAGATAGGCCGCGAACGGAATCAGCAGCGTCATCACGACGCCGGGCGCGGGATCGCCATCGGACGTGATGTTGAGAAAGCGCTCCGACACAAAACTGAATCCCCAGCCGATGATCGCGCCCACCGCGAGGCCGCCCGCTGCGATCACGAAGAAGCTCAGCGTCGCTTCGCGCAGCGAGAAATAGCCGGTGAGCGCCGCCGCCACCGCGAACTTCAGCGCAACGAGGCCTGACGCATCGTTCATCAGCGCTTCGCCTTCGAGAATGTGCATGAGTTGCGCGGGAATCCGGTCCTTGCCCGCGATGGCCGAAAGCGCGACGGCGTCGGTCGGCGAGAGCACGGCCGCGAGCGCGAACGCGACGGGCAGCGAAATCTGCGGCACCAGCCAGTGCACGAAATAGCCGACCGCCACCACGGTCAGCAGCACGAGGCCGAGCGCGAGCATCAGGATCGCGCGGCGCTGCATGAAGAATTCGCGCTTGGGAATGCGCCAGCCATCCGCGAACAGCAGCGGCGGAATGAACAGCGCCATGAAGATATCCGGGTCGAAGGTGACGTGCGGATTCACGCGCGGAAACGTCAGCAAGGCGCCGATGCCGATCTGCAAAAGCGGCAACGGCAGCTTGATCGGCAGAAGTCGCACGATGACGCCCGAAAGGGCGACGGCAAGGAGCAGAATGAGAACGGTGAAGAGGGTTTCCATCGATCAGACAAAAGGTGCGGCGAGGACGAACGCTCAGGCGCGAAAAGCGCGTGGGGCGTGTCCCTTTATGCGGGGGCGTGGGTGAGCGCACTCTGCGGCAGCGAAATCTCTTGCGGCAGGCGGCGGCGAGCTTACAAGTAGTTTAGCCCGAGGGCGGCGCAGGTCGCCGCGAAGCGCGCAGTCGGGTTTTTCATCGAGTGTGGATGCACGATTTTGGTGCGGTTTGATGTGTTGCATGCCCGTTGGCCGCGCACAGGCGCGATTGGCGGTGCAGGGAACGATGCGCGGCGGGTCCGGATGCAGGCGTGCACGGACTTTGCTTTATCGCCCTGCGTGGCGCAACGCATCGGTCGCGGCAGCAAGCCGCGGCGATCAACTTGCGCGAAGAGGAAGGCATGATCACAGAGCAACAGGAAAAGACGGCGCTCGCGCCGCACGGGTTCGATCTGAGCGTCACCTCGGGGCTGCAGCGCTACAGCGCGCAACATGGCGAACTCACGCTCACGAGCGTGTTCCAGCCGGTTTTCAGCCTCTCGCATATGCGCGCGATCGGCTACGAAGGACTTCTGCGCGCGCACGATCCGCTCGACCGGCCGATTTCGCCCATCGACGTATTCGGCGAGGCCGCGCGCGTGGGCGATGTGCTGCAGGTCGACCGGCTCGCGCAGGGGCTGCATCTGGAGAACTTCGCATTGCTCGGCGCCGAGCGCGAGTGGCTCTTTCTCAACGTGCATCCGGGCACGTTGACCGAGCCGTATCACGCGGCCGCGCTGCTCGCCAATCTCAAGCGGCTGGGTATTGCGCCGCGCCGCGTCGTGCTCGAAGTGCTGGAAGCCGAGGCCACCGACCTCGACGCGCTCGCGCATGCCGTGCACGCCTTCCGCGAGCGCGGCTTCCTGATCGCGCTCGACGACTTCGGCGCGGGGCATGTGGATATTGGCCGCGTCTGGCAACTGAATCCCGACATCGTCAAACTCGACCGCATCATGCTGATGCACGCCGCGCATCGCGCCGATATGGCCGCGACGCTGCCCGCGCTGGTCGCGCTGCTGCACGAGGCGGGCAAGCTCGTGCTGATCGAAGGCGTGGAAACGGAGCAGGAAGCGCAGCTTGCGCTGTCCTGCAATGCCGATTTCGTGCAGGGCTTTTTCTTCGCGCGGCCCGCGCCTGGCCTCACCGATTCCTCGCACGCGCAGACCGTGATCGCGGAAGCGACCGATCGTTTCCGTCAGCAAACCGAGACGCGCGAGCGCGGCACCGCCACCCGGCTCGCACCGTATCTGCGCGCGTTCGAACGCGCGGCGGAACGGCTGGGCGCGGGCGAGCCGCTCGAAGAGGTGTGCTGGAATTTTCTCGCGCTCGATCACGCGGCGCGCTGTTTCCTGCTCGATGCGAACGGGCGTCAGGCGGGCCGCAATGTCGTGCTGCGCGTGGACCGTGCGGAACACGACGCGCGCTTCCTGCCGCTCGACGACGCGCAGGGCGCGAACTGGCTGCGCCGGCCGTATTTCCGCGCGGCGCTGGTCGCGCCCGGACGCGTGCATGTGACCTCGCCGTACCTGTCGATCAACGAGGCCTTGCCGTGCGTCACGCTTTCGATGGCCGTGCAGGTGGGCGACCGTCTGTGCGTGCTGTGCGGCGATGTGGACTGGCTGGCGGAATTGCTCGCCTGAGAACGCGCATGAATAAAAAACGGCGCGGGTGTGAATCGCCCGCGCCGTTCATTTTGTGCCTTTAAAACAGGCTTATTTCGATACGACCACCGGAATGCCGCGCAGCGCGCCCGCGCCCTTGAACGAATCGATCGCTTGCTGCACGACCGCGCTGGTCTTCACGTCGAGCTTCAGGCGCGCGCCGAGTTCGCGCTCGCTGCGCTTGACCGCCGCGAGATTCGCCAGCTTCACGTGACCGTAACCGCGCACGCGCTGATGCAGATTGGCGAGCTTCGCGATTTCGTCGGCGTTATCGGCGCAGAGTTTCGCCAGCGCGTTGCGCAGCGTCGCTTCGTAATCGTCGGCGAGGGCGCGTTCCATGCGGCGCTCAAGCGTGCGGCCGAACGGATCGAACCACGTGCCGCGCACGCCGCGTCCCTTCGAAAGCAGTGCAAGCGCGCTCCAGAGCCATTGGCCGAACTGCATTTTGCGCGGCGGCTGGCCGTGCTTTTCGCGGGCGATCAGCGGCGGCGCGAGGTTGAACTTCACCGTGAAATCGCTGCCGGCCTGACCTTCGAACTGCGCTTCGAGCGCCGAGCGGAAAGCCGGATCGGCATGCAGTCTTGCGACTTCGTATTCGTCCTTCACCGCGAGCAGTTTGTAGAACGTCGATGCCACCGCGCGCGACAAACCCTGTTCCGTCGAACGATCCGCGCCGCGCGCCGCATCGACCAGCGCACGATAACGCTTCACGTAAGCCGCGCCGCCGTACGCAAGCAGACGCGCTTCGCGGTCGGCGACCAGCTCGTCGAGCGTTTGCGTGAGCTTGCGCGCCGTGGCGTTGGCCGCGGCCGCGCGTTGCACGTCGAGCGCTTCCAGCGCAGCGGGATCGGCGGCGGCCATACGGCCAATCGAGAACGCAAAGAGGTTCGCCTGCACGGCCACGTTGTTCAACTCGATCGCGCGCGTGAGCGCCGCGAGCGACACCGGCACGAGACCCAGTTGCCACGCAAAGCCGAGCATCACGATATTCGCGCCGATGGTGTCGCCCAGATAGCGTTGCGCGAGCGCCTGGGCATCGCAGGTCGAAAGCGGGTCTTGCGCATCGGCATGACCGGCCGTTGCGGCGTGACGCATTTTCGCGAGCAGTGCATCGGCGTGCAGGTTGGCTTCGGGGTTCTGCACGAACGACGCGTTCGGAATTTCATGCGTATTCACGACGATGCGGGTGCGGTCGTGACGCACCGTTTGCAGCGCGTCGGCGCTCGCGCCCACCACCATATCGCAGGCGAGCAGCAGGTCGGCCTGCTGGGTGTCGATGCGCACCTGGTTGAGCAGCGCGTCGGTGGCGGCGAAGCGCACGAATGACAGCACCGATCCGCCTTTCTGCGCAAAGCCCATGAAATCCAGCACCGAAGCGCTCTTGCCTTCCAGATGCGCAGCCATGCTGATGAGCGCGCCCACCGTCACCACGCCCGT
This sequence comes from Paraburkholderia sp. J69-1, assembly GCF_905220255.1. Lineage (NCBI taxonomy): Bacteria > Pseudomonadati > Pseudomonadota > Betaproteobacteria > Burkholderiales > Burkholderiaceae > Paraburkholderia > Paraburkholderia sp. J69-1. The sequence continues at coordinate 93,775 of NZ_CAJMZG010000004.1, read as the reverse complement.
GCCGCCCACGCCCGTGACGAGAATGTCGTAGGGCGCATTGTCGAGATGGGTGGCCGGCAGCGGCAGCGCATCGACGCGCGCAGCCAGCGCCTGCGGATCGAACGCCGCGCCCGCCGCCTTCTTGAGCTTGCCGCCTTCGATCGTCACGAAGCTCGGGCAAAAGCCGTTCACGCACGAATAGTCCTTGTTGCACGACGATTGATCGATGCGACGTTTGCGGCCCAGTTCGGTTTCCACCGGCTCGACCGAAAGACAGTTCGATTGCACGCCGCAATCGCCGCAGCCTTCGCACACTTCTTCATTGATGAAGAGGCGCTTGTCCGGGTCGGGGAATTCGCCTTTTTTGCGGCGGCGGCGCTTTTCGGCGGCGCAGGTCTGGTCGTAGATCAGCACGGTCACGCCCGGCGTTTCGCGCAGTTCGCGCTGCACGGTGTCGAGTTCGCTGCGGTGATGGAAGGTCGTGCCCTTCGGGAACAGACCGTGGTGGCCGTCGTATTTTTCGGGCTCGTCGCTCACGACGACAAAGCGCGAAACGCCTTCGGCTTCCACCTGACGCGCGATCTGCGGCACGGAAATGCTGCCGTCGACCGGCTGGCCGCCAGTCATCGCCACAGCGTCGTTATAGAGGATCTTGTAGGTGATATTGGCCTTCGCGGCCACGGCCTGGCGAATCGCAAGGATACCTGAATGAAAATAGGTGCCATCGCCGAGATTCTGGAACACGTGGCGCGTTTTCGTGAACATCGAATGCGAGGCCCAGTCGACGCCTTCGCCGCCCATCTGGATCAGGCCCATGGTGTCGCGCTCCATCCACGACGCCATGAAGTGACAGCCGATACCGGCCTGAGCGATCGAGCCTTCCGGCACCTTCGTCGAGGTATTGTGCGGGCAGCCCGAGCAGAAGTAGGGCGTGCGGCGCACGGCATCGGCGACATTCGAGAGGATTTGCGGCGCGACCAGATCGACCACGCGCTCGCGCCGGTCGAGCGCGGGCTTGTGCTTCGCGAGCCACGCGGCGAACACCGGCAGGATGCGCGAAGGACGCAGTTCGCCCAGATCGGAAAGCAGCAGCGAGCCATCTTCCGCATGCTTGCCGACAATCGCCGGACGCGCGCCGCTCGTGCGGTTGTACAGATAATCCTTGATCTGCTGCTCGATCACCGGGCCCTTTTCTTCGATCACGAGCACGTTGTCGAGACCGGCCACGAAAGCGTCGATGCGCGACATCTCCAGCGGAAACGACAGCCCCACCTTGTAGATGCGCACGCCGGCCGTTTCCAGATCGGCGACGGTGAGGTCGAGGCGGCGCAGCGCTTCCATCAGATCCAGATGCGCCTTGCCGCAGGTGACGATGCCCACGTTCGCGTGCGGGCTCGGCGCGATCCATTTGTCGATGCTGTTGGCGCGCGCGAAGTGGCGCACGGCGTCGAGCTTCGCCGCGAGGCGCTGCTCGATCGCGAGACTCGGCAGGTCGGGCCAGCGGTTGTGCAGCCCGCCTGCGGGCGGCGTGAAACCTTCGGGGGCGCTCCAGTCGGTTTTGATGGCGTCGAGATCGACGGTCGAGCCGGATTCCACCGTCTCCGAAATCGCCTTGTAGCCCACCCACGCGCCCGAATAGCGCGACAGCGCCCAGCCGTAGAGGCCGAATTCGAGCATGTCCGCGATATCCGACGGGTTCACGACCGGCATGTGCCACGCCATCAGCGCGAAGTCGCTCTGATGCGGCATCGACGACGACACGCAGCCGTGATCGTCGCCCGCCACCACCAGCACACCGCCATGCGGCGACGAACCGTAGGCGTTGCCGTGCTTGAGCGCATCGCCCGCGCGATCGACGCCCGGGCCCTTGCCGTACCACATCGCGAACACGCCTTCGACGGTGCGCTCCGGGTCCGCTTCCACGCGCTGCGTGCCGAGCACGGCCGTGCCGCCCAGTTCCTCGTTGATGGCGGGCAGAAAGCGCACATCGGCGGCTTCGAGCAGTTTCTTCGCCTTCCACGCCTGCTGATCGACCATGCCGAGCGGCGAACCGCGATAGCCGCTGATAAAGCCCGCCGTGTTCAGCCCGAGCGCACGGTCGAGCGCGCGCTGCATGAGCGGCAGGCGGATCAGCGCCTGCGTGCCGGTCAGGAAGATGCGGCCGCGCGTGGCGGTGAGGTTGTCGGTGAGCTTGTAGTCGGCGAGGGGCGGCGTATCGAGCGGCGTATCGCTCTGCGTAAGCGAGTTGCCAAAGGCGGGGCGCGCGGTCATTTGGGGGAGTCTCCAATTTTTCTATGACGCATCGCGGGACATCGCCGGATGCGTTGAAGACTCTATTTTTTCGCGCCAATGAGGGAAATTTTTTGCTAACTAATTGGGCGCGACTGACATCCGCGCGACAGTCTGCCCGTGAATCCGCATTTTTGAGAGAGATTTTCCTGCACGTGTGGCGAGGCCGCCGGATCGCCTCAAATCACGCGCGGTCCGTAAGGCCGGGCTTCGTCGAACGCCACGACATCGTGAAAGTGCGTGTAGTCCATCACGCTGGTGCCGTCCGCATCGCTCATCAGATCGACGTAACGGTGTTGCCAGCGGATTTCGGCATCGGTCCAGATATGGCGCGCCTGCATGGTCTGCGCGGTGGATTCGTCCGAGCCTTCGATCACCAGATGCAGCGACGCCGCCTGCTTCGCCAGCGATTCGGCGCTCGCACCGTACAGCGGGCTCGATTCGTCGATCACGTGCATCAGGTTCCAGCCGAGCGTGAATAGCGGATGTTCCGCGCGCACCAGATCGAGGTCGTAGATGCGCCGCGCGGTGTAACCGTCCGAGGTGGTTTCGATGCGGATCAGGCGCAGTTTCGCGTAGGCCTCGGCGATCACGTTCTGGCGCGCGTTGGCCGCGCGCGCCATCAGCGTCATGCGGCCTTCGAGCGGATGCACGACCACCTGGCGCGCAAACCAGATCTTCGCGCGCGGCCGCGAGAAGCGCGCGAACACGAGGCCGGTGGCCAGCGCGATGCTCGCCATGCCGACGAAGATTTCGAGCGTCGCGACCAGGTGGGCGTAGACGGTCTGCGGATGCATGTCGCCATAGCCGACCGTCGCGAGGGTTTCGACGCTGAAGAAAAACGCGCCCGCGAAACCGTGCGGATACTGGTTGGCGATGGGCGCCGTGCCGAGCAGATAAAGGCCCGCGAACGCGGCGTTGAGGACCATGAAGAGCGCGCCGAGCGAGGCGAAGAAGGTGGGCCAGCGCATGGTCAGCGCGTAATGGTAGAAGTCGCGCCAGGTCTGCACGGGCATGCCGTAGACGAACACGTCGCGCGAGCCGATGCGCAGCTTGCGCGCGCCGCGGCGGCTGGCGTTGCGGGGCGTGGGGGCGGTGGCGGAATCGGCGGTCGATGCGGCGCTGGCGTGATCGCGCGTGTGCGGCGGCGTGTCGGATGTCATGGCAGTCCCTGCTGCGGGGTCGGTTTGCCCGCAAGCGTAGCAATGCCGATCAAGCGAAACAAGCAGGGACGAACGCGCCCGGCGCCGGCACACGCAGGCACATCAAGCGAAGTGCAGCAAACGGCGCGCTAAAGCCGCGAGCCATAACCTCGAGCCACGACCTCAAACCACGCCGACGATCACGGAAACGCGCGCGGCTTCGGAATGCCCGCGCCGTGCTGGATATCGGCGATGGCTTGCCGGTGTGCGGCGTCGATGGCTTCGGCGCTGGCCGGATAACCGGTGCTGCCGCCGATGGTGATCCACGGCTGGACGGGGCTGTCGCGATGGGTGATCTGATATTCGGCGTCCCAGCGCGCACCCTGCAGTTCGAGCGGATGCACGTGGATGGCGTAGACGCCGTAGAGGAAAAGTTGCTCGGTCATGATGTCCTCCTGACCGTGGTTGCCTGACCTGCCGCGTGCACGGGTGACGTGCGGAACCTGCTTCGAACGATGCCTGCGGCCCGGGACCGGCGCGGGGGACGGGATCGCCGCCCCGCGCGCGTCTGCGAAAAAACGAAAGGTGGCGCGACGGCGCGCGCCCGGCAGCTTCGTACCGCCTTACAGTTCCAGTTCGCCGAGAAGGCGATGCGCCAGCGCCTTGGCTTCCTCCAGCGCTTCTTCCGGCGTGCCGGAAGCGGCATCGACTTCGTAGAGCGCGTTTTCGAGCTCCTCGCCGTCGTCGCGCGCCAGCGAGACCATGCCCTGGTACTGCCCGGCGTTCATCGGCCGCACCGAGGCGACCGCCGTGTAGATCCCCTTCGTGTAGCTGACGTCTTCCATAGCCTGCTCCTCGCGCAAGGAAAACTCATGCTAGCACGTTGATCGTGCGGCTGCGGGGCACGCTCGTGACGCTGGCGGGACGCTTTCGTGTCACGCGTCGGCGCCGGGTTTTGGCTCGTCGATGGCAGCGCACGGCGCGCGCCTGCGCTGCCTTCCGCAACGCTTGATCGTTGCTTGATCGACGCTTAATCGTTGCTCAATCGGCGATCAGCGCGACCACTTCGTCGAGCGTCGGCGAATGCGCGCCGGGGCGTCGGCAGGCGGCGGCGCCCGCAGCCAGCGCGAACGCCAGATGCTGCGGCCAGCTGCGTTGCGGCGTGCTCATCAGGCTGAACATCAGCCCGCCGATGGAAGCGTCGCCCGCGCCCACGGTATCGGCGACTTCGACGCGCGGCGGCGCGGCTTCGAACACCTCGTCGCCTACGTAGAGCGTCGCGGTCTGCGCGCCGCGCGTGACCAGCAGCGTCGCCGCCGGATTCAGCGCGCGCATTGCGGCGATCGCCTCGGGTTCGGTCTTATCGGCGAACAGCATGCGCAGGTCTTCGTCGGAGACCTTGATGAGATCGGCGAGCGCGGCCATGCGGTGCAGGATCGGCTCGTAGCCGTGCGCCATCAGGTTGCGGTAGTTCGGATCGAAGCTGATCTTCACGCCCTGCGCGCGCAAATCCGCCGCGAGCGTGGCGAGCGTTTCGCCCAGCGGCTGGCGCACGAGGCTGATGCAGCCGAAGTGCGCCCACTTCGCGTGCGCGCGCCATCCTTCGGGCAGCTTCGCGGGATCGAAGGCGAGATCGGCGCTGTTGTCGCCGATGAAGTAGTACGCGGGCGGATGCGTCTGATGCACGATCGCCAGCAGCGGCGCGCGCTCGACGCGCTGCATGAAGCGCATGTCGAGACCGGCGGCGACGCTGGCGTTCCAGAGTTCGTCCGAGAAGTTGTCGGTGCCGAGCGCGCCTGCGCAGGCCGTGGGCAGGCCCAGACGCGCGACCGCGCGCGCCACGTTCCAGCCCGCGCCGCCGGGATGGGCGCGCCAGTGCGAGTCCATGCCCGGGACGCCTGCAGGCGCCGATGCGCCGTCGGGCGCGCCGCCGCGCACGAGATCGGTGAGGATGTCGCCCGCCGAGATGAACGCGGGGAAGCCGGACGAGAAGTCGGGGCCAGTGCTGCAGGTGCTCATCGCTTGATCCTTGCTTGATCGTTCGCTGGATGCGTTGCTGCTTCGTATGCGCGGGGTCGCCGTGGTGGCGCTCAGGCGTTGCCGTCGGTGCCGGTTGCGCGGGGTTCGTCGGCGAGCGCCGCCTCGCGGCCGATCACCGGCGCCATGCCGCGTCCCGGCAGGGCGTTGAGCGCTTCGTAGCACGCGCCCATGGTGTGGTAGTCGGTCTTGCCCGCGGGGCTTTTCTCGTCGCTGTATTTGCGGTTGTCGCAGGTGAGAATGCGATACCACGCGCCATAGCGATGATCGACGAAATGCGCCCAGCTATAGCGCCAGATCTCGTCGTACCAGTCCCAGAAGCGCTCGTTGCCCGTGCGCTTCGCGAGCAGCGCGGCGGTAGCGAAGGTTTCGGCCTGCACCCAGAAGTATTTGTCGTGATCGCAGACGGTGTAGTCCGGGCCGAAGCCGTAGTAGAGCCCGCCGTGATCGTTGTCCCACGCGTGCGCCATGGCGGCGTCGAACAGTTCGATGGCGCGCGGCAGCAGCCACGGCAGCGGACGATGACGCTCCAGGATCAGCAGCAGCTTCGCCCATTCGGTCTGGTGGCCCGGCTGGAAGCCCCACGGACGGAAGATGTTCGAGCTGTCCTCTTCGTTGTAGTGCCAGTCCACCGACCAGTCGGCGTGAAAGTGCTCCCACACGAGGCCTTGCGAAAGCTTCGCCTGGCGCAGCGTGATGTTCGACGCGACGCGCTCCGCGCGGTCGAGATAGACGAGATGGCCGGTCGCCTCGTAGGCCGCGAGCAGCGCCTCCGTGGTGTGCATGTTGGCGTTCTGGCCGCGATAGCTCGACACGATCCAGTCGGCGCTGGCTTCATCGGCGTACAGGCCTGCTGCGCCGTCCCAGAAGCGATGTTCCATCAGCTCGAAGGTGGCGCCGATCATCGGCCGCGCTTCTTCGATACCGGCCATCGCCGCGTGCGCGTAAGCCAGCAGCACGAAGGCAAGGCCGTAGCAGTGACGCGTGGCGTCGAGCACGCGCTTTCTGCCGTCGCGCCAGTCGATCTCCCAGTCGTAGCCCTGATGCTGCGGGTCCCAATGCGCCTCGCGCAGGAACTGCAGGCCGTGGCGCGCGTATTCCAGATGCTGCGCGTCGCCGGACTCGCGGTACGCCATCGCGTAGTTGAAGACGTAGCGGCAGCTGCTCACCAGATGGCGCGAATGCGCGTTGTACACCGAGCCGTCGTCGCGGAAATAGTGGAAGAAGCCGCCCGAGGCGTCGTACACGTTGGGCGCGTAGAAGCGCAGCGTGTCCTCGATATGGCCCAGCAGGAACGCACGGTCGCGAAAGCTCGCGACGGCGGGCACGCTGGCATTCGTGGCGGTGTTGGCCTGGAGAGTGTCGGTGGGCTTCGTCATGGCGTTCTCAGGTTGACTGGGCTTGGGTGGCGAGCGCGGGCATGGCCGTGCTGGCGCGTTCGATCAGCCGCACGGGCAGCACGATCTCTTGAACGGGCGGCTGGAATTCGGGCGTTTCTTCGAGCAGCAGTTCCACGCCGCGCCGCCCGAGCGCTTGCTTGTCGACGGCGATGGTCGACAGCGCGGGCGAGGCATGCGAGGCACCGGCAATATCGTCGAAACCGATGATGGCGATGTCTTCGGGCACGCGCAGGCCGTGGCTCTGGCACACGCGCATGGCGGCGAGCGCGGCGGCGTCGTTGTAGGCGAAGACGGCGTCGGGCCGCGCCGCGCCGCGCTGGCGCGCCGTGTCGAGCAGACGCTGCATGGCTTGCGACGCGCCGGTGTCGGGATCGAGCCCGCCGTCGATGGTGGTTTCCAGCGACGGATCGAACAGCAGCCCGGCTTCGAAGAAGGCGCGGCGGTAGCCGAGCGCGCGCTGCGCGATGCTGTAGTGCGCGAGCGACCCGCCGATAAACGCCACGCGCCGCCGCCCGAGGCTGAACAGATGATGCATGGCGAGCGCGGCGCCCGCGGCGTTGTCGATGTTCACCGAGCGAAGACCCGGCGCCCACAGGTCGATCAGCACGAGCGGACGTTGCAGCGCGACCAGCGCGTTGAGCATTTCGGGCTCGACGAAACCGGCCACGGCGATGGCATCGGGCGCGTGCAGACGCAGTTGCTGGACGGTGTCGTCGGCGGGACCGGCGGTGAGCAGCGCGGGCACGATGCCGTGCTCGCGGCAGGCGTCTTCCACGCCATGCAGGACGTGCGAGAAGAACGGGCTGGCGGCGAAATTATTGTGCTGGCGATGCAGCAGGAAAGTGAGGCGGCGAATGCGCGGGCGCAGTTGCCCGCAGTCATAGCCCAGCGAGCGCGCCACTTCGACGATGCGCGTGCGCGTGGCCTCGGACAGGCCCGGCTGGTTTTTGAGCGCGCGTGAGACCGTGCCGATCGACACGTTGGCCGCCTGCGCGACGTCGCGTATGGTTGTCCCCATGGTTCCTGTCTGCTTGCTGCGCGCCTGTTGCGATGACATGGCCAGATGTGCGGCGATTGTATAGTAAAAACAAGGTGGCGCAACGTTGCATCGCGCCATAAAAGCCCAGTAAATACCCGTAATTACAAAGATAAACGTAAATTTGCGTGTTTAGTAAAACTAGCTAAACAAGATCGCCGGGAACAGCGGTTGCTCAATCGGTCGCGTCATCATTCGAACCGTACGGAGGCATCATGCTAGGCACCTTGCTTCTGGTCATCCTGATCCTGCTGCTGATCGGCGCCTTTCCCGCCTGGCCGCATAGTCGCTCGTGGGGCTATGCGCCATCCGGGACGCTGGGGATCGTCGTGATCGTCGTGGTCGTGCTCGTGTTGATGGGGACGATCTAGCAGCGACAGCCGCTGTAACGACAGCCGCTAAAAGACCAAAAGGCCGGCGTGGATGGGCGATCCGAGCCGGCCTTTTGTCGACGGTGAGCCAGCTGCGTTAGCTGTGCGCGGCAGGCATCGCCCGTTGCGCTTCGGCGTGGACCTCGCCGTGCGAGAGCGCGGGCAGCAGTTCCGCGCTGTCGCTGCCCTCGATCACCACGAGACCGGCGGCCTCCTGCTTGGCGCGCCGCTTCGCGATCGCAGCCAGCGACGCGATCGCTTCGCTGCCGTGCTGCGCGCCTGTGCCCGCCGCGATGTGCACGCAGCCGATCGCCATCGTCACGAAGCTGAAGAAGGTCGGATGACCTTGCCGGTCCTCGCCGTGAATGCCGCCTGCGAGCCGGTCGGCGGGCGCGTAAAAACGCAGCGCACCCGCATTGAAGGTTTCGATCGCGCGGCTGGCGCGCTCGTGCCACGTTTCGCTCTGAAACAGGATCAGGAAATCGTCGCCGCCCACGTGACCGAGAAAGTCGCGCATGGGGTCGCACACATCGGCGAGCACCTGGGCCGCGAATTTCAGCACCTCGTCGCCTTGCCAGTAGCCGTACTGATCGTTGAACGGCTTGAACTGGTTCAGATCGACGTAGCACGCGTGAAAGCCCGCGTCGTGCGATTGCAGACGTTCGATGTGCGAACTGATCGGGATATTGCCAGGCAGAAACGTCAGCGGATTCGCGTAACGTGCCGCCTGGATGCGCACTTCCGTCACTGCGCGCACGAGACTTTCGCCGGTGCCGAGCCCCGCGTAACGGCCGTTATCGGTGATGACGAAGCCATCGGCGAGATAGCGTTGATCGTCGCTCGCGAGCAGCGCGGCCATCTGCTCGACGCTCATGGTCTGCTCGATCAGCACGGGCTGCGCGTTGGCGAATTGCAGACAGGCTTTCTTGCCGAACAGCTCGCGGTGATAGGGCAGCGCGTAGCGGTCCATGAACGCGCGCCGGTTGATCAGCGCCACGGGCGTTTCGCCTTCGACGACCGCGACCGCGTGCAGATCGGGCATGCGGTTGAAGAGATCGAGCACATCGTTATTGGTCGCGCGGCGCGGTAGCGCGGGCGCGTGCACGACCATCTTCTGCGCGGGCGCGCCGCCCGTTGCGCTTGCGCCGCTCTGACGCGTCGCTTCGGGAAACACGGCGATGTGATGCGCACTGATCGCGGCGCGCGTGCGTTCGTCGAGCTTGCGCGGCGGCTGCGCATCGGGACGGCCGAGAAAAAAGCCCTGGCCGCTTTGGATGCCCATGTCGCGCAGCACGAGCAGATCGGCTTCGTTTTCGATGCCTTCGGCCACGAGCCGCGCGCCGCTCGCCTGGGCGAAATGCTGCATGGCGCGCACGGCTTCAAACTTCAGCGGCGTATTGGCGATGTCCTGAATGAAGAAGCGATCGATCTTCACCACGTCGGGCTGAAGCTGCACCCAGACGTTCATGCTGGCGTTGGCGCTGCCGTAATCGTCGAGTGCGAACCGCGCGCCGGCCGCGCGCAAGGCCGCCACCACGGGCGTGAATTCGCGCAGATCGGCGATGGCGCTTTGCTCGGTCAATTCGATCACGACGCGCTGCGCGTCGATGCGCGCGAACAGGGCGCCGATGCCCGTGCTGGCCAGCTGGCACAGCGCGCCCGCGCTGAAGTTCAGGAACAGCTTGCCGTTGCAGCCGAGCTGCGTGAAGGCGTCGATGCAGACGTCGGCGGCGGCGCGTTCGAGCGCGGCGGTGCAGCCCGCAACGCCCGCGTGCGCGAACAGCGCGGCGGGCGATTCGAGCGGCGAGCCGGCCGGACCGCGAATCAGGCCTTCGTAGCCGAGGATGGCGCCATCGTCGAAATCGACGATCGGCTGAAAGACGGCGCGCAACTGGCGTTGGGCGATCAGGGCCTCGATGCTGGCCGGACCTTCGGTGGCGCCGACAATCGGTGAGGCGGACGGCGTGGACGCACGTGCAGACATGGATAGAGCCAGGATGGCTTTAACGACGGGAATATCGGCAGCAGCGTCGGACAATTAAATGAACTTTTCATGACAGTTCGAAGAAAAAGGGCGCGGATGGGCTGTGCAACGTTTGCGTCGCACTTGCATGCGGCGCGAATGTTGTTTGTTTGCGATGCGCGGCCGCGAGGCGACGAATGAAGCCGGCGAGGAGGGAGAAGGTGACGCAGCGAGAAGCGCCGGTCGATGCGCGCGCAACGGATAGTGCGCGGCGGGAGAAACGAGCGGCGGAACAGGAAGGAGCGTTCCGCCGCGAAAGAGCAAATGCTGGAGGCCGAACGCTTAACGCCGCCCCGCCGCAGCCGCGCCACCCTGCGACTCGTCGCCGGCAACGGCCGCACGTTCCGCGCTCATGTCGCGCGCGCCCCAACGCTGCGCCAGCGCCGCGCACACCATCAGCTGGATCTGGTGGAACAGCATCAGCGGCAACACCACCGCGCCCACCGCATTCGACGCGAAGATCACCTTCGCCATCGGCACGCCGGCAGCGAGGCTCTTCTTCGAGCCGCAGAAAATAATCGTGATCTGATCCGCGCGCGAGAAGCCCAGCTTGCGGCTCGCGAAGATCGTAATGCCGAGCGCCAGCGCCAGCAGCACCGCATTCACCACCAGCAGGCCGCCCAGTGCCGCGAGCGGCGTGTGATGCCAGAGCCCTTCGTTGATCGCTTCCGAAAACGCGCCGTACACTACGAACAGAATCGAGCCCTGATCGACGAACTTGAGCACGCCGCGATTGCGTTCGATCCAGCCACCGATCACCGGGCGCAGCAACTGGCCCGCCACGAATGGCACGAGCAGTTGCAGCACGATGTTCCAGACCGTATGCCACGCGGAACTGCCGCCGGCCGTCTGGTTCGTCACCACGAGGCTCACCAGCGCGGGCGTGACGAAGATGCCGATCAGGCTCGACGCCGAAGCGCTGCACACGGCCGCCGGCACGTTGCCGCGCGCAATCGACGTAAAGGCGATCGACGACTGCACGGTCGACGGCAGCGTGCACAGGAACAGCACGCCCATATAGAGCGCAGGCGTGACGAGCGGCGACAGCACCGGCTTGAGCGCGAGTCCGAGCAGCGGAAAGAGGATGAAGGTGCTGGCCAGCACGACGAGATGCAGACGCCAGTGCGTGGCGCCCGCGACGATCGCTTCGCGCGAGAGCTTGGCGCCGTGCAGGAAGAACAGCAGCCCGACCGCGATATTGGTGAGCCAGTTGAATCCAGTGGCGGCCTGGCCGTGCACCGGCAGCAGGCTCGCGAGGATCACGGTGCCGACGAGGCAGAGCGTGAAGTTATCGGGCAGGAATTTCGGACGTGCCATCGGACGATCTCAAGTGCGCATATCGGCGCCTGGCAATGTGCGTCGTTCGACGCGAGCATCGCGGGCATAAGGGGTCATCGGGAGGCCCTATTGTCTGCGCAAGGCCATTGAAAAAGCAAATTCATTTGCGGAATTGATTAATGAGTGGCGCGCATGTTGGCGCACGATCCAGAACGGTTTTGCCGCGCCGGTTTCGAGTGTGCCGAGAATGCGCCGATGACGGTTTGTCCGATGTTCATCGCGATTCTCATTTTCATTCGTCATGCAAAAGACTGCTTCTCAAGTACGACGAAATACTCACCCGGAGCAGGTGCGAAAAGGTGCACCGGCAGGTGCGCCGGGCCTTGCGTGATACGGTGCGATGCAGCACAAAACCAGCACAAAACAGGCCCGTGCGACAACCCTCCAAAACCCGAAAAATCGAACAGTAACATGGTGTTACAACCCTTCCGAGGGCATAACACTTTTTGGCTCGACACCCATACCGGGGGCCCATAAATTACCGTCAAGGAACGTGTGGAGACCGTTGCGGCGGCAATCGTTACGCATCGCAGCACACGCTTCCCGGAACTGGCCTGCCATGGCCCGAATGGCGGGTGCTCATGCGGATCGTCGGGCAGGTGATCGACAAAATGCGCGCAGGGTTGTTACGGATGGGACAGTGGATGCTGGGGGCCGGTTTGGCGGCCCTCGTTGCGCTCGCCCATGCCCAGCCCTCGTTCGCGCCTCATGGCGGCGGCGGTTTTCACGGCGGTGGCGGCGGTGGTTTCGGCCATGCGCCGATGATGCGCGAAGCGACGCCCATGCATTGGGGCGGTGCGGGCGCAGTCCGTCAGCCGCGCTACGGCAACATGCCCGGTGGCGGCGCCCGCTACAACAACCCGGCGCCCATGCGCGTCGCCGATCAAGGCGGCTGGCGCGAACGCGGCGCGCCTGGCGGTGGCCGTCAGGCGGAGCGTCGCGAAACGCCTGGCTTTAGCAGCAACCCCTACGGCAACGGTTTCAGCAATTATCGCGGGCCGATCCAGCCGGTCAGCGCGGAGACCCGTCAGGTGCCGCATCCGCCGGCGGACTCGCCGGTACGCGCCGGTTCGATCCGCGAAGACGTCGCGCGCTATAACGAGGAACGTGGCACGTTCCGGCCGTTCCAGCGGGGCGGCGGCGATGGCCCGCGTCCGCCGATGCCTTCGCCGTACCGGAATTAACCGCAACTAACAGCCAGCCCAGCGCCGTCCCAAGAGCCAGGCGCGCGCTTGCCGAGCCGCAAAGCTGCACCGCCGCGCACCCTGACGACCGCGCACCAATAAGCCTTCGCGCACGCACTCTCCCCGCCTGCGCACCTTTCTTTCCGCGCCTTTCCAGTCGTCCTTTTCCGCGTTTCTCCCGCGCCCGATCCCGCCTGAAATCCCCGTTTCCCCCCGCAAGCGCCTTTTCGCTTCAAAACTGACGCGTGGATACCACACTTTTTCTGAAATCACTCGTCATACAGAACCCTTTCGTCATCAAATCTCGTCTTCGCTGTGGCGGCGCGTCAACGGCCAGGCCGGAAAGCGCAAAAAACGGGCAGAAGCCCCGTCCACATGGGCCATGAGCCCGAAGTCGTTCATGTTGCGATGCGCCATAAAGAGCGCCGGATCCCATCAGTGCAGGTTTTGTGGACAGCAAACTAATCGGGCCGATATACCGGCGATAACAGCCGATATTTTTGTCCAGAAAAATGGTCCGCAAAGATGGACCTGCCCAGAACGCCCACGCCTGCGAACGACGAAAAACAAACGGTTTGCGCGAGCGCCAAAGCCGCCAGTCACACCTTTTTTTGACAAAGACAGGAGAACCCATGAAATCAGCCGTTAGCCGCGCGCTGCGTGCGCCGCTGCGTACGTCCCTTAAGGCCGGCGCCATCGCCGCCGTGCTCGCCGCCGCATCGTCGTCGGCCTTCGCACAGTCGAGCGTGCAGCTCTATGGTCAGGTCGACGAGTGGGTCGGCGCCACGCGCTTCCCCGGCAGCCAGACCGCATGGAATGTCGGCGGCGGCGGTATGTCCACGTCCTACTGGGGCTTGAAGGGCTCCGAGGATCTGGGCGGCGGCTACAAGGCGATCTTCACGCTGGAAAGCTTCTTCCGCGCACAGAACGGCCAGTACGGCCGCTTCTCGGGTGACACGTTCTTCGCACGTAACTCGTACGTGGGTATCGAATCGCCCTACGGTACGGTCACGGCGGGCCGTCTGACGACGCAACTGTTCGTCTCGACGATCCTGTTCAACCCGTTCATCGATTCGTACACCTTCTCGCCGATGGTGTACCACGTGTACCTCGGCCTTTCGACCTACCCGACCTACACGACCGACCAGGGCGTGGTGGGCGATTCGGGCTGGAACAACGCGATCCAGTACTCGACGCCGAACTTCAACGGCCTGTCGGGCTCGGTGATGTACGCGCTCGGCAACACGGCCGGCGAAAACGGCAAGAAGAAGTGGAGCGCCCAGGCGCTGTACTTCCACGGCCCGTTCGCCGCCACGGCGGTGTATCAGTACGTGAACTTCAACAGCTCGCCCGGCGATATCGGCAGCATCCTGAGCGGCGACGTGACCGTAGTCGGTCTGCGCAGCCAGAGCGTCGCGCAGGTGGGTCTGTCGTACGACCTGAAGTACGCGAAGTTCTTCGGCCAGTACATGTACACGAACAACAACAGCGACATCAGCAGCTGGCACCTCAACACGGCGCAAGGCGGCGTGTCGGTGCCGGTCGGCCCGGGCACGGTGATGGCGTCGTACGCGTACTCGCGCGACAGCGGCGGCCTGAACCAGACGCACAACACGGCAGCGGTCGGTTACGACTACCCGCTCTCGAAGCGCACTGACCTGTACGCCGCGTACATGTACGACCACTACGACAACATGTCGACGGGCATGACCTACGGCGTGGGCCTGCGCGCGAAGTTCTAAGCATTCGGCCGCATCGCTTCACGTAGCGTTGCCGCGCATTGCCACGAAAACCCCCGCGTTGTTCGCAGCGCGGGGGTTTTTCTTTTGGCGCGCGGGAAAGAAGCGGAAAGAAGCCGAAAGATCGCAGGCTGCGCGTTTGGCTACCAGTAATTGATAAAGCGCGCACAATAACGCGGATTGTTTCCTGATCACGTCAGACCGTTTTACCGTTTAACCGATACGAGCAAGAGCAGCGCGATGGATACCCTCGTCAGTATGAAAGTTTTCCGGCAGGTGGTGGAAGCGGGGAGCTTCGTCGCGGCGGCCGAGCGGATGGGCATGTCCGCGGCGATGGCCAGCAAACACGTGATGCACCTGGAGCAGCAGCTCAACGCGCGGCTGCTGAACCGCACGACGCGCCGCGTCGCGCTGACGGAAGCGGGCCGCGAATACTACGAGCGCGTCGCCCAGGCGCTGACGGAACTCGACGAAGCGGGCCAGGCCGTGGGCGCGGCCAGCGTGGTGCCGCAAGGGCGGCTACGCGTGTCGTCGCTGACGGCTTTCGGCCTGCGCCACGTGATGGGCGCGGTGGCCGATTACGCGGCGGATTTCCCCCAGGTGACCGTCGATATCACCTTGTCGGACCGCGTGGTCGAGTTGATCGACGAAGGCTTCGACGTGGCGATCCGCGCCTCGCCTTCGGGGCTGAAGTCGTCGTCGTTGATCGCGCGACCGCTGGCGAGCGCGCATATCGTGCTGTGCGCTTCGCCCGAGTATCTGCGCCGCCATGGCGTGCCGAAAACGGTCGCCGATCTCGCGAAGCACAAGTTCGTGCATTACGCGGGCGCTTCGGCGGCGGAACTCGCGCCGTTCTCCGAAGCGGGCGCGCGCCCGAAGCCGGGCGGCAACCTCATCGTCAATCATCTGGAAGCGCTGCGCGTGGTGGTGCTGCAAGGCGGCGGGCTGTCGATGCTCGGCACCGAAGTGATCGGCGACGATATCGCCGAAGGCCGTCTCGTGCCGCTGCTCGTCGATGCGCTGCCGCCGCGCGAGTTGCCCATCTACGCGGTCTACGCGAGCCGCCGCCATCTGTCGGCGAAAGTGCGCTCGTTCGTGGACTTTCTCGCCGCGCGCTTCGGCGAAAGTGCGCTCTGGCCGAATGCCGACGAAATCCGCACGCTGGCGCAACGCGTGAAGGTCTAAGCGACGCAAAGTCTGATCGCGCGATCGGGTTATCGCGCGATCCCGAGCCGCGCCTTCGCTTCGTCGTACTCGCTTTTCAGGCGCGCGACCAGTTCCGCCACCGACGGCACATCGTCCATCAGCCCGACGCCCTGGCCCGCGCCCCAGATGTCCTTCCACGCCTTGGTCTTGTCGCCGCCGAAGTTCATCGCCGATTTATCCGATTCGGGCAGCGCGTCCGGGTCGAGCCCCGCGTTGACGATGCTCTCGCGGATGTAGTTGCCGTGCACGCCCGTGAACAGGTTCGTGTAGACGATGTCGGCGGCCTTGGCGCCCAGGATCGCGTGCTTGTAGCCCTCCACCGCATGCGCTTCTTGGGTGGCGATAAAGCGCGTGCCCATGTAGGCGAGATCGGCGCCCATCGCCTGCGCGGCGAGGATCGAGCCGCCGTTGGCGATCGCGCCCGACAGCACGAGCGGGCCGTCGAACATGCGCCGCACTTCGCCCACCAGCGCGAACGGCGAGGTCGTGCCGGCATGCCCGCCCGCGCCCGCCGCCACGAGAATCAGCCCATCCACGCCCGCTTCGAGCGCCTTGCCCGCATGACGCAGATTGATGACGTCGTGCAGCACGATGCCGCCATAGCCATGCACGGCGTCGAGCAGTTCCTTCGGCGGCGCGCGCAGGCTGGTGATGAAGATCGGCACCTGATGTTTCACGCATACGCCGATGTCGTGCTCCAGGCGCGCATTCGACTGATGAACGATCTGGTTCACGGCGATCGGCCCGATCACGGCATCCGGGTTGGCGGCCTTGTGCGCCGCGAGTTGCGCCTGGATCTGCGTGAGCCATTCGTCGAGCAGTTCGGCGGGCCGCGCGTTGAGCGCCGGAAACGAACCGACGATCCCCGCCTTGCACTGCGCCAGCACGAGATCGGGATAGCTGACGATAAACATCGGCGAGGCGACGACGGGCAACGACAGGTTCTGCAGAACGGCAGGCAAGGCCATGAGCGGATCTCCTTGGGCACGCGGCGCGCGGCGCTGGTCGATGCAGGGCGGCGCGCCAGCCAGAATCGGTCAAAAACGGTCGTTCGATTATAGGCACGCTGTCGCCCGGGCCGGGTTCGAAGCGGATTCGAGGGAGTGTTCGGTTTCTAGCGCTACGAGCCCGAAACCACGCTTTGGGCTCGCGCACGCCTCATACAATGGCAGCAGACCAACAGGGACAAGAGAGAGACAAATCATGCCGTTTGAGGGATACACGCCTTTCACCGTCCGGACTGCGGGCGGCGTCGAGATCAACGGGATGCGCGGCGGCGAAGGCCCGCCGTTGCTGCTCCTGCATGGTCATCCGCAGACGCACATGATCTGGCATCGCTGCGCGGCGGATCTGGCGCAGCACTTCACCGTGATCGCCACCGATCTGCGCGGTTACGGCGATTCGTCGAAACCGGCCAGCGACGCGAGCCACGCCGCGTACTCGAAACGCGCAATGGCCGCCGATCAGGTCGAGGTCATGCGCCACTTCGGCTTCGAACGCTTCCTGGTGTGCGCGCATGATCGCGGCGCGCGCGTGGCGCATCGCATGGCGCTCGATCATGCGGAGGCTGTCGAACGGCTGATGCTGCTCGATATCGCGCCCACGCTCGCCATGTACGAGCAGACCGACCGCGAATTCGCCACGCTCTATTTTCACTGGTTCCTGCTGATCCAGCCCGAGCCGCTGCCCGAAGCGCTGATCGGCGCGAATCCCGATGCCTATATCGAGCGCGTGATGGGCAGCCGTCACGCGGGTCTGGCGCCGTTCGCCCCGAAGGCGCTGGGCGCGTATCGCGCGGCGCTGCGCCAGCCGGGCGCCGTGCACGCGATGTGCGAAGACTATCGCGCCTCCGCGACCATCGACCTCGAACACGATCGCGCCGATATCGAACGCGGCCATAAGGTCGGTTGCCCGTTGCGCGTGCTGTGGGGCGAGCATGGCGTGATTGAGCGCTGCTTCGATCCGCTGGCGGAATGGCGTAAGGTCGCGCGCGACGTGAGCGGCCGCGCGCTGGAATGTGGCCACTACATTCCCGAGGAAGCGCACGAAGCGCTGGTGGCCGAAATGCTGGCGTTCTTCGAAGCCACCGACGAGGCCACCGACGAAGCCACCGAGCGCTGAGCGCCGGTTCTACACGAGCGGCGGCAGACGGCGCGGCACCGGCGTCGATTTGACGATGGCGCTGCTCGTCTCCGCGCGCTCGGTGACCTTGTTGAGAATGTCGTCGAGTTGCTCGATCGAATGCAGATAGACGCGGGCGATAAAGCAGTCGTCGCCGGTCACCTTGTCGCATTCGATGAACTCGGGAATGCGCCGCAACATCTCCTCCACCAGATGCAACTGGCCCGGCAGCGGCTTTACGCGCACGATCGCCTGCAGCGTGTAGCCGAGCGCACGCGGGTCGATACGCACCGTGTAACCGCCGATCACGCCCTGCGCTTCGAGCCGGCGCATGCGCTCCGACGTGCTGGGCGCTGATAGCCCGATCTGCCGCGCCAATTCGCTCACGCTGGCGCGCGCATCTTCGGCGAGCGCCGCAAGCAGCGCGCGGTCGATTTCATCGAGTGCAGCGGGCGCGGATGTATTCGCACGTGTGTTCATAATTTCGCTCATCCAAAGGGCAGATTGCCTTCGATTCTAAGGCTATGAGAAGTTTCGGCCTTATTTTCGCCATGTATTCCGCCTTGCTCAGCCAGTAAACTGATTCGCAGATTCTTGCGAGGAAAATGCTCATGGCTTCCCCTGAAGTACGCCGCGGCGCGGGCGAAATGATCGTCGCGATGCTGATGTCCGGCACCATCGGCTGGCTCGTGGTGGCGTCGAAGCAGCCCGCGCTCAATGTCGTGTTCATGCGCTGCGTGCTGGGCGGCGCGACGCTGGCGCTGGTGTGCGCGGCGCTCGGGCATTATCGGCGGGCGTTGCTGCCGTGGCGCACACTCGGGCTCGCGATGCTGGGCGGCGCGGCCATCGTCGCGAACTGGGTGCTGCTGTTTGCGGCGTATTCGCGTGCGTCGATTTCCATGGCCACGGCCGTCTACAACACGCAGCCCTTCATGCTGGTCGGACTCGGCGCGCTGTTGCTGCGCGAACGCGTGAGCGCATCGACGATCGTGTGGCTCGCGCTGGCCTTCGTCGGCCTCGTGGGCGTGGTCGAGGTGCCGCCTGCCGTGCTCGCGGTGCCGGGCGAATATCTCGCGGGTGTGGCCTGCGCGGCGGGCGCGGCCTTCCTCTATGCGATCTCGGCGATCATCACGCGGCATCTGAAGGGCACGCCGCCGCATCTGCTCGCGCTCGTGCAACTGGGTTTCGGCGCGCTGGCGCTCGCGCCGTTCGTGCACTACGGCACGCTGCCCGATACGCCCGTGCACTGGGCGCAGATCGTCACGCTCGGCATCGTGCATACGGGCGTAATGTACGTGCTGCTGTACGGCGCGATCCAGAAACTGCCCACGGCGATGACGGGCGCGCTGTCCTTCATCTATCCGGTGATGGCGATCCTGGTGGACTGGTTCGCGTTCGGCCAGCGCCTGGCGTTGATCCAGATCGCAGGCGCGGCGCTGATCCTGCTCGCGGCGGCGGGCGTGAACCTCGGCTGGCGGATCGTGCCGCAGCGCGAGAAAGCGTCGACGGTTTAAGGCGGCGCGCCGCCCGCGCGAGCCGCATCGTTCGGAGACTGCCCGCATAATGGCGCGGATCTCAATGCACTCCGATCCGCCTGCGCATGTCCTCATCCGAACTCAGCCGCGACGAAGCCGAACTCATTCGCGCCAAGCGTCGCGCGCTTTTCCTGTTGATTGCGGCTGCCGTGGTGTTCGTCGTCACGGCGCTGTCGCCGCCGGGCGTGATCGTCGACGGCATCAAGGCCGTGAGCGAAGCCTCGATGGTGGGCGCGCTGGCCGACTGGTTCGCCGTGGTGGCGCTGTTCCGGCGCGTGCCGATTCCCTTCATCGCCGCGCGTACGGGCGTGATTCCGCGCAACAAGGATCGCATCGCGGACGAACTCGCCGTGTTCGTGCAGGAGAAGTTTCTCGACGTGAATTCGCTGGTCGGGCTGATCCGCCGGCACGATCCCGTCGAGCGTTTATCGGGCTGGCTGACCGCGCCGCAGAACGCGCAGCGGCTGGGCGATTACGCCGTGCGTCTGATGTCCGGCCTG
This sequence comes from Paraburkholderia sp. J69-1, assembly GCF_905220255.1. Taxonomy (NCBI): domain Bacteria; kingdom Pseudomonadati; phylum Pseudomonadota; class Betaproteobacteria; order Burkholderiales; family Burkholderiaceae; genus Paraburkholderia; species Paraburkholderia sp. J69-1. The sequence continues at coordinate 73,875 of NZ_CAJMZG010000004.1, read as the reverse complement.
CTCGGCCTCACCGACGACGCGCGCATCCAGGCTTTTATCCGCGACGGTCTGCACGCGGCGCTCGACAAGGTCGATCTCTCGAAGTCGGCGGGCGCGATGCTAGACACGCTCACGAAAGACGGCCGCCATCAGGAACTGCTCGACCGCATGCTCGATCAGCTTGGCTTGCTGCTGGCCGAGGAAAGTACGCGTGCGTTCGTGGCGTCGCGCATCGTCGATGGGCTCAAGGGCGAGTTTCCGAAGAGCGAGTGGATGCTGCCTTCCGAATGGCTCGGCGATAAGGGCGCGCGCGTGCTGGAGAGCGCGGTGAGCCGTCTGCTGCTGCAGGTGAGCGAGGATCGCGAACATCATCTGCGCCAGAAGTTCGACGAGGTGATGCAAAAGCTGATCCAGCAACTCAAGAGCGATCCGGCATTTTTGCGCAAGGGCGAGGAGCTGAAGGCGAGCCTGCGCGAAGGCAGCGCGCTCAACGATTACACGCGCGAGCTTTGGGACAGCCTGCGCGCCTGGCTGCGCGACGATCTCGACCAACCGGATTCGACGCTGCACGCGAAAGTGGCCGCCACCGGACACTGGCTGGGCGAAGCGCTCGCCGCCGACGCCGACCTGCGCGCCTCGCTCAACGGCCATCTGGAAGACGCCGCGCGTGCGATGGCGCCGGAGTTTTCGCGCTATCTCACGCATCACATCCGCGATACGGTGCGCAACTGGGACACGCGCGAAACGGCCCGCCTGATCGAGCTGAAGATCGGCAAGGACTTGCAGGAAATCCGCGTGAACGGGACGGTGATTGGCGGCACGATCGGGCTTGGGCTCTATCTGTGCTCGCATCTGTTCGAATGGTTGCGCCTGCAACTCGGCATGTGAGCCGTAGTTCATGCATGCGATATAGATTCGGATCGCGAAGTAATTCGGGTGATTTTCGGGCGGCTGGGAGGGCGCTGCGCACCGTCGTCAGTCTGTAGGGAAATCACCGATGCGACGTGCAATCGCGCGCGAGTATGATCGGCTCACACGTTTGATCACGTCAGAGCAAGATACTCTCGCTCGTCCCCCAAAAAGGACGAGCGTTTTTTTATTCAGGCGCTTCGATGCGGTCTTCGCGCAGCACCAGCGCGCCGCTCTTCGCCAGTTCGCCGGTCAGCTCGCGCAGCAGCGCGGGCCACGCACTTTGAGGCGCGAGTTGCTGCGCCGCCGCGTGCAGCGCCGAGGCTTCGGCCAGCATCGTTTCCAGCGCAGCCAAACCCAGCGTGCGCACCTCCAGCAGCTTGAACACGATCAGCACCTTGAGCGCGTTCTTCGCGTTGCGAGCGGGATCGGCGCGCAGCCAGGCAAGCCGCGAATACGCCCGTTCGAGCGCCGCATCCACGTTGGCGAACGGCTGGCCGTGACCCGGAATCACCGTGGCCACGTCTAGCTGCGCGATAGCGTCCAGCACCGCCTGTTGCTCCGCAAAACCGCTTTCGCCTTCGAGTTCCGGGAAGATCACGCCGAAGCCATGCTCCCAGAGCGCATCGGCGCTGATCAGCACGCGCGGTTCGGGCGCGTAGAGCATCAGCGAATCGGGATCATGGCCCGGTGCGCCGATCACGTCCCAGTCGAAGCCCCCCATCGTCAAGCGTGCGCCGGGCGCCAGCGTGCCCGTGAAGCCGAAGCGATCGCAGGTCTGCGCCGTCGCGCGAAAGCTGAGCCGAGCTTCGTCCCACTCGCGCACGGCGCGCGCGCTGGCGGCCGGGATCAGCGTGTCGCACGGCCATTGCGCCTGCAGTTGCGCATTGCCGCCGCAATGATCCGAATGCAGATGCGTGTTGATTATCGTGTCGAGCGCGCGGCCCGCGAGCGCATGCTGCACGAGCGCGACGGTTTGCGCCGCGTGCGTGGCGTAACCGGTATCGACCAGCGCGCTACGTTCGCGATCGACCAGCAGCACGTTGTTCGACGAAAGCCAGCCGCGCTCGAATACGCGTATCGACGCAGGTAATCCAGGCAGCGTGGCTTCGCTCATGGCGCCGCGCCTTCGGAAGCCTGCGGCTTCGGCATCACGAGTATGGTCGAATGGCCGACGATCAGCGTCTCGCCGTGCTGGTTCTTCGCGGTGCCGTCGAGCTTCACGAGATCGCCGTTCAGGCTCGCTTTCCAGTGCGCCGCCACCACATGCCATTCGAAGGTGATGACGTCGTGCGCCTGCGCGGCGCGCTTGAGCTTCATGTCGAATTCCAGGCCGAGCGGCTGCGCGTACTGCGAAAAATGCGTCGCGAGCAGCGCCATGAAGTGCGCGGTGGGCTGCGTGCCCGAAGCGATCAAACCGCCGAAGCGGCTTTGCTCCGCATACGCATCGTCATGATGAAGCGGGTTCATGTCGTTCACGAGCGTGGCGAACGCTTTCACCGAAGCGGGCGAGAGCGCGAGCGTGTCGCTGAACGCCTCGCCGATCTTCACGACGCGAGCCGGTGCCGTCATTGCACGCGTCCCGGCAAGGCATCGCGATGCGTGATCCAGTTCGCGTGCCGTAGCTCGATCGCATCCCATACGGCGCGCTTCGCTTCATCGTCGAGCGTGGACCAGGACGCGATCTCGTCAATGGTGCGCAGGCAGCCTTCGCACAGGCCGCTCGCTTCGTTCATGCGGCAAATGTTGATGCAGGGCGAAGGCGTGCTCATGCTTCACGCAGCGCGACGTCCACCACGGGCGCGCCGGTCATGGCCGCGAGTTCCTGCGGCGACAGATTGAACACCGCATGCGGATGGCCCGCCGCCGCCCAGAGACTGTCGAGCGCGAACAGATCGGCGTCGATCAGCGTGACGGGGCGTGTGGCGTGGCCGATCGGGCACACGCCGCCAATCGCATAGCCGGTCATTTCGCGCACGAATTTCGCGTCGGCGCGGCCGATTTCACCCACATGCGCCTCGACCTTTTTCTCGTCGACGCGATTTGCGCCGCTCGCGATCACCAGCACGGGCGCGTCGTCCTTGCGGCGGCGAAACAGGATCGACTTGGCGATCTGCGCGACTTCGCAGCCGAGTCCCGCAGCTGCTTCCGCCGAAGTCTTGCCGGTTTCCGGCAGCAGCACGACCGGCTTCGCATGACCGTGATCGAGCAGCAATTGCGCCACGCGTCGCGCCGATTCGGGCAGCGCTTCGATACCGTCTTTTTCGGAATTGATCAGGGTGTCCGTCATTGTATGGATTCCTTCGTACTGCGATTCAAGGTCGATCAGGCGCAAGCGATGGCGTTCTGCTGTTTCGCGAGCAGCGCCTTGCCCGCGCGCGACACATTGGCGCGGCCAATCGTGCGCGAGATGAAATCGCCGGCGGCCACCACCTGGTCGAGATCGATGCCCGTGTGTATGCCCAGGCCGTTCATCAGATAGAGCACGTCTTCGGTCGCCACATTGCCGGTCGCGCCCTTCGCATACGGACAGCCGCCCAGACCCGCCACCGAAGCGTGAAAGATCGTGATGCCTTCTTCGAGCGCCGCATAGATATTCGCCAGCGCCTGACCGTAGGTATCGTGGAAGTGGCCCGAAAGCCGTTCGCGCGCAAACACCTTCGTAACCGCTTCGAATACTTCGTGCACGCGCTTGGCCGTGCCTACGCCGATGGTATCGGCGATATCGATTTCGTCGCAGCCGAGCGCGGCGAAGCGCTGCACCACGTCCACCACCGATTCCACCGGCACATCGCCCTGATACGGGCAGCCGAGCGCGCACGACACGCTGCCGCGAATGCGCACGCCATTGGCTTTCGCCGCTTCGGCCACGGGCGCGAAACGCTCGATGCTTTCGGCGATCGAGCAATTGATGTTCTTCTGCGAAAACGCTTCGCTGGCGGCGCCGAAGATCACGATTTCATCGGCGCGGGCGGCGAGCGCGCCTTCGAAACCGCGCAGGTTCGGCGTGAGCGCGGAATAGATCGTGCCTGCGCGGCGCGCGATGCCGTCCATCACCTGCGCGCCGTCGGCCATCTGCGGCACCCATTTCGGCGAGACGAACGACGCCGCTTCGATATTCGCGAAACCGGCTTGCGTGAGGCGATCGATCAGTTCGATCTTCACGGCGGTCGGCACGAAATCCTTTTCGTTCTGCAGGCCGTCGCGCGGGCCGACTTCGACGATTTTTACCGCGCCGGGAAGGGTGTTTGCTGCCATGTCTGTCTCCGTTTTTTTGGCGCGACTCGCGGCTCAATAACCGCGCTTGACGTGCACCACGCCGCTCACGGTTTCGCCGCGCGCGAGCGCTTCGATCTTGTCCGCGATCTGCGAGATCGCTTCGTCGCGCAAGGTGAGCGCCGAGCTATGCGGCGTGATCGTGATACGCGGCTCCTGCCAGAAGGGATGATCCTGTGGCAGCGGTTCGGTGCGGAACACGTCGAGCGTGGCGGCCGCGAGCGAGCCGTTCGCCAGCGCGTCGAGCAGATCCTGTTCGACCAGATGCGTGCCGCGCGCGACGTTCACGAGATACGCGCCGCGCGCGAGCTTGCCGAAGGTCTGCGCGTTCAGCACATCTTCGGTGTCGGGCGTGGCGGGCAGCAGGTTCACGAGCACTTTCACGTCGTCGAGAAAGGCGTCGAACGACGGGCCGTGCAACTCGCCCGAGAAGGTTTCGATACCGTCGATGGTTTTCGCGCTGCGCGAGAAACCGCGCACCGGCACGCCGAGCGACGCGACCGCGCGCGCGACCTGCGCACCGAGCACGCCCAGGCCGAGCACGCCCACCGTGAAGGTTTCGTGCGGATGCGGCGCGAGCACATGCCATTCGCGGCGCGCCTGTTGCAGTGCGTAATCGTCGAAGCGGCGCAGATAGCGCAGTACCGCGTGCTGCACGTATTCGGCCATTTGCGGCGCCATGCCCGAATCTTCGAGACGCACGAGTTGTGCGTCCGGCGGCAGGGTGCCGGGATGCTCGCGTTCGAGCGCGAGGATCGCATCGACGCCCGCGCCCAGGTTGAACACCGCGCGCAGCCCGCGCGGCGCGGCAAACAGTTCGCGCGGCGGATGCCAGACGACGGCGAAATCCGCGGGGGCGTCGTCGCCCGGTTGCCATTCGCGCAGATCCGCGCCGGGCAGGGCGCGCGCGAGGCCGGCGAGCCAGGCGGAGGCATCGGCCTGCGGGAGCCAGAACAGAATTTTCATCGTGCTACGTTTCCCTCGAAATCGCTGAACGAAGTCCGTCTCAAACAAGCTCACATTCTACTTTTTGAAACCGTAAGCTGCGGCGCTTTCTCGGCGTGAAACGCTGCCCGCCTGCGCCGCACTGCACCATCGGCGGTCCGCGAAAAAGCAAAGCAAAAAAAATTGGTTCGGCGCGCGCGCGGTGCGGACCACAATCCCTTCACGATCCGTCGATACGAGGAAAAAATCATGCTTTCGTGCGCCCAATCACGCTGGCCGCCGCGACTCGTCACCGTGCCGGGCCTGCACGGCAGCGACGGCGCGCATTGGCAGAGCTGGCTCGAGCGCCAGTTTCCGCGTTCGCTGCGCGTCGAACAGGACGACTGGGACGCGCCCGATCTGGCGATCTGGAGCCGCGCGCTGGCGCAGCGGCTCGCGCGCGAACGCGGGCCGTTCCTGCTCGCGGCGCACAGCTTCGGCTGCCTCGTGACGGCGTATGCGCTGGAAAACGGCTTGTTGAGCGCCGATGTGGCCGGCGTGCTGTTCGTCGCGCCCGCGAGCCCGGAGAAGTTTCGCTTTGCCGGACCGTTCGAGGCGCGCCGCCTGAACGTGCCGTCGATTCTGATCGGCAGCGAAACCGATCCGTGGATGTCGCTCGAAGGCGCGCAGCGTCTTGCGCAGCAACTGGGCAGCGCATTCGTGAACCTGGGCGACGCCGGGCATATCAACACGGCGGCAGGCTTCGGGCCGTGGCCGCGCGCGAAGTATTTCGTCGATACGCTCGTGCAATGCGAAGCGCCGCGGCGTCTGCGCGAAGAAGACGCCGATGCAGCGCACGCAAGCGCCGCGCTCGACATCGAAGCGCGGCTCAAGTACGCCTGAGCGATTGAGCCGCTGTGTGCCGATCCGTGTGCCGATCAATGCGCCGATCAGTGCGGCTTCGCGCCACGCAGCAGTCGCGCGGTATGCAGCGCGATCATGCCTTCTTCGTCGGTACGAACGGCGAACACCGGCACGCGGCTGTCGTGCGCGGCCACGCGTTCCTTGCCCGCCTCGTTGGCCGCCGTATCGAGCGTCACGCCGAATAGCGGCGCAAGACGCTCGCACACCTGCGCGCGAATCTGCGGCGCGTGTTCGCCGATCCCGGCGGTGAACACCAGCGCATCCAGCCCGCCGAGCACGACCGCGAGCTTGCCCACTTCCTGCGCAATGCGATACGTGTAGAAGTCGATGGCGAGCTTCGCCTGCGCGCTGTCGCTCTTCAGCAGTTCGCGCATATCGCTGCTCACACCCGAGAGCCCCTTGAGGCCCGAGTCGTGATACAGCAGCTTCTCGATTTCGTCGTGGCCCATGCCGCGTTCCATCATCCACAGCACCGCGCCCGCGTCGAGCGCGCCGCAGCGCGTGCCCATCGGCAGGCCGTCGAGCGCGGTGAGACCCATGGTCGTTTCGACGCTCTGGCCGTCTTTCATCGCACACAGGCTCGCGCCATTGCCCAGATGCGCGACCACGACACGTCCGCGCGCGATATCGGGCGCAACGGCGTGCAGATGATGCGCGATGTATTCGTACGAGAGGCCATGAAAGCCGTATCGGCGTATGCCTTGCTCGTAGTAGTGATAGGGCAGCGCGAATAGCTGCGCCATGACGTCGTTGCCCGCGTGAAACGCCGTATCGAAACAGGCCACTTGCGGCAGTTCGGGCGCGGCGATACGCACCGCGCGGATCGCCGCGAGATTGTGCGGCTGATGCAGCGGCGCGAGCGGCGTGAGCGAATCGAGTTCTTCGATCACCTGATCGTCGATCAGCACCGCGTCCCTGAAGTGCGCGCCGCCATGCACGACCCGGTGGCCGATCGCCGCGGGCGGCGTGTCGCGCAAACCCACCGCGAGCACGAGACGCAGCAGACGGAACGCGGCGTCGTGATCGGCGACCTGCGCGACCGGGAATTTTTCATCGACGATCAGGCGGCCGTCGGCCATATGCGCTTCCACGCGCGGCGCCACGCCGATGCCTTCGATCTGCCCGCCCGCGCCATGAATCGCGCGCAGGCCGCCTTCCGCGTGTGCATCGTCGATCACGCGATACACCGAGCACTTGATGCTCGACGAACCCGCGTTCACGACCAGCACGATCTGGCCTTCGCCGCCGTTCGGATGGTGATGCTGGGCCGATGCGTGCGCATTATCGACGCTCATTTACAGCACCTCCGCGTTCTGGCGCGCGCGCCGCGCATGCGCGAGCAGCACGGCAATCGCGCAACTGCCGATGCGCGAGCGCACGGTATCGGCGCGGCTCGTGAGGATGATGGGCACGCGCGCGCCCAGCACGATGCCGGCGGATTCCGCGCCCGCGAGAAACGTCAACTGCTTGGCGAGCATGTTGCCCGCTTCGAGATCGGGCACGAGCAGGATGTCGGGATCGCCCGCGACCGGCGAATGAATGTGCTTGATGCGCGCGGCTTCGGTGCTGATGGCATTGTCGAAGGCGAGCGGCCCGTCGAGCAGGCCGCCTTCGATCTGGCCGCGATCGGCCATCTTGCACAGCGCGGCGGCGTCGATCGTCGAAGGCATCTTGTCCGAGACCGTTTCGACCGCCGCGAGGATCGCCACCTTCGGCGTGGCGATGCCCAGCGCCTGCACGAGATCGATGGCGTTGCGCACGATGTCGGCTTTATCGGCGAGCTTGGGGAAGATGTTGACGGCGGCGTCGGTGATGAAGAGCGGCTTGTGATAGTTGGGCACGTCCATCGCGAATACGTGCGAGAGACGCCGTTCCGTGCGCAGGCCGTTGGTGCCCGAGGCGACTTCGTGCAGCAGTTCGTCGGTGTGCAGGCTGCCCTTCATCAGCAGTTCGGCTTCGCCCGCGCGCACCGCATGCACGGCGAGTTCGGCGGACGCATGGCTGTGCGGCGCATCGACGATCCGGACGTTGTCGAGCGAGAGGTTCGCTTCCTGCGCCACCGAGCGGATCTTCGCTTCGGGGCCGACGAGGATCGGCGCAATCAGGCCGAGATTCGCGGCGTCGAGCGCGCCCGTGAGCGACGAGACATCGCAGGGATGAGCGACGGCCGTGGGCACGGGCGGCAGACCCGCGCAGCGCGCCAGCAGGACCGAATATTTGTCGGGCGTTGCAGTCATTTCAGGCTCCACGCAAAAGCATGTTCGACCACGAATGTGACGAGGGCGTCGTTCCCTTTCGCGCCGCGATTGTTGCGCCGCGCAAAGCGCCAATAGTGTAGTCCAGCGTGCGGGAGACAGCGCGTAAAGTGCGCGCGGTGCGCCGGTTCGATGCAGTGCGCATGGTAGCGCGCCGCTCGCGCGCGGCTTGTGCAGCAAAGCGCCGCGCCCATCGACATGTTTCTGTCACGGCGTGTTCACGCCACGGCGCGATCATGACGCAACCGTGACTTCGCAGCGTGATCCGGCCCGCCTTGACTTTCGGCACGGCGCTGCCTAGATTGGACTTTTGCAGTGCAGCATGACTGCCGCGTGCGCACGCCCGTGTATCGGGCCTCATCGATGCGCAGTCTGGGCGCGCGCCAATCACGCTGCATGACGCCACCCGCCGCACCGTATGCGCCGCCCGCCAGGCCCGCTGGCCGCAGGCCGCGCGCACCCGTCAAAGGAGATTCGTGTCGTGGCAGTTTCCGCCCTTTCCACCGTTTCGCCCGCAACTTCCTCTTCCTCCGCGCCTGCCGATCCGGCCTCCACGTTCTGGCCCTTCTGGCCGCTCAAGCCGCTTGCCTCGCTCTCCGCATTCCAGACCTTGCCGCCGTTCCAGCCCATCGCCGATGCTTTTGCCGAATCGGCCGAAGCCGCGCAATCGGCGTTGAGCAATGTGCTGGGCAACGCGTGGCAATCGGCATTCACGCAGGCCGCCGCGCCGTTCAGCGGCTTCGCGCTCACGCGCGCAGCGGGCGCCGCCGCCACGTTGCCCGCCGCGCCGAAACTGCCCGCGGCCGCGCCCGCCGCGATCCAGCCGCTGTTCGATTACCTGTTCGACGCGTGGCAGCGCAGCGTGCTGTTTCTCGACGTGCTGCGCGAGCGCGGCAACCAGACCTATATGCACGAGAAGGCGGGCATGCCGCCGGTGCTCGCGTTCGACTACGACGTGATCGTCGATGGCCGCGAGCTCGACGATCCGTGCAATTACGCACTCCTGCGCATCAAGCCGGAGCCGGGCGTCGAAACCGATGCGCGCATGCGTCCGTTCGTGGTGATCGATCCGCGTGCGGGCCACGGTCCCGGCATTGCGGGCTTCAAGATGGACAGCGAAGTGGGCATCGCGCTGCGCAAGGGTCATCCTTGCTACTTCGTGACCTTCTTCCCGGTGCCGACCGAAACGCAGACGATCGAATCGGTCGGCAAGGCCGAAGCCGTATTCCTGCGCAAAGTGCGCGAAATGCACGCCGACGCCGATGGCCTGCCGTTCGTGATCGGCAACTGCCAGGGCGGCTGGGCGGCGGCGCTGCTCGCGGCTTCCGCGCCTTCGCTGGTGGGTCCGTTGATGCTGGCCGGCTCGCCGCTCTCGTACTGGGCCGGTGTGATCGGCAAGAACCCGATGCGTTATTCGGGCGGCATGCTGGGCGGTTCGTGGGCGTCGTCGCTGGCTGCCGATCTGGGCGATGGCCACTTCGACGGCGCGCATCTGGTCACCAACTTCGAGAACCTCAATCCGTCGAACACGTTCTGGGGCAAGCTCTACAACCTCTACGCGAAAGTCGATACGGAGCGCGAGCGCTTCCTCGAATTCGAGCGCTGGTGGGGCGGCCATTTCCAGTTGAACCGCGCGGAAATCGACTGGATCGTGCAGAACCTGTTTGTCGGCAATCACCTGACGCGCAACGAGGTGTACGCGAAGAACGCGCGCGCGCCGGTCGATCTGCGCAACATCCGCACACCGATCATCGTGCTGGCTTCGTGGGGCGACAACATCACGCCGCCGCAACAGGCGCTCAACTGGATTCCCGATCTCTACGCGAGCGTGGATGAGATCGTCGCCAACGAACAGGTGATCGTCTATTGCCTGCATGACAAGGTCGGGCATCTGGGGATTTTCGTTTCGGCCAGCGTGGCGAATAAGGAGCACACCGAACTATTTTCGGCGCTCGATCTGATCGACGTGCTTTCGCCGGGCCTTTACGAAGCGAAGATCACCGATTCGACGCCGGAAGCGGGCCGTCTCGAAGCGCTCGAAGGGCGTTATGAAATCCGCTTCGAGCGCCGCACGATCGACGATGTGCTCGCGCTCGACGATGGCCGCGAAGACGAGCAGCCGTTCGAAGTCGTGCGCCGTTTCGCGGAGAACAATCAGCGTATTTACGATCTGTTCGTTTCGCCGGTCGTGCGCGGTTCGAGCAATGCACTGAGCGCGCATCTGTTGCGCGAGTCGCATCCGTCGCGCGTGGAGCGCAGCATGTTCAGCGACGCGAATCCGGCGCTGGGCGTGTTGCCGGCCATCGCTGAAATGGTGCGCGCGCATCGCAAACCCGCCGCGCCCGACAATCCGTTCACGCTGATGGAAAAGCAGGTCTCGGCCAGCATCGAAGGCGCGTGGGATGCGTATCGCGATGCGCGCGATGCGTGGGTCGAGCGCACGTTCTACAGCCTCTATACGGCGCCGTGGGTGCAGGCGTGGGTGGGCGTTGCGCCCAACACGCCGCTCGATCCAATTGCGCCGCCGCTATCGGCACTGCGCAAGGAACTCGCGCAGACGCGTCTGCGTGCGGCGCGCGCGCATCTGCATAGCGGTTCGCTGCTCGATGCGTTCATGCGCGTGCTGGCCTATCTCGCCGATGAAATGCATGTGGTGCAGTACCGCCCGTTCCAGCGCATGCGCGAACTCGGGCGCGAGTATCTGGGCGACCGGCAGCCGACCATCGCCGAACTCAAGGACGCGGCGCGCCGCCAGGGCGCGATCGTGCAACTCGACGCGCACGCGGCGATTGCGGCGCTGCCCGATCTCGTGCCGGATGCGCGCACGCGGCGCACCTTGATGGCGGTGGTGTATCAGGTCGCCACGGCGTACGAGCCGCTGGAAGGCGAGCGCGCGGAGCGTTTTGCCGAAGTGCAACGTGTGCTGGGCCTGGAACCTGGCAGCGAGAAGGACGCGCTGCCGCCGCCGCCGGGAAGCAGTGGGGCCGGTGGTTCGGGCGAGGCGGGCGGCGGTGGCGAGGGTTCGAAATCCGGCGCCGGTTCGCAAACGGCCGAGAGCGGTTCGCAGGGCGCGGCGGCATCGGCATCGGCTAAGCGCGTGGAAGAGGCTGCGCCGGTGCGAACGCGTGCGAAAGCTACCAACGCCACCAAGGCTGCTGTCGAGCCGGTTGTGGTCGAAAAGCCCAAGCGCGCTGCGCGTCCGGCTTCGTCGAAGGTGAAGGCTGCAGCCGCTGCGGCGGCGCATGCGGTGGCCGCACCCGAACCGAAAGCGCCTGCAAAGAAGGCGGCCGTGAAGGCGACGGCGGCACGCGGCGCACGCGCGACGAACGCGCCGTCGGCCACGCGCACGACGCGCGCGGCACCGGCGCGCCGCCGGGCATCGCGCGCGGGCGAGTGAGCGCATAAAGCGGTATCCGCGATGCAGACGCAGCGGCCCTGAGTGGTCGCTGCGTCGTGATCGTTATTCAATCATCGTAACCAGCGCAACGAGGTCAGCCATGCAGACTCCTCCCGACCGTCCGCTTGCCGGCATGCGCGCCCTGGTCACGGGCGTGGCGAACGCGGAATCGATCGCCTACGGCTGCGCGCGTGCGTTCGCCGAACTCGGCGCGGAACTCGCGCTCACCTATCTCAACGACAAGGCGAAGCCCTACGTCGAGCCGCTCGCGCAGGCGCTAGGCGCGAAAATGCTGCTGCCGCTCAATGTCGAAGACGACGTGCAACTCGAAGCCGTATTCGACGCGCTGCGCGAGCAGTGGGGCTCGCTCGACATCATGCTGCATTCGATCGCCTACGCGCCGAAGGCGGACTTGCAAGGCGGTCTCCTCGACTCATCGGCGCAAGGCTTTGCTTACGCGATGGATGTATCGTGTCATTCGTTCATTCGGATGGCTAAGCGATCGGTGCCGCTGATGAATCACGGCGGCACGCTGTTCGCCATGAGCTATGACGGCGCGAATCGCGTCGTGCCGAACTACAACCTGATGGGGCCGGTGAAGGCGGCGCTGGAAGCGTCATGCCGCTATCTGGCCTACGAGCTTGGGCCGCTCGGCATTCGCGTGCATGCGGTGTCGCCGGGGCCGCTCAAGACGCGTGCGGCGTCCGGCTTGGCCGACTTCGACCGCATGCTCGCCGATGCGGTCGAGCGCGCACCGCTCGGCGAACTGGTCGACATCATGGATGTGGGCTACGCCACCGCCTATCTGGCGACACGCTACGCCCGCCGTCTGACCGGCAATACGGTCTATGTCGACGGCGGCGCGCACATCATGGCGTAGCGCTTTACAACCCACTCGGACCGGCCGGTTACCAGCGGTGGTAACCGTCGTCACGGCGATTGTCCCAGCGGCGGTCGCCGCCCCAGCGATGATCGTCCCAATGGCGCTCGCGCCATTGATGTTCGTGCCAGCGGCGTTCCTGCCAACGGCGATCGTCGCGCCAATCCACATAGGTCGGACCGTAGGCCGGAGCCGGCGCGGCATAAACCGGCACAGGCGCGCCGACATTCAATCCCACTGAAACACCCGCCGTCGCGGTTTGCGAAATGGCGAGAATCGTTGCGCCCGCACCCAATGCGGCGATGAGTTTCTTGTTCATTCGAGCCTCCTGGCGTTCGATGAATGGACGACTCCAATCTAGCGTGCCGCGGCGGGCTGTAAATTACGAATCTGCAACAATGATCTCGACATGAAGCAGATCAGTAAGGGTTCGAAGACGTTCGAAAGTGTCATGCATCCCTATGTATTCAAGGCTGGGCGCGGGTTTGCGGGGATTCCGCGAAATCCCCGCGGGCGCGCGCTTTGAAGCAATTTTTTGCGCATTGCGGCAGTGCGTTACGAGTGGCTTTCATACAGAAAACGCAATAACCCGTAAATATCAGTAATAACAAGCGGCTCGCATGTAACCTTTGTAACGATCAAACACCCTAGACTCGCGCTTTAATGTGATGCGAAGCCGCCGGCTTCGCTTCGTTGCAAGGCAGAGCAATGGTTACCGAAGGCAACGCTACGCATTCGGCGCATGCAGATGTGCGCGAGCAGAGTGGCAGACAAGTTGCGTGTGCAACTAAATCGCCAATAAAACGTGTCGGCAACACGTTTTTCAAGTTGTTTTATCGCTATACGCATACGCGCGCGTGGCGACATAACGAACGTCTCGCGCATGGCGTGGCGCTCGATCGCGACGCAGCAGGGCGCCTCACGGGCATGCGCATTCGCGGGCGTAACATCGCGTGCGTGAACGATCTGCCCAATCTGCTTGCAGACACAAACGATGCAGCGCCCGAAACCCGCGAATGTCATTTGATCGCCACGGGTCCGTCGGTGAATGCCATCGATTACCAGGCACTGCCAATGGCACGCGTGCTCGGCGTGAATGGCGCGATTGCGCTGGCCGCGCAGCAAGGCGTGCGATTCGACTATTACTGCATTGTCGATACGGGTTTCGTGCGCAATCGGCCCGATCTGGTCGAGCGCGTGATCGACGAGCCGCTCACCTTGTTCGCCACGCCGATCGTGCTCTGGCATATCGCCGAGCGTTTCGGGATCGAGCGCATCCGTTGTCGCGTATTTTTGCTCGACGACATGTTGTTTCCCGCCGGCCGTCGCGCGCCCTTGCCGCGCGAATTGCGCGCGCTTTACGACCCGCGCTCGCTTGCGCTTTTCGATGCGCCGCAGCCGCTCGGTTTCAGTCTCGATGTGCGTCGCGGCGTATTCGACGGCCGCACGGTGGCGTACGCAGGCCTGCAGGTGCTGGCCGCGCTGGGTTTCAAGCGGCTTTATCTGCATGGCGTCGATCTGAGCGCCGCGAAACGCACGCCGCGTTTCTACGAATCGGCCACCGACATGCAGCCCAGTTATCTCGACGACAACTTCGCGGATTTCATCGAACCGTCGTTCCGTCATGCGGCTGCGCTGCTCGCACGGCGCGGCGTCGATGTGCGCAACCTCTCGCTGGACAGCGCGCTGGGCGACGATATTTTCCCCAAGCTGCGCTGGCAGACGCTCGTGCAGGCCGCCGCGAAGCGCGCGAGGGAAACGGGCCGCGCGCGGGCAGACGCGGATCTGCGCGAAGCCGCGCTGGCTTTCGCGTGAACGCCATGCGAGTCGTTCATCTTTCGAATACGCCGGTGGCGGGCAGTCCCGGCAACATCGTCGCGGCGCTCAACCGGCACACGGACATCGAAGCGCGCCACGTGGTTTTCAACACGCAGGCTTACGGCACGCGCACCTTTGCCGTCGATATCGACTGGCGCACGCAGCGCGACGAAGCGCTCGCGGCCATCGACGCCGCCGACGTCATCCATCTGCATCAGCATTTCGCCTTCGAAGAAACGTTCGGCGCCGATCTGCCGCGCCGCTTCGGCACGCGCAAGCTGATCCGCCAATACCACTCGGCGCCCGCGCTGTGGGCGAAGCACGATCGCGAACTGCTCACGCGCATCGTCACCGACCCGGTGCCGCAACTCGTGATCGCGCAGGGGCCCGAGCGCTACTATCCGTTCGCGCGCGTGGTGCCCAATCTCGTGCCGCTGCACGACGAACGCTATCGCCCCGCGCCGGAAGCCGATGACGGTCCGCCCATCGTCGTCTATGCGCCGAGCGGCGGCGCGAGCGCCTGGAAAAAACGCTGGGAGACCAAGGGTGCGCCGCAGACGCTGGCGCTGCTGCGCCGTCTCGAACGCAAGGGCCTGTGCCGCGTGCGCGCAATCGTGAACACGCCGCATGACGAATGCTTGCGCCTGAAGCAGCGCGCGGCGCTGGCTGTCGACGAATGCGTGACCGGCAACTATCACCTCAGCGGGCTCGAATCGCTGGCACAGGGCAAGCCGGTGGTCGGCCATCTGGATGCGCGCGTGCAGGCCCAATTGCGCGCGCTCACGGGCGCCGTGGAGCTGCCGTGGCTCGATGTGAGGCTGGAGGACGCGGAGCCCGTCCTGCGCTCGCTGCTGGGCGACAAACGGCTGCGCGACGAGATCGGCCAGGCGTCGCGCCGCTGGATGGAGACGTATTACGACGAAGCCACGCTCGTCGAGCATTATCGGCGTGCGTATTTCGATCTGTTCGAAGCGCCCGATAGTTTCGGCGTGGCGCGTTTCCAGTCGCACGCGGATCACTGGCGCGCCGTGGCGCTGCACGATCACGCCTGGGACGCGCGCCGGCGCGTGGGCACGCCATGGTGGCGTCAGGCCGCCGATGCGATCCGCAGCGCCGTGAAGGGCGTGCCGGTCCTGCGTTGAGCCGCGCACACCCATCTGCGCAGCAATGAAAAAGCCGGGACATGTCCCGGCCTTTTCGCTAACGAACGCAACGCGCTCTTATTACTGCACGCTCACCGCGCCAAAGTTCTGGCGGCCGAACGGACTGACCTGATAGCCGCTCACGTTGGTGCGCGTGATGGCCGAAGCGGTCGGATAGCCGAGCGGAATCCACAGCGCCTGATCGTGAATGATCTTCTGCGCGGCGTCGTAGAGCTTCGTGCGTTTCGCCTGATCGGCGCTCGCTTTGCCTTCGGTGATCAGCTTGTCGAGTTGCGGATCGCAGAAGCGCGCGAAGTTGATGCCCGATTGCACGGCATTGCAGCTAAAGAGCGGCGAGAGATAGTTGTCCGGATCGCCGTTATCGCCCGCCCAGCCCATGAAGAGCGTGTCGTGCTGGCCCTGCTTGGCTTCCTTGATCAGCTCGCCCCATTCGATCACCTTGATCTCCGCCTTCACGCCGATTTTCGCGAAATCGGCCTGCAGCAGTTCGGCGCCCGCGCGCGGGTTCGGATTGAGCACGCTGCCGTTCGGGCGCACCCAGATCGTCGTCGCGAAGCCGTTGGGCACGCCCGCTTCGGCGAGCAGTTGCTTCGCTTTGGCGATGTCATGCGGATACGCCTGGATCGACTTGTCGTAGCCCCAGGTGGTGGGCGGCCACGGGTTGGTCGCGGGCGTGGCGGTGTTGTCGAACACCGTCTTCAGATACGTCGTGCGGTCGAACGCGAGGTTCAGCGCCTGGCGCACCTTCGGATTGTCGAGCGGCTTCTTCTGCGTGTTGAGCGCGACGAAAGCGGTCATGAAAGCGGGCGTCTGCACGACCTTGAGCGCCTTGTCGGTCTTGGCATCGGCGACGTCCTGCGGCTTGGGCGAGAGCGCAATCTGGCATTCGCCGGCCTTGACCTTCTGCGCGCGCACGGCAGCGTCGGGCGTGATCGCGTAGATCAGGCGATCGACCTTGGGCTTCGGCCCCCAGTAGCTCGGGTTCGCGTCGTAGCGGATCACCGCGTCCCTGGTGTAGCTCTTGAGTGCGAACGGGCCGGTGCCCACGGGTTTGGCGTTCAGATCGACCTGCTTGCCCGCCTTGAGCAGTTGATCTGCGTATTCGGCCGAATAGATCGACGCGAAGCCCATCGAGAGGATCGGCAGGAAGGTGGCGTTCGGCTCGTTGAGCTCGAACCTGATCGTGTTCGCATCGACCTTCGTGACCGACTTCACGAACTTCGCGAGGCCCATCGACTGCGCGTGCGGGAAGCCGCTTGCGCCCGCTACCTTGTGCCACGGGTTGTTGTCGTCGAGCATGCGCTCGAAGGTGAAGACCACGTCGTCGGCGTTGAGCGTGCGCGTGGGCTTGAACCATTCGGTGGTCTGGAACTGCACGTTCGGGCGCAGATGGAAGGTGTAGGTGAGGCCGTCGCTGCTCACGTCCCACGATTGCGCAAGGGCGGGCACGACTTTTTTCTGCGCTTCGTCGTAGGACACCAGCGAGTTGAAGATCACGTCGGCGGAGGCGTTGGTCGTCACGAGCGAGTTGAACTGCACGACGTCGAAGCCGTCCGGGCTCGATTCCGTGCAGACCGTGAGCGGTTTCGCGAGCGCGGGCGTGGCCGCGCAGGCGAGGGCCGCGCAAAGCGCAGCGGCGAGCACGGGAGCGGGCGAGGTGAAGCGCATGGGATCTCCGTTGGTCCGTTTAGCCGGGTTTGGCGAGAGGTGACTGCGAAGGGCCGGGTTGCGCGCAGGCGGCTTCGGCGTGCCGCGCACGGGGCCCGATCCGGGAAAGCTTATCGAAGGGAAATTGCCCAGACAACAATTTAATCGGCATACCCATATAGGGTGCGATCGGGGCGGGGCGATTCAGGCGGAGCGTACGGCCTGAAAGCGATGCGCGGCGCATGAGAAGCGCCGCGCTGCGTGAAAACTACTTTACTGCTCGACCGTGCGCGGCTTGCGCGGCGCGCGTTCGAAAGCGCGGTCGTAGAGCCAGCGCGGCAGGGCGCCGAGCAGGCTCGCGACCACCCGCATCGGCCACGGAAACACCGCGAAAGTGGTGCCGCGCGCGATGGCGTCGGCGGCGCGGGCCGCGAAGCGGTCGGCGTCCATCAGGAAGGGCATGCGGTACGGGTTCTTCGCGGTCATCGGCGTGCGGATGTAGCCGGGCGCGATCGTCACGACCGGCACCTTGAACGGCCGCATTTCCACGCGCAGCGCTTCGAGATAGGCGAACGCCGCCGCCTTCGACGCGCTGTACGCGCCCGAGCCCGGCAGTCCGCGCACGCCCGCCACGCTCGCGATGCCGACCAGCGTGCCGCGCTTCGCTTCGGCCATCGCCTGCGCGAACGGCTCGAAGGTGGCGACCATGCCGAAGTAGTTGGTGTCCATCACGTCGCGGAACGTCGACAGTTCGCCGTGACCGGTGAGCGCGCCGCGGCTCACGCCGGCATTGGCGATCACCACGTCGGGCATGCCGTGTTCCGCCACGAAGGCGAGTGCCGCGGCGGCGAGCGCCTCGGCGTCGCGCACGTCGGCGCTATAGAGCGAGATGGGATGTTGCGGATGGGCCGCGCGAAACGCTTCGAGCGCTTCCGTGCGGCGTGCGACCAGTCCGAGGATGGCGCCGCGCCGCACGTACTCGGCGGCGAGGGCAGCGCCGATGCCGCTCGACGCGCCGGTGATGAAAACCTTCAGGGCTTGAGTCATACCGGCGCGCGCGCTCACATCTTCTTCGCGCGGATCTGCGAAACGATGAAGTCCATCACCTGCAGCGTGGCGGGTTCGGCCTTGTCTTCGGAAACCTGCATCAGCGCCGGGCCGGTTTCATACTTGCCCTGGATCGCGATGGTCGGCACGCCGTCGATCTTGTACGCGTCGAGCATGCCCTTGTCGCGTTGCAGCGCGCTTTGCGTCGAGAACGAGTTGTACGCGTCCATGTACTTTTTGGCGTCGACGCCTTGCGTCGCGAGGAACTTGGCCTGGTCTTCCGGCGTGAGCAGGTAGTTCTTGTTCACGTGGATTTCGTGGAACACGGCCGGCGTGAGCTTCTGTGCGAGGCCCAGCGCATCGAGCGCGTAGTACATCTTCGAATGCGGGACGAAATCGTCACGGAACGCGACCGGCACGCGCTTGAACACGACATCCGGGCCTTGCTTGGCGATCCAGCTTTCGAGGAACGGGTCGAATGCGTTGCAGTGCGGGCAGCCGTACCAGAAGAATTCGATCACTTCGATCTTGCCTGCGGGCACGTCGAGCGGCTGGGCCTGCTTGAGGACCGTGTATTCCTTGCCGGCCACGGGTGCGGCCGACGATGCGTGCGCCGCACCGGCGAGCATCGAGAGCGAGATCAGAAGCGTTCCGAGAATGCGTTTCATAGCGTGTTGTTCCAGTGAACAGGGCCGGCGGCGTCCGGCCAGGCTGCACGCCGGCGCGAGGCGCGCGGCGTGCGAATGTTGAGATTTGTGTCGAACGCGCGCGGCGTCCGGTCTTCGCGATTACTGCTTCGTGAAGCGGATGACGGCGGTATCGATCCCGGCATCTGACAGACGCTGACGGGTCGAGTTCATGTCGTCGAATTTCGAGAACGGCCCGATACGCACGCGGAAGTACGTGACGCCGCCTGCATCGCGCTGCGTGACCTTCGATTCGAAGCCCTGGAACGCGAGGCGCGCGCGCTGTTGTTCGGCATCGCCCGAGGTCTTGTACGCGCCCACCTGCAGGAAGTAGCCGGTGTTGGCGTCGCCCGCCGTCGGTGCGGCCGAACCCGGCTGCGCGGGCTTGGCGGCCGGCGCGGCGTTGTTGGCAGCGTTCGGCGTCTTGATCGGCTGATTGTTGGCGAACTGCTGGAGCGCCTGATTCGCCTGGCTCGACGGTTGTTGCTGCTGCGGCGGCTGCGGCTTTTTCGCGATGGTCGTGCCGGTGTCGCCGGTCGAGGGCTTCGGTGCGACCGCGACGCCGTTGTTCGCGGCTGCGTTGCCGTTATCGGCATTGCCCGGCGCGGTGTTGCCCGCATTGCCCGAAGGCGGCACTTCGACGATCTGCGGTTCGTCGAGCATGCCCGACGACTGCGACTGGTTCGTGGTTTGGCCCGGCGCCGTGTTGGGCGGCGTGCTCTGTGCGGCTTGCGGCGTGACCGGCTGGCCCGGCGACTTGCCCTGCAGCGGGCGATTCGGATCGAACTGCTCGCTCTGGCTGGCGTCGGAAGCGGCCGGCGGCGCGACCTTCGAGACGAACGGCGTGGGCGAGCGCGTGATGTAGAGCGCCACCACCACGGCGATCGCAAGGCCGACAATCAGGCCCAGCACGACGCCGAGAAACGTACCCCCGGACTGTTTCGACTGCGGTTTTATCGTGCGGCGCGCTTTTGCAATCGGTTGTGCCATCGTCTGAATCACCTGCAAACAAGAGTATTCCGGAATGGCGCGCCCAGGCGGGCACGCCCCAAACATGTCGTCATGCGTGTTGGACGGAGCGCCCGCGCGACGGCTGCCGCGCGGGCCGGCTGACGTAGCCGCTGGCCCAGTTACATGCGCTCGGGCGCCGAGACGCCGATCACGGCGAGGCCGTTCGCCAGCACCTGGCGCGTGGCCGCGAGCAGCGCGACGCGCGCATCGCGCACGGCGGCATCGTCCACGAGAACGCGTTCGGCATTGTAGAACGAGTGGAATTCAGCCGCGAGTTCGCGCAGGTAGAAGGCCACCGCGTGCGGTGCGAGTTCCGCGGCGGCATGCGTGAGCATGTCGGGGAATTCGGCGAGTTTCGCGATGAGCGCGAGGGCGCGCTCGCTCGACAGCGGCGAGAGATCGACCGTCGGCAGTGCGGCGAGGTTGCCGCCGTGCTTGCCTTGCCAGTCGCCGAGAATCGACGAGATCCGGGCGTGCGCGTACTGCACGTAGTACACCGGGTTTTCGTCGTTTTCCTTCAGCGCGAGGTCGATGTCGAACACGAATTCGGTGTCTGCCTTGCGCGAGATGAGGAAGAAGCGCACGGCGTCGCGGCCGCGGCGGATGGTCGCTTCGTCGAGCAGATCGGGCGCGACTTCGCTGCCCGGATTCGCGCCGCCCGACCATTCGATCAGGTCGCGCACCGTCACGTAGCTGCCCGCGCGCTTGGAGATCTTCACTTCCTGGCCGTCGCGCATGACGGTGACCATCTTGTGCAGCACGTAGTCGGGGTAGCCCTTCGGAATGCCCACGCCCATGGCCTGCAGGCCCGCGCGCACGCGCGCGATGGTGCCGTGGTGATCCGAGCCCTGGATGTTGATGACCTTGGTGAAGCCGCGTTCCCACTTGGTGACGTGGTAGGCGACGTCCGGCAGGAAGTACGTGTAGGTGCCGTCGGACTTGCGCATCACGCGGTCCTTGTCGTCGCCGTAGTCGGTGGTCTTGAGCCACAGCGCGCCGTCCTGCTCGTAGGTCTGGCCCGAAGCGACCAGCGCCTCGACGGTCTTCTCGACGCGGCCTTCCGTGTACAGCGACGATTCCAGGTAGTAGCGGTCGAACTTCACGCCGAAGGCCTGCAGATCCAGATCCTGCTCGTGGCGCAGATACGCGACGGCGAAGCGGCGGATCGCTTCGAGGTTCTCGGGATCTTTCTCGCCGGTGACGGGTTCGCCATCCTTGGCCGCGACGGTTTCGCCCGCGAGGTAATCGCGTGCGATGTCGGCGATGTATTCACCGTTGTAGGCGGCTTCCGGCCACTCGGCGTCGCCGGGTTTGAAGCCGCGGGCGCGCGCTTGCGTGGAGACGGCGAGGTTGCCGATCTGCACACCCGCGTCGTTGTAGTAGAACTCGCGGTGCACGCCCCAGCCCTGCGAAGCCAGCACGTTCGAGATGGCGTCGCCGAGCGCGGCCTGGCGGCCGTGACCGACGTGCAGCGGACCCGTGGGGTTGGCCGACACGAACTCGACCAGCACGTGCTTGCCGGCGTCGCGCTGCGACTGGCCGAACGCGGCGCCTTCGGCGAACACGGCGTTCAGGACCGAGCGCTTGGCTTCGGCGCTCAGACGCAGGTTGATGAAGCCGGGACCGGCGACTTCGGCGTCGGCGATCAGGCCGGCTGCGGCGGGCAGCGCCTTGACGGTATCGACGATCTGCTGGGCCAGCGCGCGCGGGTTGGCGCGCAGCGGCTTGGCGAGCTGCATCGCCACGTTGCAGGCGACGTCGCCGTGCGCGGCGACCTTCGGGCGCTCGAGCGCGATGGCGGGCACGACGAATGCGGCTTCGGTGGCGCCTTCGGTGGCCTTCGCCACCTGGGCGACGGCGTCGGCGAGCAGAGTCTCCAGGGTGTGTTTCTGTGCGGGCAGCATGCTTGTTGCAGGTCCTGTGCGGGTAGTTGGGTGCGGGGCCGGCCGCGTGGTCGCGGGTGCGGCGCTTGCCGTCGAATTCGGGTGCGGGCGGGCTTTGCGTGCGCGCGAGGCGTGCGCCAGCGATGGCGCTGCGGCCTGACGGGCGGGCGTGCCGCGCCCTGCGGGTAATTCCGTTCAGACGGATTTTAGCAGGTGCTAATATGTGAAATGAGAAGCCCGGCAAGCGCGGCCGCCCGGCTCCTTGCAGCATTGGGCTCGCCGGTTGCGCGCAGGCCTGCGGTCACGGGCCGCGCGAGCGTCCGGCTCGAACGCGCTCATCTTAGAAAATCAAAAGGGAACAGACATGCTGGTTACTTTCAAATGCCACGCGTCGCCGGACGTGCTGATGCTCGACAGCCTCGCTCAATATCTCCTCGGCATCATCGGCAAGCGGCTGGGCGAGCGCGGCGTCATCATGCACGACGAACTCGACACCGCCATCAGCAAGCTCGAATCGGCCATCGCCGTGGATAAAAAAGATCGCGCCGAGCACGAAGGCCATTTCCACGAAGGCGAAGAAGGCCGCGAGCCGCATGAACTGCCGCCGGGTCTTGCCCAGCGCGCGTTCCCGTTCCTCGACATGCTGCGCGCGGCGAAGAAAGAAGACAACGACATCATGTGGGGCGTCTGAAGCGCGCCGCCACTGAAACCGGCCAGCAGTAAAACAAAGAGCCCGCATCGTCTGCGGGCTCTTTTGCATGGCGTGGCCAGTTTGCACTTCGTTTCGTGCTTCAGCTAGCGCTTACTGGCTGGCTGCCATCGGCTCGGCCGGTTGCGCGGCGGATGCGGCACCCTTCTTGACCTTTTTCTTCTTCGGCTTCTTCACGTGCTTTTCGGTGGGCGCCGAATACGACGACACCGCGCTGGACTCGTGCGGCGCCGAGGCCGGCTGGGCGAACGACGGCTGCGCGAGCGCAGCGACGCCGAAGGCGGTCAACATCAACATCAGCTTCTTCATACGATTGTTCTCCGTCGAGGTTGCTTCGAGTTTGCTCTTCGATCTGGCTTTTTAAGGACTTGCTGATGAGAACCGGCGCGGCGCCGGAGCGGGCCGCCGCGTGCGGCTCTGGGTGATGCGCGGCCATCTTACAAAGCCGAAAAATTCCGTGCGCGAAATATTCAGGCTAGCGGATGGCGTATGTCGGGAATGTTGCGTCGATGCGTCGGGCCGTTGCAACGATGCACGGCCCGACGGAGCGG
Organism: Paraburkholderia sp. J69-1; assembly: GCF_905220255.1. Classification (NCBI taxonomy): domain Bacteria; kingdom Pseudomonadati; phylum Pseudomonadota; class Betaproteobacteria; order Burkholderiales; family Burkholderiaceae; genus Paraburkholderia; species Paraburkholderia sp. J69-1. Next base: position 50,816 of record NZ_CAJMZG010000004.1, on the reverse strand, counting down.
GAGCAGGGTGAACGCGGGCGCGAGTGCGCCCGCACGGGTTACAGCAGCGGCGCGAGCGCGCGGCGCGCGTCGTCGGCGGACAGCGCCATGCGCTGCGCGAAATCGGCGAGCTGATCCTGGCCGATCTTGCCGACCGAGAAATACGTGCTGTCCGGGTGCGCGAGGTAGAAGCCCGACACGCTCGCCGCCGGCAGCATCGCCAGCGATTCGGTCACGCTCATGCCGATCTCGTTCGCCTGCAGCACGTCGAACATATCGCGCTTGACGAGGTGGTCCGGGCAGGCCGGATAGCCCGGCGCCGGACGGATGCCCGCGTACTTCTCGGCGATCAGCGCGTCGTTGTCAAGCGTTTCGCTGGCCGCGTAGCCCCAGAGGTCGCGGCGCACGCGCGCGTGCATGGCTTCGGCGAAGGCTTCCGCAAAGCGGTCGGCCAGCGCCTTGAGCATGATCGCGCTGTAGTCGTCGTGATCCTTCTCGAACTGCGCTTCCTTCACGTCGACGCCAATGCCCGCCGTGACCGCGAACATGCCGATGTAATCGGCCTTGCCCGAATCCTTCGGCGCGATGAAGTCGGCGAGCGAGCGGTTCGGGCGCATCACGCCATCCACGACCGGACGCACCGACTGCTGGCGCAGATTGCGCCAGGTCATGGCGACTTCGGTGCGCGTATCGTCGGTGTAGATCTCGATGTCGTCGTCGTTGACGGTGTTGGCGGGCAACAGCGAAATCACGCCATTCGCCTGCAGCCAGCGGCCCTGGATCAGACGCGAGAGCATCGACTTCGCATCCGAAAACACCTTGCGCGCCGATTCGCCGACGATCTCGTCGTTGAGAATCTGCGGATACGGACCGGCGAGATCCCAGGTCTGGAAGAACGGACCCCAGTCGATGTACTGCGCCAGATCGTTCAGATCGTAGTTCTTGAACACGCGGCGGCCGATGAACTTCGGCTTCACGGGTTCGAAGCCCGACCAGTCGATCTTCGTCTTGTTGGCGCGCGCCTCTTCGAGCGTGACCATCGGCAGCGCCTTCTTGTTGGCGTGCTGGTCGCGAATGCGCTCGTAATCGCTCTTGAGTTCGTCGATGTACTTCGTCGCGCCTTCGTCGGACAGCAGGCTCGATGCCACCGACACCGAACGCGACGCGTCCGGCACGTACACAACCGGGCCTTCGTAGTTCGGCGCGATCTTCACGGCCGTGTGCACGCGCGAGGTGGTCGCGCCGCCGATCAGGAGCGGAATCTTCTTCACGCGGAAGTAGTCGTCGCGCTGCATTTCGCTGGCCACGTAGGCCATCTCTTCGAGCGACGGCGTAATGAGGCCCGACAGACCGATGATGTCCGCGCCTTCGACCTTCGCCTTCGCGAGAATCTCGTTGCACGGGACCATCACGCCCATGTTGACCACTTCGAAGTTATTGCACTGGAGCACCACCGACACGATGTTCTTGCCGATGTCGTGCACGTCGCCCTTCACGGTGGCGATGACGATCTTGCCCTTCGCGCGCACGTCCGCGCCCGATTCGGCCAGCAGACGCTTTTCTTCCTCGATGAACGGGATCAGATGCGCGACCGCCTGCTTCATCACGCGCGCCGACTTCACCACCTGCGGCAGGAACATCTTGCCCTGACCGAACAGGTCGCCGACGATGTTCATGCCGTCCATCAGCGGGCCTTCGATCACGTTGATCGGGCGGCCGCCGTCACCCATGATCTTCGCGCGCGCTTCTTCGGTATCGTCGACGATGAAGTTGGTGATGCCGTGCACGAGCGCGTGCGCCAGACGTTTCTCGACCGGCTGGTTGCGCCATTCGAGGTTTTCTTCTTTCTTCGCCGCGCCGGTCTTGAACTTGTCGGCGATTTCCAGCAGACGGTCGGTGGCGTCGTCGCGGCGGTTGAGCACCACGTCTTCCACGCGCTCGCGCAGTTCGGCGTCGAGATCGGCATACACGCCAAGCTGGCCGGCGTTGACGATGCCCATATCCATGCCCGCCTGGATGGCGTGGTAGAGGAATACGGTGTGGATCGCCTCGCGCACCGGGTCGTTGCCACGGAACGAGAACGACACGTTCGACACGCCGCCGCTGATCTTCGCGTGCGGCAGGTTCTGCTTGATCCAGCGCGTGGCGTCGATGAAGTCCACCGCGTAGTTGTTGTGCTCCTCGATACCCGTGGCGACCGCGAAGATATTCGGATCGAAAATGATGTCTTCGGGCGCGAAGCCGACTTCGTTCACCAGCACGTCGTACGAGCGTTTGCAGATCTCGGTCTTGCGCTGGAAGGTGTCGGCCTGGCCGGTTTCGTCGAAAGCCATCACGACGGCCGCCGCGCCATAACGGCGGATCAGCTTCGCGTGATGGATGAACGGCTCTTTACCTTCCTTGAGCGAGATCGAATTGACGATCGCCTTGCCCTGCACGCACTGCAGGCCCGCTTCGATCACATCCCACTTCGACGAGTCGATCATGATCGGCACGCGCGCGATGTCCGGCTCGGAGGCGATCAGATTCATGAAGCGCACCATCGCCGCCTTGGAGTCGAGCATCGCCTCGTCCATGTTGACGTCGATGATCTGCGCGCCGTTTTCGACCTGCTGGCGCGCGACGGCCAGCGCCTCGTCGAACTGGCCGTTGAGAATCATGCGCGCGAACGCCTTCGAGCCGGTCACGTTGGTACGCTCGCCGACGTTGATGAAGAGCGTGCCGTCGGTGACGTTGAAGGGTTCGAGGCCGCTGAGGCGCAGGGTATGGTCAGTCATGGTCGTTGGGCGATCAAAGGGGTTGCAGGGCGGTCAGTTTGTCGAACCATTGGCCGAAATGCGGACAGGCCGCGCGGATGGTGGCCAGTCCAATGCGTTTGGCGATGACCGGGCCGTGCGTTGTTTTCTTGTATGACGGTTTGAGCAGATTCATGAGTCGCTTCGACGGCGCGGTCGTTGGCGAGTCGTTGATGTGCTCGGGATTTTCGTATTCTTCGCGCACGCGCTTGAGATCGCTGCAATACTGCGCCCACTCGGGACGAGTCGCGCTGATGTGGCGTACGTCGCTGAACAGCAGCGCTTCGAATTCGTGCGGCTGGACGTGCGGGATAAAGCGTTCGCGCCGCCAGTTCGGGCGCCAGCACTTCGCGAACGAAGACTTCCTCGGTTTGACCTTCGCCGAGAATGACGAGATTCACCATTACGCAGGTCTCCCGCCGAGCACGTTCATTTCCCACAGTTCGCCGAGCGAATAGTTTTCCAGCCAGGTACCCAGTTCTGCTTCGTCGAGGCGCCTGAACGTCGAGGCATTGTCCTGCCGGTCGACAACGACGATGTCTTCGGGTTTGAGGCAACTGAGCAAGGGCACTGACTGCGTCGCCACAATCAACTGCACCTGCTCTGCGGCCAGTTCCAGCAGGTCGGCGAGAATGTTGATCGCAAACGGATGCAGGCCGAGTTCCGGTTCGTCGAGCAGGATGACGGGCGGCATCAGCTCGACGGGCTGTTGCAGCAGCGTGGCGAGGCAGATGAAGCGCAGCGTGCCGTCGGACAGGATGTGCGCATTGAACGAGGCATCAGGATTGCCCCTTTCGGTCCATTCGAGTTCGACCGTCGCGGGGTTGCCTTCGCGATAAACGAAGTCGTCGAAGAAGGGCGCAACCAGGCGGATCGATTCGACGATCGCACGGTAATGGCCTTCGTACTGTTCGCGCAGCATGCGCAGGAACGGCGCGAGGTTGGCCGCGTCGTTTTTCAGGCGCAGGTTGTCGTTCCTCGCGTGGATCTGCTTGACCGTTGCCAGGTCACTGGTGTCGTGGAAGTGGTAGACACGAATACGGTCGATTGGCGGGATCGTCCGCGCCATGTCGTCGAATTCGCAGCCTTTGTCCTGCACGATTTTTCGAAGCTCGGGAAGCGCCGATTCGTAGACGCTGGGGCTGACGAGCGGCATGCGCTGCGAGCCTGGAAACTGGACACCTTCCTGTGCGAAAACCAGTCCGTTTTCCTTGTTGCTGTCGAGCGTGAAGTCGTAACGGCCGAAGTCGTCGCTGAATTCGATTTCCCCGCTCGCCTGACGGGTCGTTTTCCGTCCGTAGCGCAGGATGAAATCAGCGCCCCCCTGCTTGCCGACATAAACCCGGAACCGCTGCCCATACATCTCCGCCAACATCCGGAAAAAGCTGATGAAGTTCGACTTGCCGGAGCCATTGGCGCCAATCAGCACGTTCAGATCGCGGAGCTCGAACTCGCGCAATTCGCGTATCGACTTGTATCCGGCGATGGTGAGCTTGCTGATGGCAGGCATGTTCTGATTTCCCGTTACGGCATGCAACACAGCAGACTCCTTGCGCAGTGGTTTGCATGCCAGTTTGTGCGATGCCCGAACTCACGTCATCTGGCCGAATGGCCAACGTTCACTCAGACATCGCTGTCAGCTCAGGCAGCGTCGCGATACTGCCCGGGCCAGCGGCGCGGCTTGATTTCGGCGAGCGCCTTCGCGATTGCGGCGATGTGCTCGGGCGTCGTGCCGCAGCAGCCGCCGGCGACGTTCACGAGACCCGCCGAAGCGAATTCCTTGAGCAGCGCGGAGGTATCCGCAGGCGTTTCGTCGAAGCCGGTATCGCTCATCGGGTTCGGCAGGCCGGCGTTCGGATAGCAGGACACGTAGGTATCGCAGAGCTTCGCGAGTTCGGCGATATACGGGCGCATCAGCGCCGCGCCCAGCGCGCAGTTCAGGCCGAAGGTGAGCGGCTTCGCGTGACGCAGCGAGTTCCAGAACGCCTCGACGGTCTGGCCCGAGAGAATGCGGCCCGAGGCGTCCGTGACGGTGCCCGAGATCATGATCGGCAGGTTCTCGCCGGTGTCCTCGAACAACTGGTCGAGCGCAAACAGCGCGGCCTTGGCGTTGAGCGTGTCGAAGATCGTCTCGACGAGGAACAGGTCGCAGCCGCCGTCCATCAGCGCCTTGGCCTGCTCGTAGTAGGCGCGGCGCAGTTCCTCGAAGCTCACGTTGCGCGCGCCCGGGTCGTTCACGTCGGGCGAGATGCTGGCGGTCTTCGGCGTCGGGCCGATCGCGCCGGCGGCGAAGCGCGGCTTGTCCGGCGTCGAGTACTTGTCGCATGCGGCGCGCGCGAGCTTCGCCGATTCGATGTTCATCTCGATGGCGAGTTCGCCCATGCCGTAGTCGTCCTGCGCCACCGTGGTCGCGCCGAACGTGTTGGTTTCGATGATGTCCGCGCCGGCGGCCAGATACTGCTCGTGAATTTCGCTGATGATCTGCGGCTGCGTGAGCGAGAGCAGTTCGTTGTTGCCCTTGATGTCGCGCGGGTAATCCTTGAAGCGTTCGACGCCGCCTTTGCCCCGATAGGCGGCTTCGTCGAGCTTGTAGCGCTGGATCATCGTGCCCATCGCCCCGTCGAGGATCACGATGCGCGAGGCAAGCAGCGCGGGCAGCGAGGCTGCGCGCGTGTACGGCGTGGCTCCAGAGGACGTTCCAACTGGGCGCGTAGCGTGTTCGGCGGGCTGGTTCATGGATGATGGGCGGGCTTAAGCGCCGGTCGAGCTGGGAAACCCAATATTGTATCCGCAGCAGGGGCCGGGCGCTGGCGTCGGCGTTGTAGCGGCGTCACCCGGCGCGCCGGGTTTGCCGTCCGCCCGGAAAAAGAAAACCCCGCGCGGCGCGGGACCGGGCGGGGTTTCCTGAGCGGGGGCGCCGCCAGGGGTGCCGGCGGCGCGTGTTCTACGGCAGATTGGACGACAGTGGGTATGACTGGTTGACCGACAGGTGGAACTGCGGGAGCGGAGCCGTCCTGCGCTTGCCGCCACGTATCAATGCAGCACAACGGGTTGCTGCATGAGGCTGTCGAACTGTCCGAGGAATTCGTCCACCTCGTCGAGCGACTGCTCTTCATCCATCAGCTTCTGCACGTCTTCGCGAAAACGTGCCGCCATCACGCCGTCGATAAACAGTTCACGCCGCGCATTTTTGTCGACGATTTCGTAGCCTCCAGAGCGCATGGCGACGTGACCGTCCTGCGGGGGAAACTCGACAACGCAATAGTTGGGACTGTTGTAGATCATCTGCATGGCGACACTCCTTTTTCCTGTGCTCCCTCACTGCTCATGTCGATAAATGGAGCGTTCGATCTGGAATTCAAGGGGTGGGTCCCGCATCACCTCTTTTTCGGACTGCTCTCCCTTTATTGCCCTTTATTGCCCTTCTGTTGCCTGGTGCCTTGCTCGTGCTGCTCTTCGGTGCTGCCTGGGGTACTACGGATTCCGTCGCGTTCCGGATGCAGTTTCTGGCGCAAATCCGATGCATATTTCAGTGCAATTCCTGCTGCAAGCTTTAGACCCGCTGGCGCAGAAACGTTTCGAGCAGAGCCGCAAACCCATGCGATTCTTCTACCGGGGCCAGATGTGCTGCATCGAGCGTTTCGAAACGTGCTTCCGGGATGGCGTTCGCCATGGCTTCGGTGAGCGCGGGCGGCGTGCCGCTGTCGAGTCGTCCTGCCACGGCAAGCGTCGGCACGCGCAACTGCGCGAGTCGTTCGTGAACGTCGAAGTCGCGCAGCGCTTCGCAGGCGCGCGCGTAGCCTTCGGCAGGTGTCCGTAATAACACGTCGCAGGTTTGCGCGACGGTATCGCGATTCGTGCGACGGAAGTCCGGTGTGAACCAGCGCGCCATCGTCACGTCGGCGAGCGCGGCCGTGCCTTCGCGGCGCACAAGCGCGGCGCGTTCGTTCCATGTCTCGCGCGCGTCGGGCGAGGTGCGGCTGGCGGTGTCGCAAAGCGTGAGCGAGAGCACGCGCGAGCCCGCCGTGCTGGCATGACGCGCGTGATCGAGCGCGAACTGCTGCGCGATCATGCCGCCCATCGACATGCCGACGATATGCGTCTTTTCGATGTCTTTTGCATCGAGCAGGGCGGAAAGATCGGCGGCGAGTTCCTTGAAGCCGAACGCGCTGGTCGACACGGCGCTCGCGCCGTGTCCGCGCACGTCGTAACGCAGGACGCGAAAACGATGCCGGAAATGTCCGGCGAGCGTGTCCCACACGGTAAGGTCGCCACCGAGCTGATGAATGAAGGTCAGCGCGGGGCCGCCGCTGCGGTCTTCGAAGACGTAGCGCGTATCGATGCCATTGACAGTCGCTTGCATGCGTTCCTCCTTGGCCGGTACGGTCGGGAGTCAGGCTGGTTGCGAGGTGCTGCGTGGACGTCGTGCGGTTGTCGCAAGCCGCGCGCCTGAAAGGCGCAGGGCCGGTATTTTGTGCAGCCGGGGTGTCCGGTGCGGTGCGTGGCTCGAGCCTCCTGCGAACGCTTTCCTCTGTTCTTTTTTGTGCTCGTCTCGTGCCGCGCGCGCATTCGATTCAGGCCGGATGCAACCTGGATACAGGGCGCTTCGATGATTTTCAGTATGCGCTATTTCGCGCAAACGTGCGGTCTGAATGGCCGTTTTGTTGGCTCGCACGCGCATTCGTTGCGCGCCTGTGTGCGGCAGGGCGCTTATGGGTGCATCGGTGCGTCGGCGGGCGGTGCGGGCAGGGGTTCCGGCGCGGTTTCGGGTGCGGGCTCGGGTACGGGCTCGGGCGCAGGTTGAGCGGCGGACGGTTCGGCGGTTTGCGCGGGGGCGCTCACGCTCGCGCTCGCGGCCATCGGCGCCGATGCAGGCCGATTCGTCATGTCATTCGACGCATCGTCGGAGGCACCCGACACCTTCGGCACACTCAACGCGCCGTGCCAGAGCAGTTCCACTTCCGTGCCGTTCGGCTCGGTCTGCACGAGACGTACCGGCAGCCAGCCCAGCGACGGTGCGAGCCACACGTCGATACGCCGTTTGTCGCCGTCGTGGCGCGGCAGGCGCATGAAATGGCGCGCGCTCACGAAGCCTTGATCCGTGCGCACGGTTTCATCGCCGATGGTGGTGATGGGCCAGGTCTCGCCGCTGTCGTTATCGGCGACATAGAACTCGCGCGTCACGCCCGGCTTGTAGGTGTCGGGGTCGCCGCGCACGAGGCTCGCGAGCTGCATGACCATGCTGAAGCGGTCCTGCGCGCCGTCGGGCAGCGCGAGCGAATTCGGCGTGCGCGTGAAAACGATCTGCTTGTCGTTGCGATTGAAGACGGTGAAATCGGCGGGACGGCGGCCGCGCTTTTCGATGTACTGATCCGGCGCGAGCCCGAACGCATCGACGTGACCACGGCTCGTCCAGCTGAATGTGCCGACGAAAGGCAGCGGAATCGATACCACCATCTCGTAGTGCTGGCCGTCGCTTTTCCAGTGAATCGTGCCGGGTTCGTTACGCGCGCCGTTGAAGAAGGTGTCGTATTTGAGTTCGCCCGACGGCGGCACCTGGAATTTGACGCCGTGCGAAACCTGGGCGGCCGGAGCTGCCGGCGTGCTGCCGTTGCCGGGCGCGGCCGCCTGCGAGGCGCCGCTGGCTCCCGCCGATGCCGCCGCGTCCGGCGCTTCAGGCGCCGATGCCGCCTCTTCGGGTGCCGCGGCAACCTTCGGATGCGCCACGGGCGGCGTGATCGCTTCAAGCGTATGCGGCGGACTCGGCGCGCGTTTGGGGCGCGCGGGCGCGGCCGGTTTTTCGGCGGGTTTCGCAGCGGGTGCGGCGGGCTTCGCCTGCTGCTCGATGCGCTCGGGCGTGAGCAAACGTATCTGCACGGGCACGTGTCTGGGCGCGACCGGCTGCTGCGGGCCGTGATGGCGCTCGAACCATTCGGCCGCGAGCCAGTGCAGCAGCGTCACCGCGACGAACACGGCCAGCCAGCGCCAGGCGCGCGGGCGGCGCGGCGTAGTGGAAGCGTTTCTATCGGCGGTGGAAGTGGACATCGGGTTCGGTCTGAGGCCTTCGGGCCGGATCGCGGATAAACGCTACTGTGACACGGCGCGCCTTACCCTTGCAGAAGCGCGGCGCATCAACGTACCAACGCACCAACGCACCAACGCGATCGTCAGCGCGCCACAGGGCTGTACCCCAATTCGTACGAAAGCTTTTGCGCGCACTCGCGCAAGGCCGTATCGACGCTGCCGTGCCAGTCGCTGTCGAACGCGCCTTCATGCCCGAGCGCGATCAGACCCAGCGCGAGATCGCCGCTCGCGTCGAACACCGGCGTGCAGAACGCGTGGATGGTCGGCAGCAGCATGCCTTCGACGCGCGCCGAGCCATGCTTGCGAACCTCGGCGAGCGTGTCTTCGAGCGCTTCGGCGGTGCGCGGCGTCGAACCCCACGCGTAATGCTGCGCGCTGGCCAGTTCGCGCTCGATCATCGGCGCGGTCTTGCTGCGCGGCAGGTAAGCGGCGAACAGCAGGCCGGTCGCGGAACTGAGCATCGGCATGACGTCGCCGAGTTTGAGCGAAGCCTTGGCCGGATGGCTCGATTCCATCCAGTGCACGACCGTCGGCCCCTGGTTGCCCCACACGGCGATGCCCACGGTGATGTCGAGCCCATCGCGCAGTTCAGCCAGCGCGATGCGCGCCAGCTTCACGCCGTCCACGCGCGCGAGGCGCGCAAGACCCAGTTGCAGCGCGAAGCCGCCCAGTTCGTAGCGCCCCGACACAGGGTCCTGCGCCACCATGCCCAGACGCAGAAAGCTCACCAGATAGCGGTGCGCTTTGGCCGGGCTCATGCCCGCGCGCTGTGCGAGATCGCGCAGCATCATGGCGCGCGGTTCGTGGGTGAGCACGTCGAGCAGGCGAAAGCCCACTTCGATCGACTGGATGCCCGAGCGCAGCTTTTCTTCGCCGCTATCGTTCGGTTCGTTCGGCTCATTCGGTCCGTTCGAATCGTCGATATCCACGGTTTCGTCGATGGATTCAGCGGCGGAAGGGGACGATGAAGCAGTGCGGTTGGACGGCGGCATAAAGAGCGTGGAGAGAGCGATCGGCGAGCGTTCGGATCGGCAGGTTCGGGATGGCGCGCCGCTTCCCTTGGGTCGCGCCGATTCACCATCGTAGAATACATTTCCTCTATCGTCATCCACGCCTCATTCCATGAAACTCGCCACGCTCAAGGACGGTACCCGCGACGGCCAGCTGATCGTCGTTTCCCGCGACCTGCGCAGCGCCGCCATCGCCGATGCGATCGCGCCCACGCTGCAACGCGTGCTCGACGACTGGCGCTTCTACGCGCCGCAACTGATCGACCTCTACGACGCGCTCAATCACGGCCGCGCGCGCAACACGTTCAGCTTCGACGCGCGCGATTGCATGGCGCCGCTGCCGCGCGCCTATCAGTGGGCCGACGGCTCGGCCTACGTGAACCACGTCGAACTCGTGCGACGCGCGCGCGGCGCGGAAATGCCGCCCGAGTTCTGGACCGATCCGCTCATGTACCAGGGCGGTAGCGACGACTTCATCGGCGCAACCGACGACATCGTGTGCGCATCGGAAGCGTTCGGTATCGATTTCGAGGCCGAAGTGGCCGTCATTACCGGCGACGTGCCGATGGGCGCGAGCGCCGACGAAGCGCTCAAGGCCGTGCGACTGGTCGCGCTGGCCAACGATGTGTCGCTGCGCAACCTGATTCCCGCCGAACTGGCCAAGGGTTTCGGCTTCTTCCAGAGCAAGCCGGCGACATCGTTTTCGCCGGTCGTCGTCACGCCCGACGAACTGGGCGAGCACTGGCGCGAAGGCCGCGTGCATCTGCCGATGCTGGTCTACTGGAACGGCAAGAAGGTCGGCCAGCCGGACGCGGGCACGGACATGGTGTTCCACTTCGGCCAGTTGATCGCGCACGCGGCGAAAACGCGCAATCTGCATGCGGGCGCGATCGTCGGTTCGGGCACGGTGTCGAACAAGGACGCGAAGCGCGGCTATTGCTGTATCGCCGAGAAACGCTGCCTCGAGACGATCGAGCACGGCGAGCCGCGCACGGAGTTCATGAAGTTCGGTGACAGCGTGAAGATCGAGATGCTCGACCCGGCCGGTCAGTCGATTTTCGGTGCGATCGATCAGGGCGTGTCGGCGCTGTCGGACGCGCAGTAATCCGCGCAGTCGGTCGCGCAGTAATCCACACAATCAGGCCGCTCACCAGGCCGCAAAAAAGGGGTTTCGCCGGATGCCGCACTGCCGATGTGCGGCTACACTGGCAAACGCGCGGGGCGCGTCGTTGAAAAGCGGCGCTGCCACGCCTTCGAAGCCGTACGCAGAATACGCTCGCCCCAAACGAAAGGGAGACACCATGCAGTCCTCTCGCACGCGCCGACGTTGCCCGCAACGCCGCGCCGCAGTCACGCTTTTCGCTTGCTTGTTGGCTTCGCTTTCCGCATTATTCGTTCCCACGCTTGCCTTGGCGCAGATCAAGATCGGCCTCGTGCTTTCGCTGACCGGGCCGGCCGCGTCGCTGGGCATGCCGGCGCGCGACACCGTGGCGATGATGCCCACGCAGATCGCCGGCCAGCAGGTGCAGTACATCGTGCTCGACGATGCGTCCGATACCACGCAGGCCGTGCAGGACACGAAAAAGCTGATCGACGAAGAAAACGTCGATGCCGTAGTCGGTTCCTCGATCACGCCCAACACGCTGGCGATGCTCGACGTGATCGCGCAAGGCGAGACGCCCGCGATCTCGCTGGCTTCATCGGCGAAAATCATCGAGCCGGTCGACGACAAGCGCCACTGGATGTTCAAGACGCCGCAAACCGACGCGATGATGGCCGGCGCCATCGTCGAGCACGCCAGCGCGCACAAGGTCAAAACGATCGCCTATATCGGTCAGGCCGACGCGCTGGGCGAAACGTTTTACGCCGAAGTCGCGAAGGCCGCGCAGGCGCGCGATATCAGGATCGTTGCGAACGAGCGCTTTAACCGCACGGACCCGAGCGTGACGGGGCAGGTGCTGAAGATCGTCGCCGCGCAGCCCGATGCGGTGGTGGTGGGCGCGGCCGGCACGCCCGCCGCGCTGCCGCCGAAGGCGCTCAAGGAGCGCGGCTACAAGGGCCTCGTCTATCACAATCATGGCGTGGGTAATCGCGATTTCCTGCGCGTGTGCGGCGCCGATTGCAACGGCACGTTCCTGCCCGCGAGCCCCGTGCTGGTCGCTGCGCAACTGCCTGACGATCGCCCGGAACGGCGTCTCGCGCTCGACTATATTTCGCGGTACGAAGCACGTTACGGCGCGGGTTCCGTGTCCGCGTTCGGCGCTTATACGTGGGATGCGGGGCTGCTGCTCGGCAGCGCGGTGCCGGTCGCGCTCAAGAGCGCGGCGCCGGGCACGAGCGCGTTTCGGCGCGCGCTGCGCGACGCCCTCGAAGCGACACGCGGCCTGCACACGACCAACGGCATCATCAATATGAGCGCCACGGACCATCTGGGCCTCGATGCGCGTGCGCGCGTGATGGTCGAGATCCGCGACGGCAAGTGGGTTTATCAGCCGCATTGAATGCGCATTATGGAAAGAAAGGAGACAGCGCCCATGAACGATCCCTACTACGCCCGTTATCACGCCCTGCGCGTGCGGCGCCACGAACACGGCATCGTCGAGATCGTGATGAGCGGCGAGGGCGCCAACAAGAGCGCGCTCGCCACTGCCGATGCCAACATGCATCGCGAACTCGCGGAAATCTGGCGCGACGTGGACCGCGATCCCGATGCGCGCGTTGCGGTGATTCGCGGCGAGGGCAAGGGCTTTTCGGCGGGCGGCGATCTCGCGCTCGTCGAGGACATGGCGCAGCATTTCGACGTGCGCGCACGCGTCTGGCGCGAGGCGCGCGACCTCGTCTACAACGTCATCAACTGCAGCAAGCCGATTGTTTCGGCGATGCACGGGCCGGCCGTGGGCGCGGGACTCGTCGCCGGTCTGCTCGCCGATATTTCGATCGCCGCGAAAACGGCGCGCATCATCGACGGTCATACGCGGCTGGGCGTGGCGGCGGGCGATCATGCGGCGATCGTCTGGCCGCTGTTGTGCGGCATGGCGAAGGCGAAGTACTACCTGCTGCTGTGCGAGCCGGTGAGCGGCGAGGAGGCGGAGCGCATCGGCCTCGTGTCGCTGGCCGTCGATGAAACCGATCTGCTGCCCAAGGCTTTCGAAGTGGCCAAACGCCTGGCGAACGGTTCGCAGACGGCGCTGCGCTGGACCAAGTACGCGCTCAACAACTGGCTGCGTCAGGCGGGGCCGACATTCGATGCGTCGCTGGCGCTGGAATTCATGGGCTTTTCCGGGCCGGATGTGCATGAAGGCGTGAAGTCGCTGCGCGAGCGTCGCGCGCCGGATTTTCCGGGCGGCGATCCGTTTTGAGTCGCGCGGCCTGAAACGGCATGCCCGAGTTGCATTCTCAACGCGCCGGGGCTGAGTTCAGATTCGGCGCGCGGTATGATCGAAACGATGCGTGCGCGCGCGTTTATCGAAGCTTATAGACGCCTTGATTGCGCCACGCGTATTCAACACTGATTGTTTTGCGAGGGAGATTCGCATGACCGATTCAGCAGGTGCAATGCCGCCGTTCCCGGGCTTTCCCGGTTTTCCGCCCGCCGAAATGCTCGACCGCATGTGGGGGATGATGCGCCTCACGCCGTTCGGCAGCGCGTTCCCCGGCAGCGAGCCGGGCGCGGCGCAAGGCCTCGGGCCGTCGCTGTCGATGATGTCTGACATGATGACGCCGCTCACCAATATCGAAGAACTCGACAAGCGCATCACCGATCTGCGCGCCGTCGAACAGTGGCTCAAGCTCAATCTGAGCATGCTGCAGTCGGCGATCCAGGCGCTGGAAGTGCAGCGCGCGACGCTTTCGACGCTGCGTGCCTTCGGCGCGTTCGCGCAATCGCAGATGAGCCCGCCGCCTGCGCACGAAGCGCCGGCGCGTGGGGCGGCATCGTCGGTTTCGGCTGCGCCGGGATCTGCGGCATTTGCGGGCGAGAGCGCGCAGGCTAACGAAGGCGACGAGGCTGGCGCGCAGGCAGGTTTCGACGCGTCGGGCTGGTGGAATCTGCTGCAATCGCAGTTCAACCAGCTTGCGCAGTTTGCGATGGCGCAGCCCGCAGCGGCGGCGCAAGCCGCGCAGGCCGCGGCTCAGGCGGCAGCCGATGCTTCGGCGGCGGCAACGGGCGCAACGGGTGCATCGGGCGCGGCTGGTGCTGAGTCCGCATCGGCGCGCGCGAAACCGGCGGCGAAGCGCAGCAGCAGCGCCAGCGGTGCAACGGCCAGCAAGACGACCGCGCGCAGCACGAAGAAAGCGCCTGCGCGGCCGGAGTAACGCGGCAGCCCGCGTATCAAAGCGGGCGAATCGTATGTGACCGCAGGCGCATAACAGCAGCGATCAAGACGGGGAGCGTCGGCAATGCGGCTTGCGCTCGTGATGATGGGCGGCGGCGCACGCGCGGCTTACCAGGCCGGCGCGTTGCGTGCGCTCGCGGAACTCGCCGCGCAGGCCGATCCCGCGCGGCGCGCGATGCCTTTCACCGTGATCTGCGGCACGTCGGCGGGCGCGATCAACGCCACCTCCATCGCCAGTCACGCCGATCAGTTCCTCACCGGCGCCCAGCGTCTCGTCGATGTCTGGGCGCATCTGTCCGCCGATCAGGTCTATCGCACCGACTGGCCCGGCATCGCGGCGGCGGGCGCGCGCTGGCTCGGCGCGCTGGCGTTCGGCTGGGCCACTTTCGGCATCGCCGCGCCGCGCACGCCTCGCACGCTGTTCGACAATGCGCCGCTTGCGCACTTCCTCGCCCGCACGCTGGACTTTCGCCGCATCGAGCAGATGCTCGACCGGCGCGTGCTGCACGCGCTCGCGGTAACGGCGCTCAGCTATTCCTCGGGACGTCATCTCACTTTTTATCAGGCGAGCGAGCCGATTCGCGCCTGGCGGCGCGCCCAGCGCACCGCGCGCATGGTCGAACTGACGCCCGCGCATCTGCTCGCATCGGCGGCCATTCCTTATGTGTTTCCCGCCGTGCGGCTCGAACTCGACGGCCGCCACGAGTATTTCGGCGATGGTTCGATCCGGCAGATCGCGCCGCTGTCGCCCGCGATCCACTTCGGCGCCGAGCGCATCGTCGTGATCGGCGCGAGCGCGAGCGCGCCCGAAGTGGCCGCCTCCGCCACGCGCCCCGATGCCGATCTCAACGCGTACCCGACGCTCGCGCAGGTCGGCCAGCAAGTGCTCGCGAGCGTGTTTTTCGACGCGATCGGCGCCGATATCGAGCGTATCGAGCACGTCAACCGCATGGTCGAGCATCTGCCGCACACGATCGAGCCGGAGAGCGGCTGGCGGCATATCGACGTGCTGGCGATTGGCCCGAGCGAGCGCATCGAGCTGATCGCGGCACGCCATCTGCGGCAACTGCCGCGATCGGTGCGCATGATGCTGGGCGCGATGGGCGGCAATCGCGCGTCGGGCGCGGCATTTGCGAGCTATCTGCTGTTCGAGCGGGCTTTCACCGAAGAGCTGATCGAGCTTGGATATCGCGACACGCAAGCGAAAAGCGAGGTTCTTTTGATGTGGCTCAAAACATTGTCGGACTCGCGTGCGGGCGCGGCGCCGGAGCGCCCGCTGGTGCCCCGGAACTGAAAGATCGCCGTGCTATCATCGTGTAAGGTTTTTCCGACCGTCTTATGGGCGTCAGGTCGTTTTTTGCGCATGCCGATCTGTGCCTCGAGACGTTCCCCGTCGGTCTTCGGTCAAGCGAGCCAGCGCGCGCGTTATGTCGCGGCGGCCCAAGGCAGGGGCGGGGCCAGCGAGGGTGCCGTACTGCGACAAACTGTCGCAGTAGAGCCGGGTGATGCCGGTCGGGCAAGTCCGGACTGGGCGGGACCGTCGGGTCCGTCGCGCGCCACGCGGGCGGGGCGGGCAGACGGCGCGGTTGGCTCCCGCGGATTATCCGGCAGCCGGGTTCGAGGCACGGTGCAGCTACCCAGAACCCATCACGGCGCCTTCCATACCGGCACGGCGGATTGTCGCTCGACAGGAAGTAATCTGTTTAGCGCAGGTGCAATTGCGTCCAGAGGGCCGGTTACCGCGTAAAATTAAATGCTTTTCGCCTGCCGGCCGCGTGAGGGCACGGGCCAGCGGGCAGCACGCTACGAAGTCGTCATGCGCAGAACAGGGGCGGGACTATGAACACGATGCTTTATCCGGAACTTTACAAATCGCTCGAATCGGTCCGTTGGGACATGGAAAAAGACATTCCCTGGGACAAGTTCGACGGCTCGCTCCTGACCGACGAGCAGGCCGCGACCATCAAGATGAACGCGATCACCGAATGGTCGGCGCTGCCGGCCACGGAAATGTTCCTGCGTGACAACCATCATGACAGCGACTTCTCCGCGTTCATGAGCGTCTGGTTCTTCGAAGAGCAGAAGCATTCGCTCGTGCTGATGGAATACCTGCGCCGCTTCAAGCCGGAAATGGTGCCGACCGAAGAAGAGCTGCACGCCGTGCGCTTCACGTTCGACCCGGCGCCGCCGCTGGAAACGCTGATGCTGCACTTCTGCGGCGAAATCCGCCTGAACCACTGGTATCGCCGTGCCGCCGAATGGCACACCGAGCCGGTCATCAAGGCCATCTACGAAACCATCTCGCGCGACGAAGCCCGTCATGGCGGCGCTTATCTGCGCTACATGAAGAAGGCGCTCAACAACGCCGGCGACGTCGCACGTGCGGCATTCGCGAAGATCGGCGTGCTGATGGCTTCGGCGCGCCGCACCGAAAAGCCGCTGCACCCGACCAACCTGCACGTGAACCAGGCGCTGTTCCCGCGCGACACCATCCAGTCGCGCCTGCCGGACCCGGAATGGCTCGAGCGCTGGCTCGACGAACAGATCCGCTTCGACGACGGCTGGGAAAAGAAGGTGGTCGAGCGCATTCTGCACAACCTGTCGATCCTGTTCGAACGCACCTTCAGCACGGCTCAGGAACTGAACCGTTACCGCAAGGAAGTCGTGCAGCGCCTGCAGGCCGAACAAGGCACGCAGCAGCCGGCCTGAGCGGTTGAATGACGCGGAATCCCGCGGCAAGCCATTGAAAGCGGCCCGGTACGCATCAGCGTCCGGGCCGTTTGTGCGTTTATTTCGTTTATTTCATTTTTCGAGTCTCATCCGATGCCCGCCTCCTTCGAACGCAAGATCATGACCCGCGACGCGCTCGCGCAGCTGCGCGCCTCGCTGCCCGGTCCGGTGGTGTTCACCAACGGCGTCTTCGACATCCTGCATCGCGGCCACGTCACCTATCTGGCCGATGCGAAGGCGCTGGGCGCGACGCTCATCGTCGGCGTGAACAGCGATGCTTCGGTGAAGATGCTCGGCAAGGGCGACGATCGCCCCATCAACAACGAGAACGACCGCATGGCGCTGCTGGCGGCGCTGGAAAGCGTGGACTACGTGGTGCAGTTCACCGAGCGCACGCCCGTCGAGCTGATCGAGGCGGTGCGCCCGGACATTCTCGTGAAGGGCGGCGATTACGACATGGATGCGCTGCCCGAATCGGCGCTGGTGCGTAGCTGGGGCGGTACGGCGCTGGCGATCGCGTTCGAGCACGATCGCTCGACCACCAAGCTGCTCAAAAAGGTGCGCGCGCAACAGGACTGAGCGCGGGCTCACTGCGGCGTGAAGCGCGACCATGCGTATTGCATGGTCGCGTTTTTTTGTGTCTTTTTGCGCCGGTTTTGCGCTGGTTTTGCGCTTATTGCGTCAATGTGGTCGACTGGATGGCCGGGTCCGCGACCGGGCCGCCCACGATGGGCACGTCGACCGATTCGGACGGTTTGATCGGCCGTACGCTCAGGTTTTCCGGGTGAATCTGCCGGCTCAATTGTTTGCGATCGAGCGTACCGGAGGCGGGCGTGGGCCCGAACAGGCCGCGAACCGCACCGAGCGCGAGCAGGTTGGCGAGAATCAGAATGGCGATCAGCCCACGCAGCATCGTGTGAAACTCCGTCGATATCGTTCTTGAAAACGAGCGCGCGCAACGCGCGCTCAGGATTGTGCGGCGATCAGGGCGAGGCCCGCGAGCACCAAAGCATCGTGGCGAGTATGCGGCACCTTGAGCGCCGCTGTCACTTCGGCTGCCGCGCCGCCGCTCACCACCAGCCGCACCGGCATTTTCCACTCGTCTTGCAAATCGGCCCAGGCGCGCTCGATCAGGCCCGCCTGCGCGAGCGCGCAGCCTGCCGCAATCGAGCGTTGCGTATCGGTGGCGAACCACGGTCCCGATGCCGTGCCGCGCAAACCGGGCGCGGTGTGCGCGTCCAGCACCGGCAACTGCGCCGTGTGCTCGCCGAGCGAGCGCATCATCAGGGTCCAGCCCGGCGCGATCAGGCCGCCGACAAAGGTGCCGTCGGCGCGCAGCGCTTCGAGCGTCGTGGCCGTGCCGAAGGTGGCGATCAACAGCGGTTCGCCGGCAAACGCCGCGCGTGCGCCGATCATGCCGGCCCAGCGGTCGCTGCCGAGCGCATCGGGCGTCGTGTAGCGGTTGGTCACGCCACATTGCTGTTGCTGTGCGCGAATGACCGTGCGAGCGAGGCCCGGCCAGTGCGCGTCGAGCGCGGCGTTCAGGCGCTGCGCCACCGCCGCGCCGGCCACGTTCGAAATCCAGGCGCTGCCGGGGGCGGGCAGGGTGGCCCAATCGGCGAAATCGGCAAAGTAGCGTATGTCAGGGCCGCCGGGCGTACCCGGCGCTGGCGGCGCATCCGCGTGATTCGCCGCGCCGGAGTGCAGCCGCGCGCCATCGGCGGCGACCAGCGCCCACTTGATCCGGCTATTGCCGGCGTCGATCAACAGAAAGGGAGACGGCCCGGCGTGCTGCGCGCCGCTCATGCGCCGCTGCCCGCAAGCCGCAGCGAGACGTCGCCGGTCGTGACCGCTTCGCGCCCGCGCGGGGTATCGACGAGCAGTTGCCCGCGCTCGTCCACACCCACGGCGATGCCGCGCATCAGTTCTGCGCCCTGTTCGTAGAGCGCGATCTCGCGGCCCGCGTAAGCGTGGCACGCGTTCCAGCGCGCCTGGAAGGCGGCGAAGCCGTTCGCGCCGAAGCGCTCGAGCGCGTTTTCGAGCGCGTTGAGTTCGGCGGCGAGCACCTCGGTGAGATTGGCGCCGGGCCACACGCGCGAGAGCGCGGTGGGCGTCGTGCCAGGCACGGGCGCGGCCTGCTGGGCCGCGGCATCCGCATTGAGCGCTTGCACTTTCTTCGCGAGCGCATCCGCGCCGCGCACATTCGTCCCGATGCCGATCACCACCGCCGATGCATCCGGCGTGCTCCACGCGCTTTCCACGAGGATGCCCACCAGCTTGTCGCCTTCGAGCAGCACGTCATTCGGCCATTTCAGCGCGATCTGGCCGGGCGCGGCCACGGGCAGCGTGCGCAGGCCGTCCACCAGCGCCGATCCGATCGCGAGACTCAGCCCGGCAAGCCCTTCGATCGGGCGCGGCAGCACGCAAGCGAGCGAGAACAGCAGCGCGTCGCCGGGCTGCGCGACCCAGCTGCGGCCGCGCCGGCCACGGCCGGCCGTTTGCAGATAGGCGACGCGCACGATCGGCCGCGCGAGGGCGTCGGCGCGATGCGGCAGCGCCTTGAGGCGCGCCATCAGGTCGGCGTTGGTCGAGCCGGTTTCCTCGACGATTTCGATCGGCCAGTCGTGCGCGGCCGGACCGAAGAGCGTCACCGCGCGATCGCGGTCGATGCGCCAGTCGTCGGCGCGCGGAGTGTCGGGGGACGAGGGAGTAGCGTTCATGGTGCGTATTGTAGTGGCGTAGTGGCTCGATGCCGCGCTGACGCACGCGCGTGCAAACATGGCGCGACCGGGAAGGGCCTCACTAGCTCAGCCACAAATTTGCCGATCCCGCGCCGCGAAATTGCCTGATTTTTAGGCAATTCACAGCCGATCCACAAGCGGCCAACAGGAAATCCACAGAATAATCCACAGGCCGTAATACGGAATCGTCGAGAAATATCGCTTACTGTCTTAATGTTCCACACCGTTCCCACAGCCTGCCAACAGTTCTTCCACAGAATTATCCACAGGCTCGGGAAGGCGCCTGAAAGCTGCGGCGTCGGTGCGCGCCCGGACCGACGAAACAGGGCGCGTTCGCTACAATGACTGATCATTTCCCCGCCCGAGCGCCCCGCCTTGACTCAAGAGACACCGCCCGGCCTCGACATCGCGGCCGGCTCCCAGGGAAAAATCGTGCGCCTGTCCGGCCAGTGGACCGCGCTGGCGCTCGCGCGCGACCGCGATCAGGGCGGCGCGGTGCGGCGGCTGCGCGAACTGGTCGGCGAGCGGGTCGGTCAATGGGATCTGTCGCGTATCGAACGCATGGATCACGTGGGTGGCCAGGCGCTCTGGCGCGTCTGGGGTCACCGGCTGCCGGCCGATCTGGTCGCGCTGTCGGACACCCAGCGCGACATCTTCGAGCGCATCGCGCTGCTCGATTCGGTGCGCGAACCCGTCGAGCGCGTGGTGCGCATCGACCCCATCACGAAACTCGGCCTCGGCATCTTCGCGTTCTGGGATCATCTGTACGGCGGCCTCGCGATGCTCGGGCGCGTCGTGCTCGATCTGCTTTTCATCCTGCGCAAGCCCAAGGCCACGCCGTGGGTGGAGATATCGGCGAACGTCTATAACGCAGGGGCGCGCGCCTTGCCGATCACGGCGATGGTGGCGTTCCTGATCGGCATCGTGCTGTCGTATCTGTCCGCGCAGCAGTTGCGCCTGTTTGGCGCGAACCAGTTCATCGTCAATATTCTGGGCCTCGCGGTGATCCGCGAACTCGGGCCGGTGCTGGCGGCGATTCTCGTGGCCGGGCGCTCCGGTTCCGCCATCACGGCGCAGATCGGCGTGATGCGCGTGACCGAAGAACTCGACGCCATGCGCGTGATGGGCATTTCGCACGGGCTGCGGCTGATCCTGCCGCGTGTGATTGCGCTGGGCGTGGCGATGCCGCTGCTGGTGATCTGGACCGATATCATCGCGCTGCTGGGCGGAGCGCTGGCGGCCAAGGCGGTGCTCGGCATCGATATGTCGTGGTTTATCCGCTCGCTGCCGAGCGTGGTGCCGATCGCCAATCTCTGGATCGGGCTGGGCAAGGGCGTGGCGTTCGGCATGCTGGTGGGCATCGTCGGTTGCCACTTTGGGTTTCGGATCAAGGCGAATTCGCAGAGTCTGGGCGAAGGCACGACCACTTCGGTGGTGACCTCGATCACCATCGTGATCCTCGCCGACGCCGTGTTCGCGATCCTGTTCCAGAACGTGGGGCTGTCATGAGTACGCTGGGCGCGACGAGCACGACAGGCGCGATGAGCACGCCGCTCAAGAAGGTCGCCGACGACCTGCCGCTGCCGGCCATCGGCGAGCCGATCATCGAGGTGAGCAATCTCACCAAGCGCTACGGGCGCAACATCGTCCATCAGCATCTGAATCTGGAGATCCGGCGCGGCGAGATCGTGACGATCGTGGGCGGTTCGGGCTCGGGCAAAACCACGCTCGTGCGCCAGATCCTGGGCCTCGAGCGGCCGACATCGGGCACGATCAAGATGTTCGGCGAAGACATTTCGCAGGTCGAACCGGAACGCGCGCGCCTCATGCGCACGCGCACCGGCATGCTGTTCCAGCACGGCGCGCTGTTTTCGTCGCTGTCGGTGTTCGACAACGTGGCGCAGCCGGTGCGCGAACTCGGCAAGGTGCCGGCCGATCTGCTGCGCGACATCGTCATGCTCAAGCTGGAAATGGTCGGCCTGCCGTGCAAGCACGCCTCCAAGATGCCGGCCGCGCTCTCGGGCGGCATGGTCAAGCGCGTGGGGCTGGCGCGCGCCATCGTGCTGGAGCCGGAGCTTCTGTTTCTCGACGAACCGACGGCGGGGCTCGATCCGCGCTCGTCGGACGAAGTGGTGGATCTGATCAGCACGCTGCACCGGGCGCTCGGCCTGACCGTCGTGCTGGTCACCCACGATCTGGACGCGATGGTCGCGCTTTCCACGCGCGTCGCCGTGCTGGCCGAGCGCAAGGTGCTGGTGGCCGCGCCGGTGGAAGAAGCGGCCTGCGTGGACGATCCGTTTATCCGCGAATATTTTCTGGGCATGCGCGGGCGCCGCGCGCTCCAGGCGCTGCCGCCCGAGCGCCGCGCGAAGCTGCCGGCGGCGGCGCTCGCGCCGGCTTCGGTGGGCGCCAAACCGTGTTGAACATGTTGCACAGCTCGAGGGCCGCGGAAGCTGCCGACGCTGAAGCGGTCATCGAAACGGCCGTCAACGAGGGAATCTGACGATGGAAAACAAACCGCATGCGTTCTGGGCCGGGCTTTTCACGATCGGTCTGCTGGCCGCGATCGCGCTGGCGGTCTTCTTCTTCAGCGCCGATCACAGGGTACGCGTGCCCTACGACATGATCTCGCACAGCAGCGTGACCGGGCTGTACCCGGACGCGGCCGTGCGCTATCGCGGCATCGACGTGGGCAAGGTGCAGTCGATCCAGTTCGATCCGAATCATCCGGGGCAGATCCGCATTCGCGTGCTGATCGACCAGAAAGCGCCGATGACGCGCTCGACCTTCGGCACGCTGGCCTTGCAGGGCGTGACCGGCATCGCCTTCGTGCAGCTCGACGACAACAATCTCGATCTTTCGCCGCTGCCTTCGTCGGAGAAGCATGTGGCCGAGGTGCCGCTGCGGCCCGGGCTGCTCGACCAGCTTCAGCGGCGCGGCGACGCGCTGCTGCGCAAGCTCGACAACATCGCCAGCGATGTCGACCAGATGCTCAGCGAGGACAACCGCAAGCAGGTGATGGCGATGGTCGCTTCGTTGCAGCAGGCCGCGAGCAGCGTGAACGTGCTGGCCGAACAGTTGCAGCCGACCGCGCAGCGCCTGCCGGGCACGGTCGCCGATCTGCAGAAGACGCTGCAGTCGACCAATCAACTGATCGTCAGCGTGAACCGCCCGGACGGTCCGTTCCAGGTCAATCTGAACAAGGCCGGCACGGCCGCGCAGCAGGCCGGACAGGCGCTGACGTCGATGAACGAGTCGATCGCGGAGCTTTCCGCGCGGGTGGGTTACGACACGCTGCCACGCGTCGATTCGCTGACCGACGATGTGCGCTCCGCGATGCGGTCGGTGGACCGCGCGGCGGGCACTTTCACGAGCAGCCCGCGCAGTCTGCTGTTCGGCGGCGCGCCGCTGCCCGCGCCGGGGCCGGGCGAGCCGGGCTTCTCGTGGCCGGCCGGATCGGCTGGAAAATAGGGCGCGGCCCTGATCGAAGGTTTTCGAAAACGCCGGCCTGGGTGCGATTCCCGGCGCGCCGCGCGAACTGCGGCGCTGCAACATGGTCGGAGTAGCTTCGATGCGCGCGAGGCGAGGTGAATGCCGGGCGCGCTGCAAGGAATCGCCGGACCGCGAACGACTGAGTTGCCGGGCCGCTGCAACACGAAGGACACAGAAGGAAACGCCATGTCACGCCACGCCGCTTCACTTTCATCGCGCTCGTTCGCCGGGCTGGGCCGCGCCTTGCTGGCGGCAATTGCCGTCGGCACGCTGGTCGCGGCTTGCGCGGGCAATCAGGCCGCGCTGTCCGATATCCGCTACGACCTTGGGCCGCTCGAAGCGCAGCCCGCGCCGCCTTCGCTGCCGCCGCTCAAGGTGCTCGAAGTGAGCGCGCCGCCCACGCTCGATCACGACGGCATCCTTTATCGCATCAGCGGCGACGCGCAGCGCGAAAGCCGCTACGCCAACAGCCGCTGGACCATGTCGCCCGCGCGCCTGCTCACGCAGCGTTTGCGCACCTCGCTGTCGTCGCGCGCGACGGTGCTCTCGGGCGCCGACGCCGTGCCCGCGCCCATGCTCAAGATCGAGCTGACCGAGTTCGAACAGGTGTTCGACAACGCGAATTCCAGTTCCGGCGTGCTGGCCGCCCGCGCGACGCTGATGCAGGGTGGCAAGGTGATTGCGCAGCGTTCGTTCATCTCGCGCGCGCCGGCCAGTTCGCAGGACGCGGCGGGCGGCGCGGCTGCGCTGCGCGCGGCAAGCGACGACTTTGCGGGCCAGATCGGCGCGTGGCTGAGCGTGCAGGCGTTTGCCGGCACGCCATGAAGTGAGCCGATGGCTGCGCTGCCTGCGATCAGTGGCATGAGATGGCAAAAGCAGCGGGCGGCATCGGCAAGAGCAGTGAAATGAGCGGCGACAGTACCTCCAAATCCCCTTCCGCAGGCGAGCGCGACGATGTCGAAGCCCGCGCGCCCGAGGCCTTGCCGCGCCGGTCCTCGACGCTCTCGCGCCAGGCGTTCGCGCTCTACGCCGCGCTGATCGTCTACGGTTCCTGGTATCCGTTTTCGGGCTGGCGCTCGCTCGGCCTGAGCCCGCTCGCCTATCTCGGCGATCCGTTCCCGTGCTACTGGACCGTTTTCGACATCGTCACCAATGTGCTCGGCTATATGCCGTTCGGCGCGCTGGCCGTGCTCGCCGTGTGGCCGCGCTGCCGCGGGCTGGCGGCGATCGCGCTGGCGACGCTCGGCGGCACGCTGCTGTCCAGCGTGATGGAAGCCGTGCAGACCTATCTGCCCACGCGCGTCGCCTCGAATCTCGATCTCGCCACCAATGCGCTCGGCGCGCTGCTCGGCGCCTTGCTGGCGGCGCCGCTCACCGGCGCGCTGCTGGAGCGCGGCTTCCTGCGGCGGCTGCGTTTTCGCTGGTTCGAGCGCGACGCCGGCGCGCTGATGGTACTGGCCGCGCTCTGGCCGTTCGCGACCATGTTTCCGGCGCCGCGCCTCTTCGGCATGGGCGACTGGCCGCGCGCGCTCTGGCAGCGTTTCGATGTATCGATGCAGGACGCCGTGCTCGCGTGGACGCCCGCGGCCTGGCATCTGCGCGCCTTGCCCGATGCGCTGGTTGCGCGTCTGCCCGACAGCGACTGGGAAGCGATCGTAACGACGCTGAACCTGTTCGGCGCGGCGGCCTTCGCCTCGCTGCCGATGCGCGCGCGTGCGCCGCGCGCCCGCCTGATCGTGGTGCTGCTCGCCACCACGCTGGTGGTGAAAGCGGGCGCGACTTTCCTGCAATCGCAAAGCGGCCTGCTGTTCGACTGGGCGACGCCCGGCGCGCTCGCGGGTCTCGTGTGGGGCACGCTGGCGGCCTTTCTCGCGCTGCGCCTGCCGCGCACCGCGCGCGCGGCGGCGGCGACCGTTGCGCTTGCCGTTGCGCTGGCGCTGGTCAACGTGCTGCCGGTGAATCCTTATTTCGATGTGGTGCTGGCCGACTGGCGCCAGGGTCGCTATCTGCATTTCAACGGGCTGGCGCGCTGGCTGGCGTGGACCTGGCCGTGGATGGCGCTGGGCTGGACGGCGTTTTCGCTCGAGCGCGCGTGGCTTGCACGGCGCGCGCGCTGAGCCACGCGGCGCCCGGAACGAAGCGGCCGCGCTCGCTATAATCGACCGCATCCGCTTTACGCATTCGAACCTTTCATCGCGGCCGCCGCACTCGTGCGCGCGCCGCACCGCGCAAGCCTCGCAGGCTTCGCCGTCTCCACGCGATCAGACAACAGAGCGCCACGCCATGACCGATTCCTTCTACAAGCATCACGTTTTCTTCTGCCTGAACCAGCGCGATCCGGGCGCGGAGCGTCCTAGCTGCGCAAGCTGCGACGCGCAGAACATGCAGGAATACGCGAAAAAGCGTGTCAAGCAACTGGGCCTTTCGGGTCCGGGTCAGGTGCGTATCAACAAGGCGGGTTGCCTCGACCGCTGCGAGGAAGGCCCGGTGCTGGTGGTCTACCCGGAAGGCACCTGGTACACCTACATCGACGAAAGCGATATCGACGAAATCGTGGTTTCGCATCTGCAGAACGGCCAGCCGGTCGAGCGCCTGATGATCGACCGCAAGGACGTCTGAGCGACCGATCGCCCCCATCCCGTTGCGCCCGGAACCTGACAGAACTGCAGAAAGATGAACGCACAAACCGAGAAGTTTCATATCGACGGCCCCGTCGGCACGATCGAATGCGCGCTTGACCGCCCGGACGCCGGTACGCCCGTGCGCGGCATCGCGCTGGTCGCGCATCCGCATCCGCTCTTTGGCGGCACGATGGACAACAAGGTCGCGCAGACGCTCGCGCGCACGCTCGTGCAACTGGGCTACGTGGTCTACCGCTCGAATTTCCGCGGCGTGGGCACGACGGCCGGCACGCACGACAACGGCATCGGCGAACAGGACGATCTGCTCGAACTGCTCGAATACATGCGCGCGCAGCCGGGCCAAAGCGATGTGCCCCTCGTGCTCGCGGGCTTCTCGTTCGGCACCTTCGTGCTTTCGCACGTGGCGAAGCGCTATCAGGAAGCGGGCGGCGCAATCGAGCGCATGGTGTTCGTGGGCACCGCGGCGAGCCGCTGGGAAGTGGCCCCGGTGCGCGACGACACGCTCGTGATTCACGGCGAACTCGACGACACGGTGCCGATTCTGTCGGTGTACGAATGGGCGCGCCCGCAGGAACTGCCGGTGGTGGTGATTCCGGGGGCAGAACACTTCCTGCATCGCAAGCTGCATGTGCTCAAACGCATCATCGTCGATGCCTGGCGTTGAGCCTTCGAATTGAGTGAGTTGCTGCGTCAGCCGATTGCGTGGACGGTGTAAGGCGTGCGTCGGAAGTTCGTGAGAATTTCTTGAGAAATAGTTGAGAAGCACGCCGAAAAAACCGTGCGGGAAATACGCGACGCGTGAAAAATGCACGACAGGTACGCGCAAACGTGTGGCTTCATCGAAAAACGCCCCTACGTGACGCGTATAATGAGCGCTCTTTTTGCGGCCAGCCGCGCCCGCCTGGACCTCATCCAGGCGCGTGAGCGAGGCGCCGCATTCCGGCTCACCCGACCGTGCGCCGCATGGCGCGCAACGTTCATCCCGACCCCAATCCCGTCCGACCTGAACCTATGCGTTTTCTCTCCAACGGCCAGCAGTCCTCCTTTGTTTCCCCCTCCATCGTTCGTACCCTCACGCTCGGCGCCACGCTGTTCGCGAGTGCATCGGCCTTCGCGCAGGTGCCGCCGCCCGCGGTGAACGCGCGTTCGTGGGTGCTCGTCGATGCCACCGCCAACCAGGTGCTCGCTTCGGGCAACGCTGACGAGCGCGTCGAACCCGCATCGCTGACCAAGCTGATGACGGCGTACCTCACGTTCGAGGCGCTGCAGACGAAGAAGATCTCGATGGAGCAGATCGTCA
The DNA here is from genome assembly GCF_905220255.1 of Paraburkholderia sp. J69-1. Classification (NCBI taxonomy): domain Bacteria; kingdom Pseudomonadati; phylum Pseudomonadota; class Betaproteobacteria; order Burkholderiales; family Burkholderiaceae; genus Paraburkholderia; species Paraburkholderia sp. J69-1. The sequence goes on along the minus strand of NZ_CAJMZG010000004.1, from coordinate 23,709 downwards.
CGCCGAGCGAAGCCGTGCGTCGCGTGAAGACCGACGAATCGCGCATGTTCATCGAGGCGAACAAGCCGGTGTCCGTGCACGACCTCGTCTACGGCATGATCATCCAGTCGGGCAACGACGCGGCGATCGCGCTGGCCGAACTGGTCGGCGGCAGCGAAGCGAACTTCGTCAACATGATGAACGCCGAGGCGCAGAAGCTCGGCATGGCGCACACGCATTTCGCCGATGTGAACGGCATGCCCGACCCGAATCACTACACGACGGCGGGCGATCTGGCCACGCTGTCGGCGCGCCTGATTCGCGACTATCCCGAGTACTACAGCATCTTCTCGGTCAAGGAATTCAAGTACAACAACATCAAGCAGCCGAACCGCAACCGCCTGCTGTGGATCGACCCGACGGTCGACGGTCTGAAGACCGGCCACACGCAAGCGGCCGGTTACTGCCTGATCGCCTCGGCCAAGCGCCCGATGGCGGGCGGCGGCGATCGCCGTCTGGTCTCGGTGATGATGGGCGAGCAGAAAGAGCACGACCGGGTGCAGGACAGCCTGAAGATGCTCAACTACGGCTATAGCGCCTACGACACCACGCGCATTTACGGCGCGAACCAGGCAGTGGCGACGCCGCGCGTCTACAAGGGCGCGGAAGACAGCGTCAAGGTTGGCGTGAAGAGGGATCAGTTCGTGACGCTGCCCAAGGGCGCGGCCGACAAGGCCAAGCCGCAGATCGAGATCACCAGCCCGCTGATCGCGCCGCTCGCGGACGGCCAGCAGGTTGGCACGGCGAAGTTCGTCGGCGCGGACGGCAAGGTGCTCGCGCAGTTCCCGCTGGTCGCCCTGCAGGCTGTGCCGCAAGCCGGCATCGTCGGCCGCGTGTGGGATTCGCTGATGCTCATGTTCAACAAGAAGAAGTAAGCGACGCGGGGCGACGCCATGTCCTCGATTTCGATCCATGAAGCCGCCGAGCCGATCGTCTGGCTCAACGGCGAACTCACGCCGCTTTCCGAAGCGCGCGTGCCGGTGCTGGACCGTGGCTTTATTTTCGGCGACGGGATTTACGAAGTCGTGCCGGTGTATGTGCTCGAAAGCGCGCTCGAAACCGGGGACATAGCGGATGCGCCCGAAAAAGTGCGCGTGCCGTTTCGCATCGCCCAGCATCTCGGGCGGCTGGCGCGCTCGCTCGACAAGGTCGGGATCACGAATCCGTTCGATGAAGCAGGCTGGCGTGCGCTGATCGCGCGCGTGATCGAGGCGAACGAAGCAACGGGCGCGCTCGCGCACGATGCGCACGCGAACGTCTACGTTCAGGTGACGCGCGGCGTCGCGAAGCGCGGTCACGCGTTTCCGGCCGGCATCACGCCGACGGTATTCGTGATGGTCAATCCGCTCGTCATGCCGGGCGCCGCGCAGCGTGCGGCGGGCGTGGCCTGCGTCACGGCCGAAGACCGCCGCTGGCTCAATTGCGATATCAAGGCGACTTCGCTGCTCGGCAATGTGCTGATGGCGCAGAACGCCGTCGAGCATGGCGTGTTCGAGACGATCCAGTTGCGCGACGGCTGGGTGACCGAAGCTTCGTCGTCGAATGTGTGGATCGTGAAGGATGGCGCGCTCTACGCGCCGCCGCGCAGTAACAAGATCCTCGAAGGCATCCGCTACGGGCTGATCGAGGAGCTGGCGCAGGACTGCGGCCTGCGTTTCGAGGCGCGCGAGATCGACGAAGCGGCGCTGCGCAGCGCCGACGAACTGCTGGTATCCTCGGCGACCAAGGAAATTTTGCCCGTCGTTGCGCTCGATGGCGCGGCCGTGGGCAACGGCAAACCAGGGCCGGTTTATGCCGCGCTCTACGAGGCTTATCAGCGTGCGAAGGCGCGCGAGGCACGCGATGTTGCGCGAGCCACGCTACAGGAAGTGGAAAAATGACTGCATCACAGAACAACTCGGCTAACACCCCGGCCGTGATCGGCGCGGGCGAGGAAGTCAAGGAATCGCTGATCGAATTCCCCTGCGATTTCCCCATCAAGGTGATGGGCAAGACGCACCCGGAATTCGAATCGACCATGATCGCGGTGCTGCGCGAATTCGACGGCGGTTTCGATGAAACCATCATCGAAAAGCGTCCGTCGAGCGGCGGCAACTACACCGGCCTCACGGTGACGGTGCGCGCGACCAGCCAGGCGCATCTGGACGATATCTACCGCGCGCTCACCGGTCATCCGATGGTGAAGATCGTGCTGTAAAGGCTGGCGCTGCGGCGCTGGAGCATGAAAAAAGGCTGCTTTCGGGCAGCCTTTTTGTTTTTTGGGGCGCGATTCGGGTTTTATGCCGCGTCGTTTTCGTTTTCGTTTGCGCGCAGCGCGGCGGCCGCCGCCGTCATCAGCGGGCCGGCTTCGCAGGCGTCTTCGTACAGCCGCCGAAAGCGCGCGACTTCGTCGAAAACCCAGTTGCGGAACGCCTGCACGCGCTCGGTCTGCAGGCGTTGCTGCGTGCAGATCAGGTAGTAGCGCCAAGGACTCGGCCCGTCGATGTCCTTGAAGAGGCGCACGAGACGCCCGCGCGTGATCTCGTGCATCGCCAGCGAGCGGCGCACGAGCGCGATGCCCTGGCCGTCCATCGCGGCCTGCAGCAGGTTCGACGAATCCTGATAAAGCACGCCGCGCTTGGGCTCGGGCATGTCCTGCATGCCGGCGGCGTCGAACCACGGGCGCCAGAGTTCGTCGTCGGAGCGCAGCAGCGGCAGCCTGGTCATTTCGCGCGGATCGGCGGGCAGCTTGCCGTCGCGGAAATCGGGCGAGCAGGCCGGGAAGAAGATCTCGTCGAGCAGCAGTTCGGCGTGCAGGCCCGGATAGTGGCCGTAGCCGAAGCGGATCGCCACGTCCACGTCGTCGCGCGCGAAATCGGTGAGGGAATTGGTCGATTGCAGCTCGACGTCCCACTGCGGATTCGCTTCGATAAAGCGGCCGATGCGCGGCGTCACCCAGCGCGCCGCGAACGACGTGAGCATCGACACGACCAGGCGCCGGTCGCGGTCGCCCGCGCGGATTTCCTGGGTCGCATGCGCAAGCTGGCCGAGCGCGTCGCGCACCTGGCTGGCGTAGCGGCGGCCCGTGTCGGTCAGGCGCACGCGCTTGCCGTCGCGCGCGAACAGCGCCACGCCCAGCTCCGCTTCGAGCGCGCGAATCTGGTGGCTGACTGCGCCGTGGGTGACGAAAAGCTCGTCGGCGGCGCGCGAAAAGCTCTCGTGGCGGGAGGCGGCTTCGAAGGCCTTGAGGGCGTTCAGCGCCGGGAGCGTACGCAGGTCCATCGTAATTTTTCTCACATAGCCGCGAAAAATGATCGTTTTGCCCGATCCCTTGTGTTGTCTAGGATTGTAGCTATCAAAGCAGGGCATTCGGAGGCGGAAATGAGAGAGATTTCTTCAGATATCACGTTCGAAGTCGAGGCTAATCAAGTGGCATCGGTGCGCGTTTCGCACAGCACGCGGCTGACGGTGCGCTGCGGTGCGGTCTGGGTCACGCGCAGCGACGATACCGCCGACTACTGGCTGGAGCCTGGCCACACGCTGCGGCTGCGGCGCGGCGAGCGCCTGTGGATCGGCGCGGAGCAGGGCGCGGCGGCGTGGGTGGCGTTCGCCACGCCGACGCGTATCGGCGAGCGCGCGGCGGACTGGGTCACGCGCAAGGCGGCGCGCCTGGGCGTTCATATGGGCGATGGCTGGCGCACGGTTTGAGTTCATATCGCGGCAGGCAAGACAGGTGGCAAAACAGGCGGGCGCTCACCGGACGGAGCGCCCGTTTGTGCTTTTCTCGCGATCCGCAAGAGACTTTCGGCCGCAGCCGTCGGCGCGCTTGTCCCGAATTGGGTAAACTCCCGAAATCATGTGCGCCACCCCGGTTTTATCCCCGTCTATCCCGTCCGACCCCGCTTCTGAGCAGAATGGCGAGCCATTCGTGCTGCGCTGGCGCGGCACGGAGCCTTATCAGACCAGTTTCGACGCCATGCGCGAGTTCACCGCGCAACGCGACGCGACCACGCCCGACGAAATCTGGCTGGTCGAACATCCGCCCGTCTTCACGCTCGGCCAGGCCGGCAAGCCCGAACATCTGCTGATCGCCAATAGCGGCATTCCGCTCGTGCAGATCGATCGCGGCGGCCAGATCACGTATCACGGGCCGGGGCAGGTCGTGGCGTATCTGCTGGTCGATCTGCGGCGCCGGAAGCTGATGGTGCGCGAGCTCGTCACGCTCATCGAGCAGGCCGTGATCGAAACGCTGGCGGCGTATAATCTCGCCGGTGTACGCAAGGACGGCGCGCCCGGTATTTACGTGCCAGATGACGCCCAGGGCGAAAGCGCCGTGCACCGTGGCGCCAAGGTCGCCGCGCTGGGTCTGAAGATCCGCAACGGCTGCAGCTACCACGGCGTGAGCCTGAACGTGTCGATGGATCTGAGCCCGTTTCTCGCCATCAATCCGTGTGGTTACGCGGGACTCGAAACCGTCGATATGGCGACGCTCGGCGCGCAGGCGACGTGGCGCGAAGCGGCCGCAACGCTGGCCGCGCGACTCGAAGCGAATTTCGCGGAACATGCGGCAAAGCACGCGCCCAACGAAGCAGCAGCGGACAACGAAGCCGCGCAAGCAGAACCTCTTCCGGCAGCCGAAGCGGCTGCCGTAGACCTCGCGGCCGAAGCGGCCGCTGTGGACCCGGCCGCTCGCGCGGTCTGAAGGCGGGCAACCGCCACAACCGCAGGCTGGCGTTACTCCGGCGGCCTGACTGGATCGAAAGCATGACTGACGTAACTGCCAACCCCGCAGCGACCCCTGCAGTGAATCCTGCCGCCGACGCCGTCCCGTACGACGCCACCGCGAAGCAGAAGGCGCAGGCCAAGACCGCGCGTATTCCCATCAAGATCGTTCCGATCGAGAAGCTCAAGAAGCCCGAGTGGATTCGCGTCAAGGCGGCCACGGGCACGTCGCGCTTCTACGAAATCAAGAACATCCTGCGCGAGCACAACCTGCATACGGTGTGCGAGGAAGCGAGCTGCCCGAACATCGGCGAATGTTTCGGCAAGGGCACGGCCACGTTCATGATCATGGGCGACAAGTGCACGCGCCGTTGCCCGTTCTGCGACGTTGGCCACGGCCGCCCCGATCCGCTCGATCCGGAAGAACCGGGCAATCTCGCGCGCACCATCGGCGCGCTCAAGCTCAAGTACGTCGTGATCACCAGCGTGGACCGCGACGATCTGCGTGACGGCGGCGCCGGTCACTTCGTCGAATGTATCCGCCAGGTGCGCGAGCATTCGCCGGAAACCCGCATCGAAATTCTCACGCCGGACTTCCGTGGCCGTCTGGATCGCGCGCTGGAAATTCTCAACGCCGCGCCGCCCGACGTCATGAACCACAACCTCGAAACGGTGCCGCGCCTCTACAAGGAAGCGCGTCCGGGTTCGGACTACGCGCACTCGCTCAAGCTCCTCAAGGACTTCAAGGCGCTGCACCCGGAAGTCGCGACCAAGTCGGGCCTGATGGTGGGTCTGGGCGAAACCGAAGAAGAAATTCTTCAGGTGATGCGCGACCTGCGTGCGCACGACGTCGACATGCTGACGATCGGCCAGTACCTCCAGCCTTCGGAGCACCACCTGCCGGTGCGCTCCTACGTGCACCCGGACACCTTCAAGATGTACGAGGAAGAGGCGTACAAGATGGGCTTCACGCACGCCGCGGTTGGCGCGATGGTGCGTTCGAGCTATCACGCCGACGTCCAGGCACACGGCGCGGGCGTAGTCTAAGCCTCCCCGGTCTGTCAGAAAAAAGCCCGCCTCATGCGGGCTTTTTCGCATCTGGCGTTCCGGATTCCCGGACGCATTCAATCCGCATTTCTGGAAAACCAGATTGCGCGCGCGCCCTATGCCGATAAAAGCCTTGTAAATCAAGGCTGGCGCGGCAATGCGTCGCTGGCATCAACCTTGCAATTAGAAACGTGCGGCCAACCTCCCGGCCGCGACAAAAAAAACATCAAGGAGACAGCCGATGTCCACAGCCCTCATCTGGTTTCGCTGATTCCCCCCGTTTCGACCTGTCGCGGCACGGCGCTCGAAAAGCGCGGCCATCGGCTTAACTTATTGCAGGCACCCCAAGTGAAGAAACCTCTCCACAAAGTCCTCTACTTCCAGGTGATCGTGGCGATCGTCATCGGCGTGATTCTTGGCCACTTCTGGCCGGCGCTCGGTATCGACATGAAGCCGCTCGGCGACGCCTTCATCAAGCTCATCAAGATGGTGATCGGGCCGATCATCTTCTGTACCGTCGTGACCGGCATCGCTGGCATGGAGGACATGAAGAAAGTGGGCCGCGTGGGCGGCAAGGCGCTGCTCTACTTCGAAATCGTTTCGACCTTCGCGCTGGTGCTCGGCCTGATCGCCACGCACGTGCTCAAGCCGGGCGCGGGCTTCAATGTGGACGTGAGCACGCTCGACGCCAAGTCGGTGGCGAGCTTCGCCGAAAAGGCGCACGGCCAGAGCTCGGTCGACTTCCTGATGCACATCATCCCGGACACGATTTTCTCGGCGTTCGCGCAAGGTGAAATCCTCCAGATCCTGCTGATCGCGCTGCTGTTCGGCGCAGTGCTCACGCAACTGGGCGAGCGCGGCCGCGTGGTGACCGACTTCATCGACGGCATCTCGGGCGTGCTGTTCGGCGTCGTCAAGATCGTCACGAAGCTGGCGCCGATCGGTGCGTTCGGCGCGATGGCCTTCACCATCGGCAAGTACGGCGTGGGCTCGCTGCTGCCGATGCTCAAGCTGATCGGCACGTTCTATCTGACGTCGGTCGTGTTCGTGCTGGTCGTGCTGGGTGCGATCGCGCGCATGACGGGCTTCTCGATCATCCGCTTCGTTTCCTATATCAAGGAAGAACTGCTGATCGTGCTGGGCACGAGCTCGTCGGAATCGGCGCTGCCGCAACTGATGCAGAAGCTCGAGCGCCTGGGCTGCTCGCGCTCGGTGGTGGGCCTCGTGGTGCCGACCGGTTACTCGTTCAACCTCGACGGCACCAACATCTACATGACGATGGCCGTGCTGTTCATCGCCCAGGCGACCAACACCGACCTCACGTGGACGCAGCAGCTCACGCTGCTCGCCGTGACGATGCTGACCTCGAAGGGCGCAAGCGGTGTGACCGGCGCGGGCTTCATCACGCTGGCGGCGACGCTGGCCGTGGTGCCGACGATCCCGCTCTCGGGCATGGTGCTGATTCTCGGTATCGACCGCTTCATGAGCGAATGCCGCGCGCTGACCAACATCGTCGGCAACGGCGTGGCGACCGTGGTTGTCTCGGCATGGGAGAAGGAACTCGACCGCAACAAGCTGCGTGCGGTGCTCTCCGGCGAGTCTTCGGAAGTGAAGGAAAGCGCGGGTGCGTAAGCACGCGTGAGTGTGTTCGACCGGGCGGCGCGCGGGCGTCTCCGGTCGTGTCAGGCTGTCGTCGTACCGGTTGTACCTGCTGTACCGGCAGTAAGCGGCGCAAGCCGCTGGGCGGCGTGTTGTTCCCCTGCGATACGCCGCCCGCTACCCCACCTGTTTTCCCGGCGTTCACCGCCTTCCACGATCGGCCGCCTTGCGCGGTATGCGTGTGCCACAATCCCACCCATCCCCGCTCGATCACCCGGAAGCCTCATCCGTGACGCGCCGTCTTCTTCTGCTGTTTGCGCTCGCTGTCGGGCTCGTGGCTGTCTGCGCGCTCGTGTGGTCGCTCGCCTGGCAGACCGGCATCGACGCGCTGCGCCGCAACGCCGCCGTGCGCGGCGACCGCACGACCGCCGCACTCAAGAGCACGCTGGAGCGCTACGAATCGCTGCCGTATCTGGTGGGCGCGCATCCGCTCGTGCAGGACGCGCTGGCCGATCCGAAGCCCGAACTGGTGGCGGCGGCCAATCGCTATCTCGAAGACGTGAACCGTCACGCGCGCGCGACGACCACCTACATCATCCGCAACGACGGCACGTGTATCGCCGCGAGCAACTGGCGCGGCTCGGACAGTTTCGTGGGCGTCGAATATCGCTTTCGCCCGTACTTCATCGATGCGTCCAAGGGCAACGTCGGCCGTTTCTTCGGCATCGGCACGATCTCGCATGATCCGGGCTACTACATTTCGCAGCCGGTGCGGCGCAATGGGCGGATTGTCGGCGTGGCGGTGGTGAAGCTCAATCTCGAATGGTTTCCGGGCTCGGATGCCTCCGAACCGCTGCTCGTCACCGACGACCATGGCGTGATCTTTCTCTCCTCGGTGCCCGCGTGGAAGTACCGCACGGTGCGCCCGCTGCCGACCGACATCGTCGCTTCGATCGACGCCACGCAGCAGTACGCGCGCCAGGATATTCCGCCGCTGCCCGCGAGCGTCGAGCGCGTGCTGGAAGGCGATGCCGATATCGTGCGCATCGGTAGCGGCCTGCGCGCGCCGCGCTATCTGGAAACGCGCCGCGCGTTGGGCGAACCGGACTGGCATCTCGTGACGATGTCGCCGGTCGATCCGGTGCTCGACGCCACGCGCAACGCCACCATCATGACGGGCTTCGGCTACGTTTCGCTGTGTCTGCTGGGCTTTTACTGGCGCATGCGCCGCGCGCGCGTGCGCGAAGTGGTCAAGAGCCGCGCGATGCTGCAAAAAGCCTACGCGATGCTCAACGATCGCGTGGCCGAACGCACCGCCGATCTGTCGCAGGCCAACGAACGCCTGCAACGCGAAGTGGCCGAACGCACGCGCGCGGAGCAGGAGTTGCGCGCCACCCAGGACGAACTGATCCAGGCGAGCAAGCTGGCCGCGCTCGGGCAAATGGCGGCGGGCATCACGCATGAACTGAACCAGCCGCTGGCGGCGCTGCGCAGTTTTTCGGACAACACACGCGTGTTTCTGGAGCGCGGCCAGTACGACGTGGCGCACGAGAATCTGGAGGCGATTGGCTCGCTCACCGAGCGCATGGGCAAGATCGTCAATCAGCTCAAGCTGTTCGTGGGGCGCGCGAAGCCCAAGGGCCAGCGCTCGCCGGTGGCGCGCGCGGTGCGCAATGCGCTGGCGCTGCTCGGCAAGCGGCTCGAAGGCGTGCAGGTCGAGCTCACGTTCACCGATGGCGACGCCGCGAGCGTTGCGCTCGACGCGCACGGCGAGTACCCCGAACTGATCGCGCAATGCGACGATCTGCGGCTCGAACAGGTGCTGATCAACCTGATCGGCAATGCGCTCGACGCGGTGGCGGGCCTGCCTGGTCCGCGCATCGTCATCGATGTGCGGGCGCAGCCTGCGACGCTGGAAATCTCGGTGCGCGACAATGGACCGGGCATTCCCGCCGACGTGATGCCGCGTCTCTTCGAGCCGTTCTTCACGACCAAGGAGATGGGGCAGGGGCTGGGGCTCGGTCTGGCGATTTCATCGTCGATTGCGCGCGACTGCGGCGGTGCGCTGACGGCGCACAATGTCGCTGATGGCGGCGCCGCGTTCGTGCTGACGCTGCGGCGCTCGCGCATGAATGGCGCGGCGGCCGCCGGTACGTCGCGATAAAGTCGGCACAAAGCAGATGCACGCCACGCGCAAGCCTGGCACAATCGCGCGCCGCATTGGATACAAGGAACACGAACGAACATGGTCAGCTCAACGCCCGGCCGGGTGCTCTATATCGAGGACGAAGAACTGGTGCGCCGCGCCGGTGTGCAGAGCCTGCAACTCGCGGGTTTCGATGCCACCGGCTACGCGAACGCCGAAGCCGCGCTGCCGCTCGTCGATGCGGAGTTCGCGGGCGTCGTGGTCAGCGATATCCGCCTGCCCGGCATGAGCGGGCTCGATCTGCTCGCGCAGTGCCACGAGCGCGCGCCCGATGTGCCCGTGATTCTCGTCACCGGCCACGGCGATATCTCGATGGCCGTGCAGGCGATGCGCGACGGCGCGTATGACTTCATCGAAAAGCCGTTCGCCTCGGAACGCCTGATCGAAACCGTGCGCCGCGCGCTGGAGCGCCGCACGCTGATGCTCGAAAACCTCGCGCTGCGCCGCGAACTGGCTGGGCAGAACACGCTCGCGCCGCGCATCATCGGCAAGAGCGTGGCGATCGAGCAGGTGCGCCGGCTGATCGCGAACGTCGCGCCCACCGATGCGTCCGTGCTGATCAACGGCGACACCGGCGCGGGCAAGGAACTGATCGCGCGCAGTCTGCACGAGCTTTCGCCGCGCCACGACAAGCCGTTCGTCGCCGTGAACTGCGGTGCGCTGCCCGAGCCGATGTTCGAATCGGAGATGTTCGGCTACGAGCCGGGCGCGTTCACGGGCGCGGCAAAACGGCGGATCGGCAAGCTCGAACATGCGGCGGGCGGCACGCTCTTCCTCGACGAAATCGAGAGCATGCCGCTCGCGCTTCAGGTGAAGCTGCTGCGCGTGCTGCAGGACGGCGTGCTGGAGCGGCTGGGCTCGAACCAGCCGGTGCGAGTCGATCTGCGCGTGGTCGCGGCGGCCAAGGGCGACATGAACGAGCACGTCGCGGCGGGCACCTTCCGGCGCGACCTGCTGTATCGGCTGAACGTGGTGACGATTGCGCTGCCGCCGCTCGCCGAGCGTCGCGAGGACATCGTGCCGCTGTTCGAGCATTTTCTGCTGGATGCGGCCGTGCGATATCAACGGCCCGCGCCGCTGCTGACCGAGCGCGACCGCATGCGCCTCGCGCAGCGCGACTGGCCGGGCAATGTGCGCGAACTGCGCAATGCGGCGGATCGCCATGTGCTTGGGATTCCCGACGATGTCGCGCCGCCGTCGTCCGCAGGCGCCGACGAGGCCTTGCCGCTCAAGGAGCGTGTCGAGCAGTACGAGCGCGCCTTGATCGCCGATGCGTTGCAGCAGACGCATGGCGCGGTCGCTCAGGCCGCCGAGCGCCTGCAGATGGCAAAGGCCACGCTCTACGAGAAGATTCGCCGCTATGGGCTGGTGGCGCGCCAGGAGAGCGACACGCGCGGGTGAGCGCGCAAAAGCAAAACGGCAGCGAATTCGCTGCCGTTTTCACGTGTGCCGGTTTGCGCAGGGCGCGGCGTATCAGGTCGCCAGCGCCTTCTGCAGCAGTTGGTCGAGTTCCGCGAATTGCGGCTCGCCCACGTAGCGCTTGAGGATCTTGCCGTTGCGGTCGACCACGAAGGTCGTCGGCGTGAGTTGCACGTTGCCGAACTGCTTCGCCGCCGAACCGTCGTCCATCGCCACCTTGAACGGCAACTGGCGCGTTTGCGCGTAGTTGGCGACGTACATCGGCGCATCGTAGTTCATCGCCACGGCGACGAATTCGAGGCCTTCGCCCTTGAAGCGGTTATAGGTCTGGACCATCTGCGGCATTTCCTGCATGCAGGTTGCGCAGCTCGTCGCCCAGAAGTTGATCAGATAGACCTTGCCCTTGAGGTCGGCCGTCGACACCTTCTGGCCCGAAAGCAGCGTGAAGGTGGCGTCGGGCACGCGCTGCTGGCTGCCGAAGAAAGCGAAGTAGCCGGCCACGGCGATGGCGACGACAACGATCGCCGCAGCGATGTTGCGGATCGCGCCGGAACGGGCCTTGGCAGGAGTCGGGGATGCGGTCATGGGTGAAGCCTCGGGCGCTGGAAAGAGCGCAAATCGGTGCGCAATGGTGCCGATCGGATGCGGATCTGGCGGAGCCAGTCTATCTCGCAATGGCTCGGGCGAACATTGTAGCGCCGAATTTCCCGGCATAGCGGCTGCGGCGGCACGCGCGCTCGCCTGTGCAGGATAATGTTCGGCGTCCGCCATCTCGCCCCATTTGCGCTCACATGCTCATCGACGTCATTCGCCGTTTTCGCCTTGTTGCGGCCCGCTCGCTGTGTGTTTCGTTTTGTGGCCTGTTTTTTTGCGCGCTGATCGCCTGCTCACCGACCTACGACTGGCGCACGATCTCGAACAACGCGAGCGGCTACAGCGTGGACATGCCCGCCAAACCCGGCGCGGACGTGCGCAACATCGACGTGAACGGTGCGCCCATGCGCATGCATATGCAGACCGCCGAGGTCGGCGGGGCGGTGTTCGTGATCGGCACGCTCGATCTGCCCGACGCGCAGCCCGCCACGCAGCAAAAGGCGCTGACTTTCCTGCGCGATGGCCTTGCCCGCAATGTCGGCGCGCCGCCCGAGGCGCGCGCTGTGGCCGTGCCGCTGGCGACGGGCGGCAGCGTGCCGGGCTTCGATATGGAACTGTCGGGCAAAGCCGGGGCGAAAGAGGAAGCGCGCACGATCCACGCGCGTTTCGTTGCGAAGGGCGCGCACGCCTATCAACTGGCGATCGTCGGGCGCGAGCAGCCCGCCGCCGAGCAGGTCGATCAGTTCTTCCAATCGTTCAAGCTCTACTGAGCACGTATTCAGGAGACCGGAGCGTAGACGTATCTGCACGCCCGTTCACATGGCCATTTGCGCGCCGAAGTGAAAGTCCTCTCCTGGGTTTACGAGCTATCTGCCGGATTTGATTGAAGGTTTACTGGTTACCCACAGGTCCTGTGGACAACTTTGTGGGTAAAACGGCGCCGTCGCCCGCAAAAGGCCGCGCTGTGGGCTGTTTGTCAGTTTTCGCCGCTTCTTGTCGTTTTTTGAAACGTATAAAAATCAATGACTTGCGTTTTGTATCGAGGCGGAATGCGAATCGTATCTCGAAACGAGACCAAGCCGACGAAGTGTGCATAAGTCAAGTCTTGACTTCGATTTTTTGATCCATCTGAAGGATTGGGCGCAAGCCCGCGGCGGCGGTTTGTCGCGTGGCTTCGAAGTCAGCTTTGCAGCCCGTGCGCCAGCTTGCCGGAGTTCCTGTCAGACGATTGATCCGCACTACTGATCGCTAAAAGCGCGCCGATACTGCACCGCTTCGGCGACATGCGCGGCATCGGGCATGGCGGCGCCCGCGAGATCGGCGATCGTGCGGGCGACCTTGAGGGCGCGATAGTAAGCGCGCGCTGACCAGCCGAACCGCTCGCCCGCTTCGCGCAACAAGGCTTCGCCGGCGGCGTCGGGGCGGCAGACTTCGTCGGTTTCGCGGCCGCTCAGTTCGCGGTTGGTTTTGCCCTGGCGAACCTGTTGACGCTCGCGCGCCGCTGCGACGCGCCGCGCGATCACGCCGCTCGGTTCGCCGGGCGTCACTGCACGCGAAGCCAGTTCGGCAGGCGGCAGCGCGGGCAGTTCGATCTGGATATCGATCCGGTCGAGCAGCGGCCCGGACAGTTTGCGCCGATAACGCGCCGCACCTTCAGGCGTGCAGCGGCAACGCCCGGAAGGGTCGCCGCGCCAGCCGCACGGGCACGGATTCATTGCCGCGACCAACTGGCAGGCGGCGGGAAAATCCGTCTGCCACGCGGCGCGAGAAATGGTGATGGCGCCGGCTTCCAGCGGCTCGCGCAGCGTCTCCAGCACGTGACGGTCGAACTCAAAGAATTCGTCGAGAAACAGCACGCCCAGATGCGCGAGCGTGATTTCGCCGGGCTGGGGCGGATTGCGCCCGCCGATCAGCGCCGCCGCGCTCGACGAATGATGCGGCGCGCGAAACGGCCGGCGACGCCACTGCTGCGGCGAAAACCCGATCGCGCTGGCCGAGAGCAACGCCGCGCTGGCAAGCGCTTCTTCGTCGCTCATCGGCGGCAGCAGGCCGGGCAGGCGCGCCGCGAGCATCGACTTGCCCGCGCCGGGCGGCCCGACCATCAGCAGATGATGACCGCCCGCCGCCGCGACTTCGAGCGCGCGGCGCGCACCGTGCTGGCCGATCACATCGGCCATATCGGGCGCGGGCGTGGCGAGCGCGGTATCGAGTGCAGGAGCGCGCACGGGCGCGAGGCGCGCGTCTTCAGCGCGCGCGAGATGCCCGCACAGCGCGCGCAGGTCGGTGACCGCGTAGACGTCCACGCCGGGCACGAGTGCGGCTTCGGCGGCGTTATCGGCGGGGAGATAAAGCTCGGGCGTTGTCTCGCTGGCGGCGTGCGCGCGCGCTGTCCCGCAGGCCATCGCGAACGCGCCGCGCATGGGGCGCACCGCGCCCGTGAGCGAGAGTTCGCCCGCGAATTCACGCGTGGACGTGAGCGAAGCCGCAGGAATCTGCCCGCTGGCCGCCAGAATGCCCAAGGCGATGGGGAGATCGAAACGCCCCGATTCTTTCGGGAGATCGGCGGGCGCGAGATTGACGGTGATTCTGCGGACTGGAAAGTCGAAGCCGCAGTTCGAGAGCGCAGCGCGCACACGCTCGCGGCTCTCGCGGACTTCCAGATCGGGCAAACCGACGATGGAAAACGACGGCAACCCATTGGCGAGGTGAACTTCGACAGTCACTTCGGGCGCGCGGCCAGCAGCCGGCGCGCGGCTTTTCACCACGGCAAGCGACATGGAAATCTCCGAAAGGCAGCGCATGCGTTGCGGCGTGATTTGCGGTTCACGCCGTTTGACTGCATGCGCCAGGCTGGTGAAGCGCGTGCCCCTTTACGGTTCCATTGCTAAACCGTTACGGCTCGCTTGCCTTGATGAAGAGAGAATTGATCAGGACGACTGGCCAGTTGAGGCGGCGGCAACGGGCAGCTTCTGTTCGAGTTCGGCCACGCGGCGCTCGAGCTCTTCCAGACGCTGACGCGTACGCACCAGCACCTGCGTCTGCGCGTCGAATTCCTCGCGCGTGACCAGTTCAAGCTTCGAAAAGCCTTGCGAGAGCATCGCGCGCACGTTGCGCTCGACATCGCGCGCGGGCGAGTTCTTGAGAAGTTCGCTGACCTTCGACTGCAGATCGTTGAATACGTCGTTCGGTTGTTTCATTCGGTTTCCCCTTCGCTGCACAAAAAATGTGCAGATTTCGTTTCGACTGTGCCTCGCTGTCGATCGTGATCGATCTTGGTGCGAGACCCGCGAAGCCCGCGATGCCCGTGTGCGCATCTGGTGCGCGTCTGGTGTGCGGAATTCGTTCGCGAACCGCGTGCCTGGAATGTGCACACGCGGCGCGCCTTCCATGAGCGCTTCACGGCCCGCCGCGCTTCGTTCTCACGCTTATCCGCGTGCATCTGAGGCGATCGTGCCGCGCCTGAATCCTTGAGAACACTCTAGCAACTCTCGCCTGGCGCCGCCACCGCTCGAGGCCAGCGCTGGCCGTTCGGCCAGGGCCGTGTGCGAGCGCGCCGCGGCCCGCGCGGCGCGGACTTCGGCGTGCGGAACGGCATTGTCCACGGGATGGCCGCTTCGTGCATCGAACTTCGTCGCAGCCAGGCCGCGAAGGCGACAAAGAAACGCGTTCGATCGAATTGGCACGGGTGTTGCTAATAACCCCCCGCGCACCGAAAAACGGCTGGCTCGCGGTGCGCCAGCGGGGCGAGACCCGCACCGCAGGCGCCCGTTGCAGAAGTGAATACGGGATGAAAGCAACCACAGCGAGGACTACATGAAACTGATTACAGCAATCATCAAGCCGTTCAAGCTCGATGAAGCACGCGAGGCTCTGTCGGCCATCGGCGTGTCGGGGATCACGGTCACGGAAGTGAAGGGCTTCGGCCGTCAGAAGGGCCATACCGAGCTGTATCGCGGTGCGGAGTATGTCGTCGACTTCCTGCCGAAAGTGAAGATCGAAGCCGCCGTGTCCGACGACATCGTCGATCAGGCTATCGAGGCACTCGAGCGCGCAGCGCGCACCGGCAAGATCGGTGACGGCAAGATTTTCGTCACCCCCATCGAACAAGTCATCCGCATCCGCACCGGCGAGACCGGCGCCGACGCGCTTTAACCAACGCTTCAACGAGCGTTAGAGACCAGATAGAAGAGACAAGAGGAACCCGAGATGCGCAAACTAATCATGTCCTTGCTGATGGCCGGCTCGCTGCTGGCTGGCGGCATCGGCGCCGCGCTGGCGGACGATGCGTCCGCCCCCGCCGCGGCATCTGCACCCGCAGTTACGACCGCTGACGCATCGGCAGCCGCTACGGCTTCCGCCGCCGACGCTTCGGCACCCGCCGCCGCCGCCGCTTCGGCGCCGGCCGCAGCGGCCAGCGCACCGGCTGACGCATCGGCCGCCGCCGCTGCAGCAGCAGCGCCGGCCGCACCGACCGCGCCGTTCTCGGTCGATTCGTCGAAGATCAACTCGGGCGATACCGCGTGGATGCTGACCTCCACCGCACTCGTGCTGTTCATGACGATCCCGGGCCTCGCGCTCTTCTACGGCGGCATGGTCCGCAAGAAGAACGTGCTCTCGACGCTGATGCAAAGCTTCGCCATCACCTGCGTCGTCACGGTGATCTGGACGGTGATCGGCTACAGCCTCGCGTTCACGCCGGGCGGCCCGTTCATCGGCGGCTTCTCGCGCGTCTTCCTTGAAGGCATGAACTACATCAAGGGCGACAAGGCGACCACGCTGACGGTGAGCCACCTGGCCTCGACGATCCCGGAAAGCGTCTACTTCGTCTATCAGATGACGTTCGCGATCATCACGCCGGCGCTGATCACCGGCGCATTCGCTGACCGCATGAAGTTCTCGGCGATGCTGGTGTTCATGTCGCTGTGGTCGATCATCGTCTACTCGCCGATCGCTCACATGGTCTGGGAACCGACCGGCTGGCTGGCAAGCGCAGGCATCCTCGACTTCGCAGGCGGCACGGTGGTGCACATCAACGCCGGTGTTGCAGGCCTGGTCTGCTGCCTGATGCTGGGCAAGCGCGTGGGCTATGGCCGCGAAGTCATGGCACCGCACAACCTGGTCCTCACGCTGATGGGCGCGGCCATGCTGTGGGTGGGCTGGTTCGGCTTCAACGCAGGTTCGGCAGTCGCGGCTGACGGCCGTGCCGGCTTCGCCATGCTGACGACGCAGGTCGCCACGGCATGCGCGGCTCTCGGCTGGATGTTCGCGGAGTGGATCGCCAAGGGCAAGCCTTCGGTGCTCGGTATCGCTTCGGGTGCAGTCGCAGGTCTGGTGGCGATCACGCCGGCTTCGGGTTTCGTGGGCGTGATGGGTTCGATCGTGATCGGCGTGGTGGCAGGCGTGGTCTGCTTCTGGTCGGCAACGTGGCTCAAGCACAAGTTCGGCTACGACGACTCGCTCGACGCATTCGGCGTGCATGGTATCGGCGGCATCATCGGTGCAATCCTGACCGGCGTGTTCGCGGTGCATGACATCGGCGGCGCGGACGGCAGCGTGATCCTGCAGATCAAGGGCGTGATGACGACCGTGATCTACAGCGGCGTGGTGAGCTTCATCCTGCTGAAGGTGATCGACATGGTCATGGGCCTGCGCGTCACGGAAGAAGAAGAACGCGAAGGTCTCGACGTGATCCTCCATGGCGAGCGCGTCGAATAATCTTACGAGCAGCACAGCATGACTTCGCACAGGGTGGCAGCATGCTGGGAGAAGATGTAGCAGCGGTGTAGCAGCAGTGCAGCAGTAGCAGTACCTGGAGCACAGCGACTTGGGCCCGTCTTTATGGCGGGCCCTTTCTTTTTTTGGGCGTGGCTTTTGCGGGCGGGCATGCGGTTGGAAACAGGACGCGCACGCTGGAATAAGACGCGCGCTCAGGCGTTACACCGTTGAGCCCTGAATTCGTGCGGCCCCATTGCGTTTGACGGGGCGTGCGGTCCAGAATGGATATCCGATGTGGATAACGGGGGCAGGTGACGCCACGGCGGGGTGTGCGGCGTGCGCAATGGCCGGATCGGTGAGTAACCCTATGGAACGTAAGGGAAAAGCCATCTTGTAACCGGCGCAATCGTCCCCAGATAAGCTCCCGGTTTTCCTACAATCAATCAGCTTTTGTCCGCGAGTAATACCTTATGGTCCCGCATCTGGTTACGGCGTTGAACGGCCCGCTCCTCGAGCTGGAGCAGCGCATCCTCGACGCGACGCCGGCCATCGAGCGCTGGTTCCGCCTCGAATGGCAGGAACACACGCCGCCTTTTTACGCTTCCGTGGACCTGCGCAACGCCGGCTTCAAGCTGGCGCCGGTCGACACCAATCTGTTCCCCGGCGCTTTCCATTGCCTGCCGATGGAAGTGCTGCCGCTCGCCGTGCAGGCGGCCATGGCCGCCGTCGAAAAAATCTGCCCGGACGCCAAGAACCTGCTCGTGATCCCCGAGCAGCACACGCGCAACGCCTTCTACCTCGAAAACGTCGCGCGCCTCGCGACCATCATGCGTCAGGCGGGGCTGAACGTGCGCTTCGGCACTTTCGACGAGAACATCGCCGGTCCCGTGACGATTTCGCTCGCCGACGGCCAGAAGATCGTGCTCGAACCGCTCGAACGTTCGCAGCGCCGCCTGGGCCTGAAGAACTTCGACCCGTGCTCGATTCTTCTGAACAACGATCTGTCGGGCGGCATTCCGTCGGTGCTCGAAAATCTGCACGAGCAATATCTGCTGCCGCCGCTGCACGCCGCATGGGCCGTGCGCCGCAAATCGACGCACTTTTCCTGCTACGACGACGTGGCGAAGAAGTTCGCCAAGATGGTCGGCGTCGATCCGTGGATGATCAATCCGTACTTCGCGCACGTGGAAAACGTCGATTTCGAGGCGCGCACGGGCGAGGAGCAACTGGCCACGTCGATCGACGCGGTGCTCAAGAAGATCGCGAAGAAGTATCGCGAGTACGGCATCACCGAAAAGCCTTACGTGGTCATCAAGTCCGATGCGGGCACCGATGGCCGCGGCGTGATGACGGTGCACGACGCCTCCGAGGTCGCCGCACTCACCAAGCGCGAACGTGCGAAGATGTCGGCCACGAAGGACGGGCTGGAAGTGCGCGACGTCATCGTGCAGGAAGGCGTCTACACCTTCGAGCATATCGGCGACGAAGTGGCCGAGCCGGTCGTGTACATGATCGACCGTTACGTGGTGGGCGGTTTCTACCGCGCGCACGGCAGCCGCGAGCGCGACCAGAACCTGAACGCGCCGGGCATGCATTTCGTGCCGCTGGGCTTCGAGCACACGGCGCTGCCCGATACGCGGGCGAAGCCGGGCGCGGCGCCGCCGAACCGCTTCTACATGTACGGCGTGGTCGCGCGTCTTGGCTTGCTGGCGGCATCGGTCGAGCTGGAAAAGACCGACCCCGAGGCAATCCAGGTGTAAGGCCGGATTGCTGCAAAAAGCGTCGAAACCGTCGATAACAACACCTTGCTGCGCCCGCCCCGAGCGGGCGCAGCCGTCATCAAGGCTGGCAAATTTCCAGCAAAACATCAGCATAGCTGCAGGGACGACATGGACATTCTCTTCATCGCCGATCCGCTCGAGCGGTTCAAGATCTACAAGGATTCGACCTACGCGATGATGGCCGAGGCCGCGAAGCGCGGTCACACGCTGTTTGCGTGCGAGCCGCAGCATCTCGCCTGGGTGGACGGCAAGGTCGAAGCCGATGTGCGCCGCTTCGAGATCGTCGGCGATACGGCGGATCTGCATCGCGAGATGTGGTTCAAGGACGCGCCCGATTCGCGCGAGCTGACCGGCTTCGACGCCGTCATCATGCGCAAGGACCCGCCCTTCGACATGGAGTACGTCACCTCGACGTGGCTGCTCGAAATCGCCGAGCGCGCGGGCGCGAAGATTTTCAACAAGCCGCAGGCGATCCGCGATCACTCGGAAAAACTTGCCATCGGCGAATTCGCGCAGTTCGTCGCGCCGACGCTGGTCACGCGCGACGCCGCGCGTCTGCGCCAATTCCACGAGCAGCATCAGGACGTGATCCTCAAGCCGCTCGACGGCATGGGCGGCATGGGCGTATTCCGCGTCAAGGCGGACGGCATGAACCTGGGCTCGATCATCGAGATGCTGAGCGAGGACGGCCGCCGCAGCGTCATGGCGCAGAAGTTCATCCCCGAAATCAAGGCCGGCGACAAGCGCATCCTGCTGATCGGCGGCGAGCCGGTGCCGTATTCGCTCGCGCGCATTCCGCAGGGCAACGAGGTGCGCGGCAACCTGGCGGCGGGCGGGCTGGGCGTGGCGCAGCCGCTCACGGCGCGCGATCTGGAGATTGCGAAAACGCTGGGGCCGAAGCTGGTCGAGCGCGGGCTGCTGCTGGTGGGGCTCGATGCGATCGGCGACTGGCTCACCGAAGTCAACGTGACGAGCCCGACGTGTTTCCGCGAAATCATGGAGCAGACCGGCTTCGACGTGGCGGCGATGTTCATCGACGCGCTGGAGCGTGCGGCGGCCTGATTTTGCCCGTCGTGTGTGCGCAACAGCCCGAAACGCATAAAAACGGCTATAAATCGATGGAGGAAGGGCTCGAATCGCGGTGGCAGGGTGCTTGATTCCTACCGCCGCGACGGCATCTTCCGACTGTGGGCGCGCCTTGAGACGGGCGATTGCGTGCTGCAAGGCACAAGATCTGCTCAAATCGAGGTGTGAATACCGCGAGCAAAACCGCATGGTCGGCACGAAAATGACCCTGCTACAATGCCGCGAGCCCGCGCCCGGGTCATGCGCTGCGACGCCATAAACGTCGCGGCACGGCAACCCGGCGCATGTTCCGACCCTGATGGCCCACGGCTGGCCGCAGGTCGGCGCTGTCGGACGCGATCTTCGGAGATCGGCCCAAGGCATCAACCGAAGCCGTTATTTGTAGTCACGCTGACATGGCAGGGATTCTGATCATCGCTCACGCACCGCTCGCTACTGCGCTGCGCGAATGCATTGCCCACATCTACGGCGGCTGTCCGGCGCGCATCGGCGCTCTGGATGTGTTGCCCGACAGCGACCCCGCCCAGGTCGTCGCGCAGGCGAACGCCGAAGTCGAGCGTTTGCGCGAGGAAAACGGGGCACTCGTTCTCACCGATATGTTCGGCGCTACGCCGTCGAACATCGCCGCGCGTCTGGCGACGTTGCCGCAGGTGCGCGTGCTGGCGGGCGTCAATCTGCCGATGCTGGTGCGCGCGGTCTGTTACCGCGCGACGCCGCTCGACACGCTGGTGGAAAAGGCGCTGGCGGGTGCGAGCAAGGGCGTTCAGCCGATCGGGCCGAGCACGCCCGCACAGGTCAACGATTGCGGTTGCTCGCCGACACCGTGCGCCGAAGCGGCCTCCGAAGCCGTGGCAAAAGCGGCCGTGACCGCGGCGGCGGCGTCCGCTGCGGCAAACAGCACCGCCAAGGCCGATCTGGCCGCGCGTAACGAAGCAGGCAGTGCGGCGCCCGCGGCTGCGGCCATGGCGCTCAAGCCTGCCGGCACGGCCTGAGCCGGCTCGATCTGGCTCACGCCGGCTTGGGCGCGCCTCATCTCACCAGCATTCCGTTTCCGGTCGCGCAAGCGGCCGGACGCGCAGCGCGCGTGTCTGACGCGCGCGACGCACAATCGACGCACAATCACACAGTTTTACTTCATCCCTCAGCGCCTGGATCGACCTATGCTGCAACAAGAAACGACCATCGTGAACAAACTCGGCCTGCATGCGCGGGCGTCGGCGAAGCTGACGCAACTGGCGGGCAACTATCAGTCGGAAATCTGGATGAGCCGTAACGGCCGCCGCATCAACGCCAAGAGCATCATGGGCGTGATGATGCTGGCCGCGGGCATCGGCAGCACCGTGCTGATCGAAACCGAAGGCCCGGACGAGGCCGACGCGATGGGCGCGCTGCTCAAGCTGATCGCCGATAAATTCGGCGAAGGTCAATAAGCAGGCGCAATCAGCAGGCGCAATAAGCACGCGCAGTAAGCAAGTAATAAAGGCGTGCTGGAAAAGCGCCTCGCTGCTCCGTTTCGACGGACGAAAGCCAAAGCCACGACGCCGCGTTCGAACGCGGCGTTTTCTTTGGTGCCCCGCGACGATAACACCTGCAGAAGGCGCTATTTCGCGCTGCGAATCATGCGTAAAAAGAACATCCGCGCGGCGCGGAATTTATAATAAAGGCCGGGGTCAGAGAGAGCGCATTGCAGCGGTTTGCCGCGGCATCACATAACCAGAGGAGGTGCGCGTGCCGTTCACGCTGCATGGAATTCCCGTATCACGTGGTATCGCCATCGGACGGGCGTATCTGATCGCGCCGGCTGCGCTCGACGTCGACCACTATCTGGTCGAACTCGCGCAGATCGACGGCGAAATCGAGCGCTTCCGGGTGGCGCTCAAGCTCGTCGAGCAGGAACTCGATACGCTGCGTGCCGACCTCGCCGCCGACGCCCCCAGTGAAATGGGCGCGTTCATCGGCGTGCACCTCATGATCCTGAACGACGTCATGCTCGTGCAGGAGACCATCGACCTCATCCGCACGCGCCGCTTCAACGTGGAGTGGGCGCTGACCGAACAGCTCGAACGCCTCTCGCGCCACTTCGACGACGTCGAAGACGAATACCTGCGCGAGCGCAAAGCCGACATCGAACAGGTCGTCGAGCGCGTGCTCAAGGCGCTCGCGGGCGCCTCGCCGCCCGCGCTGCACGGCGGCTGCGACGAGATGATCGTGGTGGCGCACGACATCGCGCCCGCCGACATGCTGCAATTCAAAGGGCAAACGTTTCAGGGCTTCGTCACCGATCTGGGCGGGCGCACTTCGCATACGGCGATCGTCGCGCGCAGTCTGGGCATTCCGGCCGCCGTGGGCGTGCAGCAGGCGAGCACGCTGATCCGTCAGGACGATCTCATCATCGTCGATGGCGATCATGGCGTGGTGATCGTCGATCCCGCGCCCATCGTGCTGGAGGAGTACACCTATCGCCAGAGCGAGATGGCGCTCGAGCGGCGCAAGCTGCAGCGCCTGAAGTTCTCGCCCACGCAGACGCTGTGCGGCGCGAAGATCCAGCTTTGCGCGAACATCGAACTGCCCGAGGACGCCCAGGCGGCGCTCGATTCGGGCGCGACCGGCGTGGGCCTGTTCCGCACCGAGTTCCTGTTCATGAATCACAAGGACCAGTTGCCGGAAGAGGACGAGCAGTTCGAAGCCTACAAGCGCGCGGCGGAATTGATGAACGGCCTGCCCGTGACGATCCGCACGATCGACGTGGGTGCCGATAAACCGCTCGACGCCATGAGCGCCAGCGACGGCTACGAAACCGCCGCGAACCCGGCGCTGGGCCTGCGCGCGATCCGCTGGAGCCTGTCCGAGCCGCAGATGTTCCTCACGCAGTTGCGCGCGATTCTGCGCGCGTCGTCGTTCGGCACGGTCAAGATCCTGATTCCGATGCTCGCGCACGCGCAGCAGATCGACCAGACGCTCGACCTGATCCGCGAAGCCAAGCGCCAGCTCGACGACGCGGGCCTGTCCTACGATCCGAACGTGCAGGTGGGCGCGATGATCGAGATTCCCGCCGCGGCGCTGGCCTTGCCGATGTTCCTGCGGCGTCTGGATTTCCTCTCGATCGGCACCAACGACCTGATCCAGTACACGCTGGCGATCGATCGCGCCGACAACGCCGTGGCCGATCTCTACGATCCGCTGCACCCGGCCGTGCTGCAACTGATCTCGCACACGCTGCGCGAGGCGAAGCGCGCGGGCGTGCCGGTCTCGGTGTGCGGCGAGATGGCGGGCGATCCGCAACTCACGCGTCTGCTGCTGGGCATGGGTCTCACGGAATTCTCGATGCACCCGAGCCAGTTGCTGGTGGTGAAGCAGGAGATTCTGCGCTCGCAACTGAAGGCGCTGGAAAAGCCGGTCGCCGATGTGCTGGCGGCGTACGAGCCCGAGGAACTGGAAGCGGCGCTGGGCCGTCTGGCGCAGGCCTGAACGCGGTTTATCCGCTTATCGCGTTGCAAGCGATGCAAAAAAGCCCCGGCATGC